>JAAXGX010000188.1 GCA_012271165.1 Vicinamibacteraceae bacterium | reverse complement strand
GCTGTGCGCGCCTTGCGGAGTCTGCAGCGTTGTACGGCGCAGACTCCTGGCTCTCGCCGCCGCGCCGGCCGTGCCGGTGTCGGCGCAGGACCCGCTGGAGGACGCCCGCGCGGCGCTCGTGTTCAGCCGCCGCCACGCGGACGGCACGGCCTACCGCACCGTGCCGTCCCTGTTCATCATCACGCGGCAGGACGGCGAGTGGGGCCAACCCGGACGTGCTGGAGGCCCTGCGGAACGGGGCGGCCAAGCGCCACATCGGGTACAAAACGCTCGTCAATCGCGTGTTGGCAGACTACGTGCGGGATCACGTCGCTTGAAACCTGCCGACGAGAGCCGGCCTACGCGCGTGGTCGCTGGCGGTGGTCCCGCCCCGAGGTGCGCTACGGCAGCACGTTGAAGCCTTCCCGGACCGCGGCGTCCCGGAGTCGGAGATCGAGAGTCAGGAGGCCCTCGCCGCGAGGCTGATCCTCACACCAGGCCAATGCGGCGGCAAGCTGAAGAGCGTCGGGGGCACGCAGCGGATGGACGGCGAGCAGGCGACCGGCGTGCCACCGGAGGCTGTCGGTCGGCACGACGGCGTCGGCGTGTTCTCTGAGCACCCGCAGGCGACCGATCGCGTTGGACAAGGCGACGTCCTCGAGCGGTGCTTCGCGATGCCGTCGATGGATCGCGGACAGGCACTCAACGGGTGTGCCCCACCAGATGGTGATGTTCTCCTCGTCCATCAACCGCTCGGTTAGGCTTGCCGAACTCGCTTCCGGGAGCAATGAGGGGAATCAGAGCGGAGCTGTCCCAGAACATCACCGGGACTCGGCGCGTTCCGCGAGCAGGGCATCAAGCACATCCCGCCCGACGGGCTCGCCACGCGGCGGGATGTGCAGTGCTGCAGGCTGTGTTCCACGGCCCAGCGCGAGCACGCCGGCCCGCGCCAGGCAGACACGCCTGGCCGCGCGTTGCTCGAGGGGATCCAGACCAGTCAGGCGCGCGATCGGAACGCCGCGCTCAGTGACGATCACGTCGTTGCCGGCCTTGACCTGCCTCAGGAACTCGCCGAGCCGGGCCTTGAGCGCCGCCACGTTCGTCGCAATGCTCACATGACCAGCATGGTCATTTTGTCGCTGGGTTGTCAACGGGATGAGGGACGACGGCGAGCGTTGGTTTTGCGAGATCCGGAGCCGCTGGTCGACAGACCTTCGGCAGAGCGTCAGGACTCCTCTTCCGGCCGCGCACTCCTGAACAGCTCTTCAAGCAGATCCAGCTTGGTGGCGACTTCCTCGGGGATCTCGTCATTCGACATGAAATCCACGAGTCGATGCAGTTCGCCCTTCCGCAACAACATCGCGTGCCCGAGCCGGTCGGCAAGCCGCCGAAAGAAGTCCTCCGCGAAGTCGCTGAGCTTGACTCGCTCGGTCTGGCCTGTCCACACAAGTCGGCTTGCAGCCGCATCCGCCGCTTTCCACACGGCGAAGTCGCCTTCGCGCCCCTCGAAGACCCGCTCCAGGATCAAGGCGTCGAGGACTTCGTCAATCTCTCCGAGCCCCGCGAACAGGGGCGGCGCGTCGCTGTACCGATCCCGTGCGAAGCTCCTCAACGTGTCCGGCGTCACTACGTAGTTCTCGCACTCGTAGCGACGCCAGTACGAGATCCGGAGCCCGCCGTCATCGGAATCGGCGCGCTCTCTGCCGTCACTGTCCAGCAGCGCGAGCCCCCGGAGTTCGGGGACCATGCTCCGCAACGCAAAAAAATGCTCCCGCGGACTCAGACCGAATCCTCCTTCGACTCGCGCCAGTTCCGCATCGAGGCCGTCCTCCGGAAAGTTGTCCTGGACGTAGAACGAGTTGATCCGCTCGTCCCACACCTGCTCTACCGTATGGCCGATTCTCCTGGCCAGAGATCTCAGCACCTCCACGTCCGTGCCGCCTTCAACGTAGAACACGTAGCCTCGTTGCCTGGCGCGAACGTAGTGCTCGGCGCCGTAGTGCCTGAGCGTGCTCCTGATGTCCGTCTTCGCTGCGAGGTCGTCGCTGCGACCGGCCAGTAGCAGCGTGAGGTTGTGGTCTAGGGCTTCGCTGAGAATCACTTCCGAGTGCGTGGCGAGAATCACCTGCGATGCGTTCTCGGCCGCGAGCTCGCGCAGCAACACGTAGACCTGCTTTTGACGCAGTATCTCCAGGTGCGCATCCGGTTCGTCGATCAGCAGCACGCTGCCGCGATGCGAGTAGAGGTACGCGAAGATCAGCAGCATCTGCTGCAGGCCGCGTCCCGCCAGCGCGATGTCGAGCGCTTCCTTCACCCCTTCCTGCCGATAATGCAGATCTATGCTCCCTCGCCCGGTCTGGACCGGAGCCCGCAGGTCGATATGAAACAGTCTCCTCATCCACTCGGCGATCCGGTCCCAGTGTTGCCGGTTGTCCTGCCACACCAGCAGACAGAGGTTGCGCAGCACCTGCGCCGTCTGTCCCTGTCCGAGGAGCACGTCGATCCGCCCACGTTGCAGCACCGGCTCTTCGGTCTCCAGCCCCGACATCGGGTAGAGCAGCTCGACCTTCACCTCTGCCGCCGTCTCGATCACCTCGCGACGCTCCAACGTCTCGGTAGCGGGAGTGCAGTACACCAGGTCTTCGCCCTGGTTGCGGAAGGTCATCGTGACCGGCTCGACGCGGCTGTCGTGCAGCACGCCAACCTTGATCTGCAGGTGTATGTCCCGGTTGCCCGTCCGCACCGCGGCGTTGTGCCAGAAGTAGCGCGTGCGCTGCACCGGCACCGAGACGATGTTGAGACGGTTGAGCGACGTCGATGTACGCTCCCTGGGCGGAGCTTCCCCCTTCTTCTCCTGCCAGGCCCTCACCGCCTGGGACCACAGGGCAAGCGCCTGGATGGCGGTCGTCTTGCCGCAGTTGTTCGGCCCGATGAGCACTGCCGGGTGGTCGAGTTCGATGCGCTGCGTGTCGCCGAAGCGCTTGAAGTTGCGGATCTCGAGGTAGTGCAGCAGCCTCATCCGGCGTGCCCTCCGACTCAGAACTCGTACCGCACGCCGAGCTTCATCGCCAGGGGGTCGAGCGCGGCGATGACGCGCTCGGCGTCCCCCGTGCGGAGCGAGAAGTTGGTCACCGCGTTGGCGTTGAAGAGGTTGTAGAGGTCCAGCATCAGGGTCAGCCGGCCGCTGCCGCCGACGGCGAACGCCTTGTCGAGGCGCAGGTCGGCCAGCGTCACGTTCTCGGAGCGGTTGGCGGCCAGGTCGGTGAGGAAGATCGGCTGGTTGGTGCCGGTGCCCGGGATGTCCACGCGCTGGATCAGGGCGTACGGCCAGCCGCTCTGGTGCCGGACGTTGGCCGACAGCCCGACCTCGTACGGCAGCGTGTAGCGCGCCAGCAGGCGGCCCCCCCAGTTGGTGGTCGCCTGCCGGCCGCCGACGTCGAGGCTGTGGTTCTGCCAGATCCGGCCGTGCCCGCCCGAGCCGACGACCAGCGGGTCCGCGAAGAGCGGGCTCCGGTTTTCGCCGCCGGCCGCGCGGAACTCGTCCCGCCACTGGTAGTCGAAGCTGGCCTGCAGCAGGAAGCCGCCGCTGAAGCGCCGGTTCACGGCCACCTGCAGCGTGTCGTAGGCTGCCTCCAGGCCGGGGAAGGCCGTGAGCCGGTTGTCGACGAGCCCGGCCACGTCGTCGGGCACCCTCTGCACGTTCAGCACGCCGCCGGTCAGGGCGTTCAGCGGGCAGTCCCACGCGGGATCCACGGCGCACGAGATGCCCCGCCCGGCGCGCAGCGCGCCCTGCTGCGGGGCGTTCCAGATGCCGCTGTCGCCGCTGACGTCCTTGCGCACGTAGGAGAACCGCAGGGAGGTGTCCGCCGCCACCTCGTGCTCCAGCGAGACGCTGATCTCGTCGACGTACTCCGGCGCCAGGTCGGGGTCGACGGCCGTTCCCTCGGCGCGCAGCTCGGTGCCGGTGGCGCCCAGGTCGTCCAGCTTCACCCCCAGCTCGTGGGGGCCGTCGTATAGCCCGTTGGCGTTCGGATCGAGGAAGGCGTAGCGGATCCAGGCCGTGCTGGCCGGATTGGCGACCCCGTGCGAGTCGGCCAGGTTCACGTAGTAGCGGCCGTAGTGTCCCTTCAGTACCGTGTCCGGCGCCAGCGCGAACGTCACGCCGAGCCGCGGCGCCCAGGTGTTCCAGAGGACGTTCGTCCGGCCCGCGGTGGTGCCGGCGGGAAAGAAGTCGGCCAGGAAGGGGTTGGATACGGCGTCCAGGAAGTACGTTCGCTGCTGCTCGTAGCGGACGCCCAGGTTCAGCGAGAGCCGGTCCACGGGCCGCCACGTGTCCTGGACGAACGCCGCGTGATGCCGGTTCCGGTTGTCGGAGGCGATCTCGCCCTCGGCGGGCATGCTGAAGAGCATGATGCGGTCGACGCCGAACGGGCGGGCATTGGCGCTGTCGTCGAGGTAGCGGACGTGCCCGGAATTGGCGTTCGAGCCGAACCGGCTGCTGTCGATCTGGAACTCGTAGCCCATCTTGAGATCGTGGCTGCCGCCGAAGTCGGGCGCGTAATGGTTCAGGGTCACGGTGGCCTGCGGCTTGCGGCGCACGAAGGTGAACGGGGGCGCACCATCGATGCCCGGAAACCAGCCGGCGCCGCTCAGCCGGCCGGTTGCCGTGTCCAGGCGCGGCGGCTGCTGCGCGGGATCGACCTGCGGCACCATCGGCCACGAGAGCCCGAAGTGCTTGAACGCGGCGGTCATGAACGTCTGGTCGTTCCACGCGCGCTGCCATTCCGCCTTGTGGGCCAAGCTCCAGCTCGCCTGCGCCAGCACCGAGTCGGGGCCGACGTCGGCCGACAACCCGCGCTTCGGCTTCTCCTTGAGCCCCCACTGCGAGTAGCCGATCAACCGGTCCCGGTCGGTCAGCCGCACCGTCACCTTGCCCCCGAAGTTGTCGAAGTCGCCCAGGTCGGTGGCCACGGCGCGATCCACCCCCGAGACCGCCTTGTCGATGCGGAAGTGGTTGTAGAACGCGTAGAACCAGGCGCGGTCGCGCACGATCGGCCCGCCGACGTCGGCGTGGGTCTCGAAGAAGAGCAGGTTCGGGTTGCCGGTGTAGCCGCGCGCCTCGAGGTCGGCGTCGCGGTTCTCGCCCACGAAGCTCTCGTGCTCGTAGTCGCCGTGGAACAGGCCGCTGAAGTCGTTGCCGCCGCTCTTCATCGTCATCATGACGAGCGAGCCCGGCGCCGTCATCTCGACGTCGGCGCCGGCGGCCGTGGTGGTGAACTCCTCGATGGAGTAGTAGTCGAAGTAGAACCCCGTGCCGCCGCTGCCCTCGGTCGTGTCGACGCCGTCGGCGAGAATCCGGTTCTGGCTCCGCACGCCGAAGCTCTCGTAGCCGGTCTGCTGGCTCTTGTGCGAGCCGCCCACGTCGAAGCCGCGCATGCGGACGCCGGCCGTCTGGCCGAGCACCGCCCACACGTCGGTGGCCGAGGGCACCTCCTGCAGCTCCGCTTCGCCGAAGTCGTTCACGAGCGCCGTGGTCCGGATGTCCACGACCGGCGCCGCGCCCGCGACCGTCACGGTTTCGGCCAGGGCGGCGGGCTCCAGCGCCGCGTCGATCCGGATCACCCGGTTGCCCTCGACGAGGACGCCCTCGCGGACGAGCGTCCGGAACCCGGGCAGCTCGAACGTCAGATCGTAGGACCCGCGCCCGAGCGCCCGGAAGCGGTACGACCCGTCGACGAGCGTGACCGTGACGACCGGCGCGATCAGCGTCTCGCCCGCGAGCGTCACCGTCGCGCCGGGCACGGCCAGCCCCTGCGTATCGACGACCGCGCCCTCGATGGTCCCGGACGTCTGGGCGCCCGCAGGAGCGGCCGCGGCGGCGGCCAGCAGCAGCGCAGCGCACGAGCGCCAGGGGCGCCGTGCCGCGCTGCGAAACGGATTCGTTCCTGCTCTGCCGGATCGTTCGTCGACCATGGCCGCTCACCTGGGGCGGGCTGCGCGCCCGATCCAGGTTATCGGCCGCAATCGACGGGTCCGACGTACTCGACGGGGTCGGGGGCGGGGCATCCGTCCGGGCTCAGAGCAGCCCGACGGCGTTCAGCACGACGACGGTGCCGACGACGACCGCGAAGTAGGCGGTCTGCACCAGGAACACGACCTGAAAG
Organism: Vicinamibacteraceae bacterium; assembly: GCA_012271165.1. Classification (GTDB taxonomy): domain Bacteria; phylum Acidobacteriota; class Vicinamibacteria; order Vicinamibacterales; family UBA8438; genus JAAXGX01. Next base: position 34,696 of record JAAXGX010000188.1, on the reverse strand, counting down.
ACGTCGTGCTTCGTGACCGAGTTTTCCTTGAGCTGGCGGAACTCTACCAGGAAGGCGTCGAACTGCGCCTGCGTGACGGGACTCTCCATCGCGCCGTCTCCAGTCATGCCGGTCGCCCTGCCCCCTCCGATCGGATCATGACACGCCGGGCCGCCGCGTCAAAGGGGGGCGGCCCGGCGTGTCATCGCGGCTCAGTCGACGATCGCCTGGTACGTCATCGTCGCCAGATCCGGACGGACGTTGAGATGGGTGTAGGGCCGGATCTGCTCCATCAGGATGCCGATCAGCTCCTCGGACGGGTCGACCCAGAAGATCGTGCCGAAGGCGCCGCCCCAGTAGTAGGAGCCCTCCGAGCGCGGCGTGCCCGACGGCCCGAGGTCGGTGACCACCGCGTAGCCGAGGCCGAAGCCGTAGCCCGGCCCGGCCAGCCAGATGCCCTGGTCGCCGGTGTGGTTGGCGGTCATCAGCTCGACCGTCTTGCGGCTGAGGATGCGCACGCCGTCGAGCTCGCCGCCGTTGAGCATCATCTGGTGGAAGCGGAAGTAGTCACGCGCGGTCGACACGAGCCCGCCGGCGCCGCTGAAGTAGGTGTGCGGCTCGGCCACGAAGCGGCTCTTCGCCGTCGGCGCCTCCGCCAGCTCGATGGTGCCCTCCGCGTTCGGACGGTAGAGCGCCGCGAAGCGGTCGAGCTTCGACTGCGGCAGATAGAAGTGGGTGTCGACCATGCCGAGCGGCGCGAAGATCCGTTCCTTCAGGTACGCGTCGAGGGTCTGGCCCGACAGCACCTCGACGAGCCGCCCCACCACGTCGGTGGCCCGCCCGTACTCCCAGTGGTCCCCGGGCTGGAAGTTCAGCGGCAGCGTCGCTAGCCGCTTCAGCATGGCGCCCACGGTGTCGCCCGGCTTCCGCGGCGCCACCACCTCCATGAACTCGGGCTGGGTGATGCCGCGGTAGCTGTTCGCGAGCCCGGCGGTGTGCGTCAGGATCTGCTGCACCGTGATCGGTCGGGTGGCCGGCACCGTCTTGTAGGGGCCGGTCAGCCGCTCCTGCGGCGGCGCGGGCAACGCCACCTGCATGTCCGCGAACTCCGGCAGCCAGCGGGCGATCGGGTCGCGGAGCTGGAAGCGGCCCTCCTCGTAGAGCATCATCAGGGCGACCGACGCGATCGGCTTGGTCATCGACGCGATGCGGAAGATGGCGTCGTGGGTCATCGGCGCGCCGGCCTCGACGTCGCGCTGCCCCAGGGCCGAGAAGTGCACGACCTTGCCCCGCCGCGCCACCAGGGTCACGACGCCAGCGACCTCGTTGCGGTCGATGTAGCCCTGCATCACCCGGTCGAGACGCTCGAGGCGTGCCGCGGACATCCCCACCGACTCCGGTTCCGCGGTGGGCACCCCGTCCATCTGCGGCAGGTCGGACGGCGCGTTCGCCCGCACCGCGACGACCGCCACGGCCAGCACCGCGATCAGCACCCACCACTTCATCGTCGATCTCGTCATGACTCTCTCCTTGAATGGTCCGTCTCAGCCGAGCCCGATCCGCAGCACCGTGAACAGCAGCCAGCAGGTGAAGCCGCCGACGACGGTCATCGAGAAGCCCCAGGCCAGCAGCTTGTTGAACAGCGCGCGGCTGTCCTCGCTGGCCGGCGCGGCGGCCATGCACAGCGCGCCCAGCGTCGACAGCGGCGCCACGTCGACGAGGTGCGCGCCGACGTTCATTGACGAGGCGATCGCCAGCGGCGCGACGCCCCCGAGCTGCTCGGCGAGCCCCGGGACCGTCGGCAGGAACGCCGGGAGCACCACGCCCGACGTGCTGCTGTAGATGGAGACGAACCCGGTCGAGAAGGCGATGATGGCGGTCACCGTGTTCGGGGTGGACATGCCGGCCAGCACCCGCGTGAACAGGTCGAGGCCGCCGGTGGCCTCGAGGACGGAGATGAGGACGGTCACGCCGCACACCAGCATGATGACGCGCCACGGCATGATCTTGACGGCCTCGAGCTCGTCCCCGGCTTTCAGCAGCGAGAGCACCACGGCCGCCGTGAAGGCGCCCAGGCCGACGTCGACGTCGAAGAACACGACGCCGGTCACGAGGGTGCCGATGACGCCAAGCGTGAGCCACTGCGCCCGCGTGAACTCGCTGCCCGCCGGTGCGTCGCCGTCGGCGCCCGCCGTGGCGCCCGGCATGCTCACGCTGCCGGCGTGGTAGCGGCCCAGCAGCCGCCAGCCTCCGAAGAGGAAGTAGGCGGTGAAGGCGATCACGGCGTGCGCCATCATGTTGTTGAGGTAGCTCAGCACCTCGTAGCCGCCTAGGCCGATCTCGGCCATCACGCCGTTGACGATGACGCCGGTCGGGGCGATCGGCGACAGCGAGCCGGCGTTGGCGCCGTTGGCGACCATGATGGCCATCAGGAAGGCCGGCACGCCGACCTGGCCCGCCACGGCCATGCCCATCGGCGCGATCAGGGCCACGGTCGCGATGTTGCCCGGGCCGATCGAGGCAATCAGGAACGAGAGCACGAAGAACATCATCGGCATCACGCCGACGTTGCCCCGGCAGTACTCGACCGCCTTGCGCGCAATGCGGTCCAGCGTGCCGTTCGCCTGCGCCTGCGAGAACAGTAGCGTGACCCCGGTCAGCGTCAGGAAGAGCCGGGTGGGGAAGCCGCCCATGACCTCGCGCGGGCTCATCCCGGCCACGTACACGCCGACGATCCAGGCCAGGGCGATGGCGAGGAAGCCGACGTGCAGCCGGATGGTGCAACTGACGATGATGGCGACCAGCAGCGCTCCGAGCGAGACTACCGCGACGTCCATGGCCGGCGAGTATAGCGCAGGGTCGGGCCGATGCGGCCGATCAGGCCGCCCCGGCGGATGCCGCCTCCCGGAGGAGCGTCCAGGCGCGCTCCACGTGGCGCTGCTCCGTGCGGATGTGGCCGATCGCCAGGCGCAGCGCGAAGCGGCCCTCGATCCGCGTGTGGGACAGGAACACCTCGCCGGAGCCGTTGACTGCCTCGAGCACCCGGGCGTTGAGGCGCTCGAGGCGGCCGCCTTCGGCGTCGTCTCCGGGCTCCTGCCAGGCCCGCGGCCTGGCCCGGAAGCAGACCACGCTGAGCGGCACGGGCGCGAGCCGCTCGAAGTGGTCGCTCGCGTCCACCCACCCGGCGAACAGCCGCGCCAGGCGCATGTGCTCGGCCAATCGCGCCCGGATGCCGGCCGCCCCGAAGTAGCGCAGCACGGCCCAGAGCTTGAGCGCGCGGAAGCGCCGGCCGAGCTGCACGCCGGTGTCCATCAGGTTCCGCACGCGCCCGGCCTCGGGTGTCGCCAGGTAGTCGGGCGTCAGCGCGAACGCGGCGCGAATCGCGTCCATGCGGCGCGAGTAGAACGCGCTCAGATCGAACGGGGTAAAGAGCCACTTGTGCGGGTTGACGACGACCGAGTCCGCGCGCCCGCAGCCGTCCAGGACCCAGGCGGTCTCCGGGACCAGCGCGGCGGCGCCGGCGTACGCGGCGTCCACGTGCAGCCAGATCCCCTCGGCCTCGCACACGTCGGCGATCGCGGGCACCGGGTCGACGCTGGTCATCGAGGTCGTGCCGACCGTGGCGACGACCGCCAGCGGCGTCCGGCCGGCCGCGCGGTCGGCGGCGACGGCCGCGCGCAGCGCGTCGGGCCGCATGCGGAACCGGTCGTCGACGGCGATCCGTTGCAGGGCGCGCTGCCCGAGGCCGAGCGTCATCACGGCCTTGTCGATCGACGAGTGCGCGTGCTCGGACAGGTAGACCCGGCACGGGGCCAGCTCGGCGCGTCCGGCCAGCCCGCCGCCGCGGACGTCCGGGACGGCCGCCTCGCGTGCCGCCGCGAGCGCGTGCAGGCTCGCCACCGAGGCGGTGTCGTAGATGACGCCCTCGAACGCGGCCGGCAGGCCGAGCAGCTGGCGCAGCCAGCCGAGGGCGACCTCCTCCAGCTCGGTCGCGGCGGGCGAGGTGCGCCACAGCATCGCCTGCACGTTGAGGGCCGCGGCCAGCAGCTCCGCCAGCACGCCCGGCCCGCTGCCGGAGATGGCGAAGTAGGCGAAGAAGCCGGGGTGGTTCCAATGGGTGATGCCGGGCAGGAGATGACGCTCGAAGTCCGCGAAGACCGCATCGAACGGGGTGCCCGCCTCCGGGGGGGCGGCGGGCAGCCGCTCGCGGACCTCGCCGGGCGCGGCGCGCGACAGGACCGGGTAGCGGTCGTCCTGGCTCAGGTAGGCGGCAATCCAGTCGACGAGGGCGTGCCCGTGGCGCCGGAACTCCTCCGGCCCCATGTCGCCGAGCGGTCCCGGGCGATCAGCCGCCATCCCGGACGTAGTCGAGTGCGAACTCCCTCAGCGCCGGGCTGCGCAGCCCGATCAGCTCGGCCTCGGCGAGCGCATCGTCGGGGCTCCAGCCGTCCAGCCGCACGCGCTTGATCAACCACATGGCCCCGACGCGGTTGGCCGAGCCGCAGTGGATGAAGACCGGCTGATTCGCCGGATCGGACACGGTCTCCAGGAACTGCTCGGCCACCTCGGCGCTGGCCTGCCGGAACGGCAGGTGGTAGTACTTCAGGCCCGCGGCCTCGGCGGCCGCCTGCCCGGCGTCGACGTTCGCGCCCTGCTCGCCGGCCGTCCGGAAGTTGATCACCGCGGCGAAGCCGCGCTCCTTCAGCTCGGCCATCGCCTCGGGCGGGGTCGCCCCCGCGCACGCGACGGTCGCATCCACGCGCGTGTAGTTCACGACGCCCGCGGGACCCTCTTCCGCCTGCGCGGCGGCGGCCTGCGGGGCGGCCGCCCCGGCTGGTGCGGATGTCCCGGCGAGGACGAGCAGCGACACGGTGGCGAGGGCTGCGAGCGCGGCGGCGTGGCTTGACTTCGGCATGACCCGGGATTGTAGCATTCAACCTGATCGAAGGGAGGGCAGCGTGGGAGATCTGGTGCACACGAGTCGGCTGCGCATCGAGCGGGTCAAGGGCCCGATCCGGGAGGCGTTCCTCGAGAACTTCGACACGCCGATCCGCTTCGGCGTCCACGGCGGCATCAAGAAGTTCTACGGGGTGGAGCCCGACGAGGACATTCCCGCGACGCTCGATCACATGGTCGCGGCCGTGGGTGCCTGACTGCTCGGCACCCTTGCACGCGCACTGGAGGTGCGCGACATACCGGCCACGCCCGACCGCATTTCCGCCACGGTCGAAGGCGACATCGAGGCGATTGACAAGGTGCTGCGCATCACGCGCATGCGGGTGAGCTACAAGCTGGCCGTGCCGCCCGACAAGCGGGAGGCGGCCGAGCGGGCCGTGGCGCGCCATCCGGCCGGCTGCCCGGCCTACAACACGGTGCGAGGTTGCATCGACGTCGACATCCAGGCCGCGATCACAGAGGCACCCTGATCTCCATCTGCCGCGCGATGGCGTCGGTGAACTCGCGCGTGGTGGCGGCGCCGCCGAGATCGGGCGTCCGCACCCGGCCGTCGGCGAGCACGTGCTCTAGCGCGGTCAGGATGCGGGCCGCCGTCTCGTCCTCGTTCAGGTAGCGCAGCATCAGCAGGGCCGACTGCAGCAGCGCCGTCGGGTTCGCCATGCCCCGCCCGGCGATGTCGGGCGCGGAGCCGTGCACCGCCTCGAACACGGCGAGGCCGTCGCCGAGGTTGGCCGACGGCACGAGCCCGAGGCCGCCCACCAGGCCCGCGCACAGGTCGGACACGATGTCGCCGTACAGGTTCGGCAGCAGCAGGATGTCGAACTGTCCCGGGTCCATCACCAGTTGCATGCAGGCGGCGTCGACGATGCGCTCGGTGTACTCGATGTCCTGGTGATCGCGCGCCACCTTGCGGACCGAGTCGAGGAACAGCCCGTCCCCCAGCTTCATGATGTTGGCCTTGTGCACGGCGGTCACCTTGCGGCGCCCGCGGCGCTGCGCGTGCGCGAAGGCGAAGCGGGCGATCCGCTCCGATGCCTTGGCCGTGATGATCTTCAGTGATTCGACGACGCCGGGCACGACCTCGTGCTCGAGGCCCGAGTACAGGTCCTCGGTGTTCTCGCGGACGACGATCAGGTCGACGTTGTCGAAGCGGGTCGTCAGCCCCGGCAGCGACGCCACCGGGCGCAGGTTCGCGTAGAGCCCGAGCGAGCGGCGCACCTCGACGTTGACGCTCGGGAAGCCCGAGCCGATGGGGGTGGCGACGGGGCCCTTGAGCGCGACCCGGTTGCGGACGATCGAGTCGAGCACGCGCCGGGGCAGCGGCTCCCCGTGGAGCTCGGCCGCGGCCGCGCCGGCCACCTCGCGCTCCCACTCGATATCGAGCCCGGACCGGCCCAGCAGGCGCACGACCGCATCGGTGACTTCCGGGCCGATGCCGTCGCCTGGAATCAGGGTGATGCGGTGCGCCATGCCTTTCGCGGTGATTATAATCGCCGGTCGTGGAGCGCACCGCCGCCGCCGCGGCCGGCTCGGTGGCCTGGCAGCCCTGGAGCGCTGCCGCGTTCGCCCGCGCGCGGGCCGAGCGGGCGCCCGTCCTCCTGCACATCGGCGCCGCCTGGTGCCAATGGAGCGAGCGGATGTCCCGCACCACGTACCGGGACCCGGCCGTGTGCCGCCTGGTCGAACGGGCCTTCGTGCCGGTGCGGGTCGACGCCGACCGGCGCCCCGACATCAACGAGCGCTACAACCTGGGCGGCTGGCCGACGACGGTGTTCCTCACCCCGGCGGGCGGGCTGCTGGGCGGCGAGACCTACGTCGACGCGGCCCGCATGACGGCGCTGCTCGAGCGCGTCGCCGAGGCGTTCGCGCGCCGGCGCGACGAGGTCGACGCGCCGCGCACGACGCCGCCGGCCGGCCGCTCGTCCGACCCGCCCGCCAGCGGCCGGGACCTGGACGGGTGGCTGGAGCAGCATCTCCTGGAACGGTTCGATCCGCAGCACGGGGGCTTCGGCACCGCGCCGAAGCACGTGCACGCGGGGGCGGTCCGGTTCGCCCTGCGCCGGTCCGGGGCCGCGGGCGGGCGGCTCCGCGAGGCCGCGTCGCGTACGCTCGACGCCCTCGGCTGGGGCGGCCTGTACGACGACGTGGGCGGCGGCGTCTTCCGCTACTGCGCGGCTAGCGACTGGACGGCGCCGCACGTCGAGAAGCTGCTGGCCGTCAATGCCAGCGTGCTCGATCTCCTGCTCGAGGGCAGCGTGGTGCTCGGCGAGCCGCGCTACCGCGAACGGGCGGCGCACCTGCTCCGGTACGTCGTCGGGACGTTGGCGGACCGCGCAGCGGGGGGGTTCTTCGCCAGCCAGCACGCCGACCCGGGCTACTACGCGACCCCGGCCGCCGAGCGCGACCGACTGACCGGTCCGCCCGTCGACCGCTCCGTGTACGCCGCCGGGACGGCCCGCATGGCCGGGGCGCTGCTGCGTGCCGCCGAGGTGTTCGGCGACTCGTCGCTGCTCGAGTTCGCGGCCACCTCGCTCGAGCGCGTGGCCGGCGAGACGTACGAGCGGGGAGGCGGCGTCGCGCACGCCGTCGGCGACGGCGAGAGCGCGCGGGGGCTGCTCGCCGACCAGGTGGCGGTGAGCGACGCGCTGCTCGATCTGCATGAGGCCACCGAGCGCGACGTGTACCTCGACCTGGCGCAGGAGCTGATGCGGTTCTGCCTCCGTGCGCTGTGGGACGCGGGCCGCGGCGGCTTCGTGGACCGGGTGGTCGCCAAGGACGACGTCGGCCTGCTGCGGGAGCCGCTCCGGCCCTTCGCCGTCAACTGCACGGCAGTGCGCGTGCTGGCGCGTCTGGACCGCCTGACCGGCCGGGACGACTTCCGGGAGCGGGCCGCGGCGACCCTCGCCTCGCTGCTGCCCGGAGCGCGCCGGCGGGGCGTCGACGCGGCGCCCTGGGCGCTGGCGGCAATGGAGCTTGCGGACTGACCCGAGCGCGCGGGCCGCGTGCCAAGCCCGCGCCGCAGAACGGTGTAGACTCCGCAAGGCGCGCCTCGGCGGAAGCGGCGCGGNNCGGGGCGCAGCCCCGTCTGATCGAAGCTAGCTAGACTCCGCTCCGGAGGTGCCGTGTCCGCCGACAGGTCGTCACTCGTACCCGCGCTGCAGACCATCGCCGCCCGGCTCCGCATCGAGTCCGTACGGGCCACGTCCGAGGCCGGCAGCGGCCATCCGTCGAGCTGCTGCTCGGCCGCCGATATCGTCGCCACGCTGTTCTTCGCCGAAATGCGGTTCGACCCGCGCAATCCGCAGCACGACGACAACGACCGGTTCGTGCTGTCGAAGGGCCACGCCGCGCCGCTGCTGTACGCCGCCTGGGCCGAGGCCGGCTTCCTGACGCGCGACGAGCTGCGCTCGCTCCGCAAGCTCGGCTGCGATCTCGAGGGGCATCCCACACCGCGGCTGCCGTTCGTCGACGTGGCGACCGGCTCGCTCGGGCAGGGCATCTGCGCGGCGATCGGCATCGCCCTCAACGCCCGCCGCCTCGGTTCCGACTACCGCACCTACGTGCTGCTGGGGGACGGCGAGTCGGCCGAGGGATCGGTGTGGGAGGCGGCGCAGGCGGGGGAGAAGTTCGAGCTCGACAACCTGTGCGCCGTTACCGACGTCAACGGGTTCGGGCAGAGCCGGCCGACCCAGTGGGGCCACGACATGGACGCGTACGCGCGGCGCTGGCGCGCCTTCGGCTGGCACGCCCTGGTGGTGGACGGCCACGACCACGGCGCCCTGCTGGACGCCCTGGCGGAGGCGCGCCGCACGGCGGGACGCCCCACGGTCATCCTGGCCCGCACGCTGAAGGGCAGGGGCGTGACGCTGATGGAGGGCCGCGACGGGTGGCACGGCAAGGCGATCCCGGGCGGCGCCGAGCTGGATCGCGCGCTCGCCGAGCTGGAGGGGCAGCTCGTGGACGGTGCGGCCAGCCCGCCCATCCCGCCGCCGCCGGTGCGCCGCTCGGCGCCGCCGCCCGCGGGCCCGGCGCTGCCGGAGCCGAGCTACGAGCTCGGGACGCAGGTGGCCACGCGCGAAGCCTACGGCACGGCGCTGGCGGCGCTCGGCGCGGCCGACCCGCGGGTGGTGGCGCTCGATGCCGACGTCGCCAACTCGACCTTCAGCGGGAAGTTCGAACGGGAGCACGGGGACCGGTTCTACGAGACGCACATCGCCGAGCAGGTGATGGCGGGTGCGGCGGCCGGCCTGGCGAGCCGCGGCGCGATTCCGTTCCCGTCGACCTTCGCCTGCTTCCTGACGCGGGCGTCGGACTTCATCCGGATGGCCGGAATCGGCGGCCGGAAGGCGAACATCAAGTTCGCCGGCTCGCATGCGGGCGTGTCGATCGGCGAGGACGGCCCGTCGCAGATGGCGCTGGAGGATCTGGCCATGATGCGCGCCGTGCCGGGCTGCGCCGTGCTGTACCCGTGCGACGCCGTGAGCTGCGAGCGCCTCGTGGCGGCCGCCGCCGCCCACCAGGGCATGGTGTACCTGCGCACCAGCCGCCCGAAGACCGAGGTGATCTACGCAAACGCGGAGCGTTTCGACATCGGCGGCTCGAAGGTCCTGCACGAGAGCGCCGACGACGTGGCCACCGTCGTCGCCGCGGGCGTGACCGTGTTCGAGGCGCGCAAGGCCTATCGGCAGCTGCGGCAGGAGGGGATCCGCATCGGCGTGATCGACGCGTACTCCGTGCAGCCGATCGATGCGGCGACGCTCGTCCGTGCCGGCCTGCGCACCGGACGGCGCCTCATCACCGTGGAAGATCACTACGCGACCGGCGGGCTCGGCGACGCCGCCAGCGAGGCGGTCGCGGCGCACGACATCGCGGTGTTGCGCCTGGCGGTGCGGGACGTGCCCCGCAGCGGCAAGCCCCACGAGCTGCTGGAGCGCTACGGCATCTCGGCGGCGCACATCGTCGCGGCGGCCCGGCGCTACGCGGGCTCGCGGCCGGCGGCCCCGGTCACCTGACCTGCGCCTGCAGGGGGTCGAGGGCGCGGGCTCGCAGTCGACGGCGCTCCTGATCGCGGCTGCCAGACTGGCGGCCCCAGGCAGGTACTTGCAGCGGGTGCGTTAGGTGATCGCGACATGCATGACAGGATCGATCCGGGCCCGAATATCGTCGCCTGCGGCTCCGGTTCTCGCCCAGCCGGCCTGACTACGAGCCTGCACCGCACTGCGGCGCAGGCTCCCGGCGTGTCCGGGAGCAGTGCACCAGCCGGGGGCGGCGCGCGGCTGCAGATCTCCACGGCCGACATCACGACGCTCGCCGTCGACGCCATCGTGAACGCCGCGAACACGACGCTGCTGGGCGGGGGCGGCGTGGACGGCGCGATACACCGGGCGGCGGGTCCCGAGCTGCTGGCGGAGTGCCGCACCGTCGGGGGCTGCCCGACCGGCGAGGCGCGGCTGACCCGCGGCTACCGGCTGCCCGCGCGGTTCGTGATCCACGCGGTCGGACCGGTGTGGCGCGGCGGGACGCAGGGCGAGGCCGGGCTGCTGGCCGGCTGCTATCGCGCCGCGCTCCGGCTGGCGCACGACCACGGCCTGCGGACGGTGGCGTTCGCGGCCATCAGTTGCGGGGTCTACGGCTATCCCGCCGATCAGGCCGCGGCCATCGCCGTCGGAGAGACCCGCCGGGCGGTCGCCTCGTCCACGACCATCGAGCAGGTCTGGTTCGTCTGCTTCGAGCCGCGCGTCCGCGCGGCCTGCGAGGCCGCGCTCGCGCAACGCCGGTGATGTCCCCGGCGCCCGCGGCGCTGCGCGGCGTGCGCGGCCTGCTGCTCGACCTCGACGGCACGCTCTACGATCCGGACGGCCCGATCCCGGGCGCGGCGGAGGCCGTGGTCCGCCTGCGCGCCGCGGGCCTGGCGCTGCGCTACGTCACCAACACGACCCGTCAGCCGCGGGCCGCCCTGGTCGAGCGGCTGGGGCGCCTGGGGCTGCCGTCGGCCGCGGACGAGATATTCACCGCGCCCCGCGCGGCCGTGGCCTGGCTCGAGGCGCACGCCGTCCGCCGCGTGGCGCTGCACGTCGCTGCCGCGGCGGCGGGCGAGTTCGGCCGCTTCAGGATCGACGATGTCGGTCCGGAGGCGGTCGTGGTCGGCGATCTCGGGCCGGCCTGGACGTTCGAGCGGCTGAACCGGGCCTTCCGTCAGCTCGGCGACCGGGCGACGCTGCTCGCGATTCAGAAGAACCGCCATTGGCGGTCGCCCGAGGGACTCGTGCTCGACGCCGGACCGTTCGTGGCGGCCCTCGAGTACGCGTCGGGCCGCAGCGCCGTCACCGTCGGGAAGCCGAGCGCGGCGTTCCTCGAGGCCGCCGCCGCCGGCCTGGGCCTGCCGCTCGCCGACGTGGCCCTGGTCGGCGACGATGTCGTCTCGGACGTGGGCGGCGCGCTCGCCGCCGGCGCCCGCGGCGTCCTCGTGCGCACCGGCAAGTTCCGGCCCGGGGACGTCGAGGCGGCAGGCGTACGCCCGACGGCGGTGATCGATTCGGTGGCGGCGCTCCCCGGCCTGCTGGGCCTGTGACGGCCGGCCTCGCGGCCGTCAGCGCGTCCAGGCGAACCAGCGCGTCAGCAGCGACTTCTGGCGGGCCGAGAACCGGGCCCGGCGCAGTTGGTTGGCCACCTTGCGGAGCCCGTCCGCCTGCGTCGGGTAGGGATGGATCGTGCCCGCGATGGCGCCGAGACCGGCGCCGGTCTTCATCGCCAGCGTGAGCTCGCTGATCATCTCGCCGGCGTGGCCCGCGACGATCGTCGCTCCCAGGAGCCGGTCGCTGCCCCGCTTCACATGGACCCGCACGAAGCCGTCGTCCTCGCCCTCCAGGACCGCCCGGTCGACTTCGTCGAGCGTCTGGGTGAAGGTCTCCACCTCGATGCCCTTCGCCCGGGCGTCGGCTTCGTACAGGCCGACGTGGGCGATCTCCGGCTCCGTGTAGGTGCACCAGGGGATGACGAGCGAGTCGGTCGACGCGCGGCCGAGGCCGAGGGGGTGCGGGAACAGCGCGTTCTGGATCAGGATCTGCGCCATCGCGTCGGCGGTGTGCGTGAACTTGAACGGGAAGCAGATGTCGCCGGCGGCGTAGACCCGGGGGTTGCTCGTCCGGAGGTGGCCGTCGACCTTCACCCCCGTCCTGTCGTACGCCACGCCGGCTGCCTCGAGCCCGAGGCCCTCGACGTTGGGCGCGCGGCCGACGCCGACGAGGACGTCGTCGACCGCCAGCTCGTGGCCGGCGCTCCCGGCGGTGTAGCGGATCAGCTTGTCCCGCTCGCGCCGGGCGACTTGCGTGATGCCGGCATCGAGCGCGAGCCGCACGCCGTCGGCCGCCATGCGCCGCTGCACGATCGCGGCCGCGTCGGGGTCCTCCCGCGGCAGGATGTGGCCAATCTGCTCCAGCAGCGTGACCTCGCTCCCGAAGCGTGCGAACGACTGAGCCATCTCGCAGCCGATGGGCCCGGCGCCGATGACCGCCAGCCGCGGGGGCAGCTCGGTCAGCGAGAAGAGGGTCTCGTTGGTCAGATAGCCCGCCTCGGCGAGGCCCGGAATGGGGAGCGCGGCCGCGCGCGCGCCCGTGCAGATCGCGGCCCGGCTGAAACGCAGCGGGACGCCGTCGGCCTCGACCGTGTCCCGGCCGGTGAAGCGAGCCGCGGCGATGAAGACGTCCACGCCGAGGCCGGTGAAGCGCTCTGCCGAATCGACGCTGCTCAGTCCGGCGCGCAGCCGCCGCATGCGCGCCATGACCGCCCCGAAGTCACGCTGCAGCGAGTCGGGACCGCTGAGCCCGAACTCGGCGCCGCGCGGGACGGCCGCCCAGGCGCGGGCGGCGCGCACGAGGCTCTTCGACGGCACGCAGCCGACGTTGAGACAGTCGCCGCCCATCAGGTGGCGCTCGACCAGGGCCACGCGGGCGCCCAGCCCGGCGGCCACGGCCGTGGTGACCAGACCGGCGGTGCCCGCGCCGATCACCACCAGGTTGTAGCGTTCCGCCGGCTGCGGGTTCCGCCACGCGGGCGGATGGACGTTGGAGACGAGTCGCCGGTTGTGCTCGTCGTCGGGGCTCAGCAACACGGCCCCGGCCGCAGGCATCGTCATCCGTCAGCGCGCTGTCTGGCCTGGTCGCAGGGGCCGCTGCGGCGTGCGCGGCTCGTCCGGGTAGAGCTCCCCGACGTACTCGTCGTACCCGTTGTAGATCGGGGCGGCGAACGTTTCCTCGGTGTCGAGCCAGTAGGAGATGTTCTGTGGCCAGCGGGGGTGCGGAATGTTCGGGTTGGCGTTGGACAGGAAGCCGTACTCGTGCGGCTGGACCTGCCAGAAGATGGACGGCTCGTCGCGCACGAACTCGATCTTCACGATGGACTTCGGGCTCTTGTAGCCGTACTTCCAGGGCACGATGAGGCGCACGGGCGCGCCGTGCTGCCGGAGCAGCGGCTCGCCGTACACGCCGGTGACCACGAGGGTCAGCTCGTTCATCGCCTCGTCGAGGCGCAGGCCCTCGTGGTACGGCCACGGGTACCACGGCGAGCCGGTCACGCCCGGCATCTGCTCCTCGTTGACCGCGGTCTCGAAACGGACGTAGCGGGCGTTGCTCGTCGGGTCGGCCTTCTCGATCAGCCGGCTCAGCGGGAAGCCGGACCAGGGCACGTTCATCGCCCAGCGTTCCACGCAGCGGAAGTGATAGACGCGCTCCTCGTGGTCGAAGGCGAACAGATCGTCCAGATCGAGCGTCATCGGGTTGTTGCACTCGCCGGTGACCTCGATCTGCCACGGCTCCACCTCGAAGTCGCCGCAGAACTGCCAGACCGGACCGCCGCGGCCGGACAGGAACTCGTAGAAGTTGTTGTGCGAGGCGGCCACGTCGCGCGGGGTCAGCGCCTGCCGGCCGATGGCTCCCGGCGGCGAGTCGAACGCCGCGTTGCGCTGTGTCGGGAACACGTCCGGCCGGCTCAGCGGCACCTCGAGGAGCGACGACTGCGCGCGGGCCTGCGAGGCCCCGGCGTTGCACGCGGCGAACGGCGTCGCCAGGATGCCCAGTCCCATGGCCGACAGGAACTTCCGTCGATTGAAGAAGACCTCGGGCGGGGTGATCCGCTGTGACGGGATGTTCGCGGTGAATCGTCGGCCCACGACTGCCTCCCAGCTTCGGCTGCTATCCTAAGTGAGTACAGGTTATCATCAATCTTCCGCCGCCATGTGGCATACCCTGATCGATCCCCGCAAGCTGGTTCTGCCCAGGCCGGGCGAGACCCTGGCCGGCCGGGTGGAGCGCATGCCGGTGCCCGCCAGGCACTTCGTGGCCGGCACGCCGCTCGAGCCGCCGTTTCCGGAGGGCGTGGAGCGCGCCGTCTTCGGGATGGGCTGCTTCTGGGGCGCGGAGCGCAAGCTGTGGGAGGTGCCCGGCGTCTACACGACGGCGGTTGGCTACGCCGGCGGGACGACGCCGAACCCGACCTACCGGGAGGTCTGCAGCGGGCAGACCGGGCACGCGGAGGTCGTGCTGGCTGTCTTCGACCCGGCCCGGGTCGGCTACGAGCAGTTGCTGCGGGTGTTCTGGGAAGGCCACGATCCGACCCAGGGCATGCGCCAGGGCAACGACGTGGGGACGCAGTACCGCTCGGCCGTCTACTGCGAGACGGATGCGCAGCGCCAGGCGGCCGAGGCCGCGCGCGAAGCGTACGCGCGCCTGCTCGCGGCGGCCGGCTTCGAGCGGATCACGACCGAGATCCTGCCGGCCGGCGAGTTCTACTATGCCGAGGACTACCACCAGCAGTACCTGGCCAAGAACCCGGGCGGCTACTGCGGGCTCGGTGGGACCGGCGTTGCCTGTCCCGCAGGTCTCGGGGCGGGATCGTGAGTCGTCTGCGCCGTAGAACGGCGTAGATACGATGGCAGGGTGATCACCGACGGCATCCACGCGTTCATGGCGCGCGACTGGCAGCGGGCGCGTGACGCCAAGGACGCGTACTGGGCCGAGCGCGTCGCTCGCCTCGGGCCGATCGAGGCGATGCGCATCGCCGAGGAGTTGCGACGGCAGGCGGCGCTGCAGCATCCCGACTGGCCTGACGCGGCGAGCCGGCGGGACGATCTGCAAAACCACGTGCGCATGACCGAGCTGTTCGACCGTGTCGATGCAGCCCGCCGCTCTTGAGCTGATCGAGGCCCTTGCGGGGGTGCTCGACCGCTGGGGGCGCTGGTACCTCTTCGGCGCGCAGGCGGTTGTCGCGTACGGCGCGCCTCGATTCAGCGCCGACGTCGACGTCACCGTCCGGCTCGATCCGGACGACCCGGCCCGTTTCGTGCGTGACATGGAGGCCGCCGGCTTCGCGCTTCGCGTCGACGACCCCGATTTCGTGCGGCGCACGCGCGTGATGCCGTTCGCGCACGTCCCCACCGGCATGCCGCTCGACGTCGTGCTGGCCGGCTCCGGACTCGAGGACGAGTTCATCGAGCGGGCGAAGCCCACGGACATCGGCGGTGCCCGCGTCCCACTGATCGACGTCGCCGACCTCATCGTCGGCAAGATCCTGGCCGGGCGACCCAAGGACGCGGAGGACGCCCGGAACCTCTGGCGTCTCCACGGATCCGACGCTCGTCGCCAGCGCGTCCGCCGATTGCTGCGGCTGCTCGAAGAAGCCCTCGGCCACAGCGACCTACTGACCGTCTTCGAGTCCATCGCCGAAGGCGACCGCGACTCGTGATCGGCCTGGCCGGCTGGTCTGGGTCGTGGACCCGAGCCGGGGGTCGGTCGCACGGCTCCGTGGTTCAGGGGGGGGCACATGCGCCGCCCCCCCGGCGGCGGCTCCACGCGGTGTCTCGAACGCGCGAGCGTGGTGGAATGCCGAGGCGGGGAGCGCCGGTCGGCCTTGACCGGGCATTGCCCGGTGGGTACTTTCGCGACCAACGCATGCCCCGCATCTTCGACAACATCGAGTAGAGCCTCCGGTCGGCTCTGGCCGAGACGATGGGCGTCGCCCACCGGGCCGACTTCTGCGTCGGGTACTTCAATCTTCGAGGCTGGCGATCGATCGATGCCCACGTGGACGGCTGGGCGGGCGGCCCCGGCCACTGCTGCCGCATCCTCGTCGGCATGCAACGGCTGCCGCACGAGGAGTTGCGGGCGGCCAGTACGCTGTCTCCACACCGGTTTGAGCTCGACAATCAGGCGGCATTGAGGCTCAAGAAGGGACTGGCCGAGCAGTTCCGCGAGCAACTGACCTTCGGCGCACCGACGAATCAGGACGAGGCCGGACTGCGGAAGCTGGCGCGGCAGATCAGGGCAAGGAAGGTGGTGGTCAGGCTCTTTCTCAGGCATCCCCTCCACGCCAAGCTCTATCTGTTGTTCCGCTCGGACCTGATCAGCCCCACGGTGGCGTACCTGGGCAGCAGCAACCTCACCCAGTCCGGACTGTCGCTTCAGGGCGAGCTCAACGTGGACGTGCTCGATCAAGACGCCAGCCAGAAGCTCGCCGGCTGGTTCGAGGACCGCTGGAACGACCGTTGGTGCGTCGACATTTCGGACGAGCTCGCCGCGATCATAGAGGAGAGTTGGGCGCGGGAGCGACTGATTCCGCCCCATCACATCTACATCAAGATCGCCTACCACCTGTCGCAGGAGGCGCGGGCCGGCCTGACCGAGTTCCGCATTCCGCGGGACTTCGGCAACCAGCTTCTCGACTTCCAGACGGCGGCCGTGAAGATCGCCGCGCATCACCTGAACAAGCGGGGCGGCGTGCTCATCGGCGAGGTCGTCGGGCTGATCATCTGCCCGAAGAACCTCGTCCCCATGTGGGAGGACCACCGCGAACGGTACCGAATGCGCGCCCGCGTGCTGTCGATGAGCCGCGTGCTCGGGGAGCTGCCGGACCTGCGCCGCTACCGCCTGGTGCTGATCGACGAGAGCCACAATTTGAGGAACCGTGGGGGCAAGCGATACCGCGCGATTCAGGAGTACATCCGGGAGAACGAGAGCCGGTGCATCCTGGTGTCGGCGACGCCGTACAACAAGACCTACCTGGACCTGTCCAACCAACTGCGCCTGTTCGTGCCGGAGGCCGAGGACCTGGGCGTTCGGCCCGAACGTCTCCTGCGGGAAATGGGCGAAACGGAATTCATGCGGCGCCATCAGGCGCCCGTTCGGTCCCTGGCCGCCTTCGATCAGTCCCCGTACGCCGACGACTGGCGGGAGCTGATGCGCCTGTACCTGGTTCGCCGGACGCGCAGCTTCGTGCAGGAGAACTACGCCGCCACGGACCCGTCCGACGGCCGCCGGTACCTGACCTTCGAAGGCGGCGAACGCTCCTATTTCCCGACGCGCGCGCCGAAGACGCTACGGTTCGACATCGACGCCCAGTACGCTCGGCTGTTCGCGGACGACGTGGTGGACGCCATCGCCGCGCTAGAGCTGCCGCGCTACGGTCTCGGCAACTACGTGGCGGAGTCGCCGCCGACGCCTCCCACGCCGGCCGAGGCGAAGGTGCTTGATGATCTGTCCCGCGCCGGGAAGCGCCTCATGGGCTTCTGCCGGACCAACCTATTCAAGCGCCTGGAGAGCAGCGGCCACGCCTTCCTGCTGTCGGTCGAGCGCCACGTGCTCCGGAACTTCGTCTTCATCCACGCGATCGAGCGCGGCCTCCCGCTGCCCATCGGCACGGCGGACGCCAGTCTGCTGGACGCGCAGTCTTCCGACGAGGACGCCGAGACGGCCGTCCCCGACCTGTTCGACACGGACGCGGAGCAGCCCCAGCCGGCAGAGAACGCATCGCTCAGGACCGAGGAGGACTTTCGCCGGCGCGCTGGCGAGGTCTACGCGGTCTTCAGGAACACCTACAGGCGTCGGTTTCGCTGGCTCGCCCCTCACCACTTCGACGACGCGCTGGGCGGGGACTTGGCCGCCGACGCCGCTACCCTCCGCAGTCTCCTGGTCCGTTTCGGCGAGTGGCGGCCCGCGACGGACGCCAAGCTCGGGGCACTGCACGCGTTGCTCCTCGACCGGCATCCGGACCGGAAGGTCCTCGTCTTCACCCAGTTCGCCGACACGGTGCGCTATCTGGACCGGGAGCTTCGGTCGCGTGGCGTCATCCGGATGGCCCCCGCCACCGGCGAAACGCTCGATCCCACGGGTCTCGCCCGGCGCTTCAGCCGACGGAGCAACGGGCGCGAGAACCGCTTCGAGCCCGACGAGGAGCTGCGAGTGCTGGTGGCTACCGACGTGCTCAGCGAAGGACAGAATCTGCAGGACTGCGCCGTCGTGGTGAACTACGACCTGCCCTGGGCGAATGGACGGCGGCAGGGGGCGGCGGGGCGGTGACTTGGGTGGAGGCGAAGTTCGGGTCGCGCCAGGGCGATGGAGGAGATCGGTCGGGAAGCTGATGGAGTGGGACGGACGGCGGTGGGATCCGGGCGCACCGGAGTACCCGGCGCCGTTGCGGCAGTGTTTCGGGGAGGGGCGGTCGGGGCGCGGGGTGCGGTGCCGGTGTCGGCGGACGGCCCGGCCGCGTGCCTGGGCGATGGGGTCGGCGGGCCGGCGTGACGAGGGAGGCGGCGCGATAGGATCGCTCGTGCGCCAAGCCATGGAGATTGCCTTAGACCCGCAGTTCCTGCCGTCGTTAGGCAGGCTCGATCCGGGCGATCGCAACGCGTGCTGAAGTCGGTCACCAAGTACCAGCAGGAGCCGGAGGCGCCGGGGCTGAACCTCGAGCAGCTCAAGGGACGTCGCGGCGGGCGCCGGTTGTGGACCATCCGCGCATCGCAGGAGTTGCGGGTGCTGCTGGCCCGCGAGGGCCCGACATCGGTTCTGCTGCGGGCGGGCCATCACGACGCCATCTACGACCTGGCGGACCGCGTGGCGTTCGCGGCGCCGGTCGTCGGTCGCCCCGGCCTGATTCGCCTTCGGGCGGATGCGCTCGATCTCGACGGATCGGTGCTGGCCCCGGTTCTCGCACGGGCGGCGGCGGCTGCGGACCCGGAACCGTCGATCCTCGAGCACTGGAGCGACCGCGAGCTCGCCGACGCGGGGTTCGATGACGACGCCGTCCGCCGGCTTCGGCGGACGACCCAGGACACGCTGCTCAGGGTGTGGCCGGAGCTCGTCGATGACGAGGCGCTGTTCGACAAGATCTGCGCCTGTTCCGAGCATTCGCCGGAAGCCTGGTTCAACCGCCGCCTTATCGAGGGCGACGAAGCCGAGCAGCGGCGTTTCCGCGACGCCATCGTGGAACGGGGCGCACGGGTCGGCCTGTCGTCGCTGCTAGGTTCCGACGAGCTCGAACGCCTGCTGGCGGCGCCCATCGAGGAGTGGATGATCTTCCTCCACCCCGATCAGCGCACGCTCGTGGACCGTCGCTTCGCGGGACCGGCGCGGGTGAGCGGGTCGGCCGGCACCGGCAAGACGGTGGTCGCGCTGCACCGGGCGGCGGTGCTGGCGAAGCGCTTCAGGGCCTCGTCCGCCCCGGCCGGGCCGCCGCCGGTCCTGTTCACCACCTTCATCAAGAACCTGCCGTCCGTGTTCGAGAACCTCTACCGGCGCCTGCCGACCGTCGTGGACGGCGCCGTCGAGTTCATCAACGTCGACAAGCTGGCGGCGCGTTTCTGCGCCGAGTCGGCGGCGCCGTCGGCCCTCAACTCCGATGCGGTCAAGGCCGCCTTCGATGACGCGTGGGCCGCCGTAGTGCTTCCGGGCACGCCGCTGCTCCGCGCGGGGCTGACGCGCGGTTACCTGCGCGAGGAGGTCACGGCGGTGTTGAAGGGGCGCGGCATCGACACGCTCGACGAGTATCGGCACGTGGAGCGGACCGGCCGCCGCACCGGCTTCACGGCGGCGATGCGCGAGCAGTCCTGGGCGTTGCGCGAGGCGTGGGACGAGCGGCTCGCGGAGCGCGGCGTCGAGGACTTCCCGGACGTGGTTCGCCGCGCCCGGGACCTCGCCCGCGAACGGTCGGAACCGCGGTACGAGGCGGCCATCGTGGACGAGTCGCAGGACCTGACCCTCGTGGGCCTGCAGTTCATCCAGGCGCTGGTGAACGGTCAGGGATTCGACGGGCAGGACGGGCTCTTCCTGGTCGGCGACCACGCTCAGAAGATCTATCCCGGCGGGTTCACCCTGGTGCAGGCGGGCGTGGACGTCCGCGGCCGGAGCGCCGTGCTGCGGGTCAACTACCGCAACACCCGGCCGATCATCGACGTGGCCATGGCCTGTGCGGGTTCGGAACCGGTCGATGACGACGAGGGTGGTCGCCGCGCGCGCGCCGACGCGGCTCACGACCGATGCTGGTGCGGGTCGCGGATGCGGCCGCCCAGGTCGGGTTCGTCGTCGACGAGGTGAGGTGGCTCACCAGCGACGGCGGTGTCGGCGGGGGCGACATCGGGGTGTTCGCGCCCGACCGCAACCGCGTCCGGAACGCGCTCCAGGGGCTGCGGGCGGCGGGTCTTCGGTGTCAATCGCTGAACCAGTTCGACGGTGTGCCCAACGACGCCGTCAAGGTCGATACCTTCCACCGCGCCGAGGGCCTCGAGTTCAAGGTGGTGTTCCTGCTGGGCGCCGCCGCCTTTCCCCGGCCGCGGGGCGCGAAGCAGACCGACGCCGAGTACGCCGAACGGCGCGCGATGCAGATCAGCCAGTTGTTCGTGGCCATGACGCGGGCGCGGGATCGGCTCTTCGTGCTCTGCAAGGACCGACCCAGCGACGTGCTCTCCGGTGCGCTCGCGCACTTCGAGGAGCGGGACGAGCGCCGCTGACCTTGCCTGGCCGGCGCGTTTTCGGATCACTCGTCGCCGCCGTTGCTGCCCGACGGCGCGCTCCACGTGCAGGTGCTCGACGGATGCGGACGGACGATCCGTCGTACGTCCTGCGGATGGACGCGGGTACAGGCGCGGCCTCAGCGGGCCTTGTGCCGCGCTCTTGCTACTGAGTCGCAATCCCACCACCGAGGCGGGTCTCCGTGCTAGCGTGAAAATGCGGCATGCCGCACGACAACCAAGGAGGAACTCGTGAAGGGCAAAGCGGAGATCATCGACCAACTGAATGGTGCGCTCACCGTCGAGCTGACGGCAATCAACCAGTACTTCTGCCAGTCGAAGATGTGCGCCGACTGGGGCTTCCACAACCTGGCCAAGAAGCACCACGAGGAGTCGATCGGCGAGATGAAGCACGCGGAGAAGCTGATCGAGCGCATCCTGTTCCTGGAAGGCGTTCCCGAGATCGCGCGCTACGACGTCATCCGGGTGGGCACCGACGTGAAGGAGCAGTTCGAGAACGACCTGAAGCTGGAGATGAAGGGCGTCGCGCACTACAACGCGCTGATCGAGCTGAGCGTGCGGCTCGGCGACAACGCCACGCGCGAGCTCGCGGCGCCGATTCTCGTCGAGTCGGAGGAGCACGTCGACTGGCTGGAGACCCAGCTCTTCCGTATCGAGAAGGTCGGCATCCAGAACTATCTGGCGGAGCAGATGGGCGGACACGACGGCTGACAGACCGCGGCGAGACCCCGCAGCAAGGCGCGCACAGCGCGCCTCGGCGGCAGCGGCGCGGGGCGGGGCGGTGGGGTCCCCGCAAGCGGCCGCCGGGGGCTCGGGGCGCAGTCCCGTCTGATGGAAGCTAGCCGGCGTCCAGGTAGCGCTGGAGGGTGCGGTGGCAGGCCGTGCAGCCGTCGCCCGCGCCGATGGTGCGCCGCAGGTCGCGGAGCGTGCGGATGTTCGCGCTCGAGAGGGTGCTCAGCAACTCGCGCTCCGTGATCCGCAGGCAGGCGCAGACGTACCGGGCATCGCTCGGAGCCGGCTCCGTGACCTCGGGCGCGACCGCCAACTGCATGGGAGACAGATCCTAGCGCTTCTGAAACTGAGACGCAATATCACTATCGGGCAAAATCGTCGCGGGCGGCGGACCGGTCCGCCGCCCGCTCGCCGTCGAGGCCCACGGCTCGTCAGTGCGTCCCGCAATCGCGGACGGAGCTCCGCGTGCCAAGGCGGATGTGGGCCTCGCTGACCAGCATCGCGAGCTGCCGGAACTCGTCCGGCCTGAGCGTCAGCGTGACGCGGTTGACCCGCACGTGCAGGAGGCCGTGGCCGCACTGGTACACGGCCAGCTCCGAGTCCCTGGCCAGCATCTCCGAACTCCCCTGGCGATACATGTGGTCCCCTTTCGACGCGGGCAGCCCGCTGCTACCAGTCGTAGCCGAGCGAGCCGACGAAGCTGACGCCCGGGCTCGAGTAGCGGTCGATCACCGGATCATCCGCCGGACGGTTGCGCACGTTCCACCATTCGAAGTACTTGGCGTCCGTCAGGTTGAGCACCCCGAGGCGCAGCGTGAGGCCTTCCGCGAGCGACACGTTGCTCACCAGGTCGACCACCTGGTACGACTCGGGCGCGTACTGGCTGCCGTCGTCGGGCGCACCCTGGTACGACTCGACCAGCCGCACCGAGAGCTCGGTGCCCCAGCGTCCGGACGGCCGCATGTAGCGGATGCCGAGGACCCCCTCGTTGGGCGCGACCGATTGGAGCGGCGTTTCCTCCGCCAGCGGCGCCTCCGCGGCGCCCTGCACGATCTCGACGCCCTCGATTCGCGCGTAGCTGCCGCGGACCATGACGTCGTCGGTGAGGTACACCTCGCCGCGCAGCTCGAGGCCGTTGATCTCCGCCTGCTCCAGGTTCTGCGCCTGGAACTCCAGGATCCGCGAGATCGGGTTGAAGCCGAGGCCGGTCAGCTCGATGAAGTTGTCGAAGCGGTTCGCGAACCCCGTCACCTCGAGGCTCGCGCGGTCGAAGGCGGTGCGCACGCCGAATTCGAGGTTGTCGCTGCGTTCCGCCTGGAGATCCGGGTTGGGAAGCGTCGTGTAACCGCCGGCGAAATTCGTGAAGCCGGTGTTGATGTCGCTGTGCGGGGGCGCCCGAAAGCCGCGGGCATATTGCGCGTGCAGGCTCACGACGTCCGTGATCCGCACGGCCGCGCCCACCTTGGGCGACACCGCGCCGTCCGAGAAATCGGCCGGAACGGGTTTCTGCGTGGCGATGAACACCGGGTCGCCCTGGTCCGCATCCATCCGGTAGTGGTCGTAGCGCACGCCGGGCACCAGCGTGACCCGGCCGAGCTGCACCTCCGCCTGGAAGTAGGACCCGGTCTCGGCGACGCCGCTCTCGGGATAGTACTTGTCCGGGAAGAGCAACCTGGTCGGTATGGCCGCGCCGGTGCTGGTGTTGACCTCGGACCGGTCGCGCAGCATGTCGAACCGATCGCCCTTGTAGCTGGCGCCGAAAGTGAGCCGCACGCCGTTGTCGAGTCCGCCCAGCCAGTGCTGGCCCTGCGCGGAACCGCCGTAGCCGACCTGTTCATGATCGATCGTGCCATGGCGGTGGGACGGGGTCGGCGGACCGAACGAGAAGACCATCCGCTGCCGGTCGACGACCTGCGACGTGTCGTTGAACTGGCCGTACAGCCGCCACGACACCTGATCGAGCCCGCGGCCGACGAGCGTGTGGTCGAGGGAGTAGCGCCGGCGGTCCTGCCGGTCGAGCGCGTCGGAATCCACCGTGGCGAAGCGCAGGAAGCCGAAGTCGGCCATCCCGCGGTCCGAGTACCATTCCGTCTCGACGCGCGAGTCGTACGTCTCCGCCGCCACCCGCCACACGTTGCCGGGCGTGGCCGTGAACACCAGCTTGGCCAGCATCTGCGTACCGAGGACGTTCTGCGGATTGGGCACCGTGCGGGTGTCGTCGGTCGTCTCCACGGTGCCCTGGTTGCGAATCTCGCCTCCGCGGTTCGCGCTGACGAAGACCGATGCCTGGAGCCGGTCGGTGCCGCCGGCCAGCGTCAGGTTCGCGCTGGCGTCATTGGCGCGGCCGTCCCAGGTCGTCTTGGCGCCGACATAGAACCGGTCGCCGGCCAGGTAGTCGGCAGGATCCTTCGTGAAGAGCGAGACGACGCCGCCCAGCGCATCGCTGCCGTACAGCGCCGAGTTCGCGCTGCGCACGATCTCGACCGACTTGAGGGCGTCGATGTCGAAGGCGACCTGGTGAATGTTGAACGGGCCGAAGTCGAACTGCTCCGACGTCTGGACGCCGTCGACCTGCGTCATCACGCGGTTCCCGCCGATGCCGCGAATGTTGAAGCCGTTGAGGCCGAGACGGGTCACGTTGTTCTCGACGTAGACGCCGGGCTCGTACTTCACCAGGTCGGCGAAGGTCTCGAACATGCGCCCCTGGATGGCGTCGTCGCCGATGACGGTCACCGTCCCCGGTGTCTGCATCACCGGCGCCGGCCGGAGGGTGGCGGAGACGGTCACCGAGTCGAGGAAGGTCAGCGGCTGGCCGTCCGACGGCTGGGCGCCGCTTTCAGGATCGCCCGCCTGCTGCTCAGCCGGCGGTTGCGGATCCGCCGCCTGTTGCGCGAGCAGCACGGCGGGTGCCGCCAGGATCAGACCGAGCACGGCGACGACGGATGTCGCCGTGGGAACGCCGCGGGTCGCGGCCGCCCGGTAAGGGTGTCGCATTGCCTATACTCCCCGTAGGTATCCGGCAGCGCCCCATGCGGTGCCGGTGCTCATTCGGGCGTCCTCGCGAGGTTTCCAGGCCATGTGCGGGGGCGCCCGTCTCAAACGCGTTGCCGGTTGGCAAGTTCCTTCTCCCGTTTCACTCCGCTGGCTTCAATCAGGCGGGGCTGCGCCCCGCGCCGCTCCCGCCGAGGTGCGCCGGCCTCAATCCGCGGCCCGGCCCACCCGGATGACGTCGCTGCCGGCGCGGATGACGACGGCGTCGTCCACGGCGGCGAAGCCGGTCACGGGCGCGTCGACGGACAGGTGGTTCGTGGCGACCACCTGCGGCTGCTCGGCCGAGGCACGGAGCACCTGCGTGATGCCGCTCGTGGTGAAGAAGTAGACGAGGTCGTCATGGCCCAGCGGCGTCGCCCAGGTCGACGCGGGCAGGCGGTGGGTCCATTGGACGGTCCCGGAATCCGGCGCCAGGCAGCGCGCGGCGCCGGCTGGATTGACCCAGTAGACGCAGTCGCGGTACGCGAAGGGCGATCCGAAGTTGGAGGCCGAGCCAGCCGTCCATGCCACGGCGCCGCCATCCTGCGTGCCGGCCTCGGGGCGGTGCAGGGCCAGGTTGGCCGCAACGCGCAACCCGCCGACGATGACGAGGTCGTCCGTGATGGTGGGCGACGGAATGAAGTTGCCCTCGAGGTCGGTGAACGACCAGCGCAGGACGCCGGTGTCGGGGTCGAAGCCCTCGATGCGGCCGGCGGCGCTGACGACGATCTCGCGGCCGTCGGGCGTGAGCACCGGGGTGCTCCAGGCGACGCCCGCTTCCCGGTCGGCCTTCCACAGGGTGTCGCCGGTGTCCGGCGCGACCGCCAGCAGGTACGAGTACGTGCGGCGCGTGAGCAGCACCACGACCGCTCGTTCGGTCAGGAGCACGGAGTTGCCGACGCCGTGGTTACCGTCGACCGACCCGTAGTCGCCGCTCAGATTCCGGCGCCAGACGGTGTCCCCGTCGTGCGTCAGGGCCAGCAGGTCGCCGCTCGCGAAGAACGCGTAGAGCCGGTCGGCGTCCACTGCCGGCGTCGGCGCGCCCTTCGACACGTAGTCGTTCCACTCGAGCCGCTCCGCCGCGTCGAACGACCGCCGCCAACGTTCGGCGCCGTCCTCGAGGCTGACGGCGCTGACCCAGAGGGTCTCCTTCAGCGCGCCCTCGATGGACGTGAGGAAGACGATGCCGTCCCAGATCACCGGGCTCGACTGCCCGAACCCGGGGGTGCTGGTGCGCCACGTCACGCTCGCGTCGGACCAGGTGAGCGGCAGGCGCGACGCGCGGCTCACGTTCGGGTCGGCGCCGCCTCGGAATCCGGGCCAGCGGCTCGCGCCCTGCCCGACGCTTCCGACATCGGCTTCCGCGGCAGGTCGCACGACGTCGATAGCCGTCACGTGACCCCCCCGCGCCGACCCGCCGACGCCGAGCACGTAGCCGTCGAACGGGACGAGCCGGTGCATGAACCGGGGATGCTCGAGCGTCGCCGCCAGCTCCCAGGCGTCGCCGCCGTCCGCCAGGCGGTAGACCTTGCCGTCGGCCTGGCTCATGAAGATTCGGTCGTCGTGGCTCATCGCCGCCACGCCGAATCCCTGCAGCGATCCCGCTGCGGGCAGGTCGGGCCCGGCGGACCAGGCGCCGGTTGCAGTGTCGAGGACGTCCACTTGCAACGCCGGCCCGTTTGCCGGCCGCAGGCCGCCGAATGCGTAGATGCGCCCGCCGGCGGTGCCCGCCGCGAGCGCCCGGCGCTCGAAGGGGGCTGGAATTTCCCGCCATGCCGTTCCGCCATCCAGGTCGAGGGCCAGGACGGCGTCGGCCCAGACCCCCTCCTCGTCGCGCCCGCGAAGCTCCCATCCGCCGACGACGTAGAGGGTGCGGCCTGCCACCACCGCGTCGTGCGAGGAGCGTCCCGCCGGCAGGTCGGGGAGCGGCTCCCACCTCGCCGCCGCCACGTCGTACCGCGCGGCCGAGCGGCTCGAGCGCAGCACCTCCGGCTCCGCGGCAGTCGCGTTGGTCGCCGTCATGCCGCCAACGCGATAGACGTAGGCGCCGTCGGATGCCAGCACGGTGCCTTGCAGGAGCGGTCCCGGCGGCAGATCCTCCCAGGTCTGGCCGGCTGCGAGGACGAGCCGGCGGAAGCCCGGACTGATGTTCTCGATGGAATGCGCGTGGACGCGGCCGACGTGGCCGCCGTAGACGTAGAGCGCCCCGTCGTGAACGACCGCGCCGAAGCTCGCCACGGCGTCGATCAGATCGGGCGGGCGCCAGCCGTCGAGCGTGTTCTCCTGTGCAGCGGCGGGGAGCCACGCGGCAAGCAGCAGCCCGGCCGCGAAGACGGTGCGGAAGCGCAGCGGTGTGGGACGAGTCATGGCTCTCTCCTCTTGAGATTGAGTCTCAGTATCAGTTTTCGGATTGTATGTCCGACCAAATTGGTCGGTCAAGGGCAAATGAACGGGACCGGGCAGTCCTGGGAGGACGGTGCCGATGATGCCGGCGAGCACCAGCGCGCCGGCGAGCGCCCGCGGGGGCTTCAATCAGACGGGGTCCGCCCCGCACCCCCGGCGTTCGCTTGCGGGGGCAGCCGGCTGCGGCCGGGCCCCGGGCCGCGCGCCCGCGCGCGCTGCCGGCGGGGCCGGCCGCCGGTGTCAGCGGAGCGTCTGGAGCCGGTTCTCGACCCGCAGCACGCCCTGCGTCTGCCCCACGATGCGCTGCATCTCGATCAGCTCGATCTGGCCCTGCACATAGCCGACGAGCAGCACGATGCCGTTGTCGATGACGATGTGGAACGGCGGGTTCGGCATCCGCGCGAGCCGTTCGAAATGCGTGTTGCGAGCCAGTTGGCGCATGATGGACCTGCGCAGGCGCCGGTCGCTCTGTGACGTCGAAAGCGTCTCGATGGTGCTCTGGACGTCCTGCACGCCCTCGATCTTCGCCACCCGCTCGAACAGGTCGCCGCTCTTGTCGCGGTCCGGCGTCACCCACCCGGCGAGCTGGACGTTGCCGTCCTGCACGCGGCCGTTGATGAAGTCCCAGATGGTGTAGTGCGGATAGCGCTGGACGACCCGGGCGACCTCCTGGGCGAGGTCGTTGTCGTCCTCGGGCTCGGGCAGCTCCAGCTCGCTGGCGACGGTCTCGATGCCGTCGACGTCGAGTGCCCGCTCGATCGCCCGATGCTTGACCCAGAAGGATTCGACGATACCGGTCAGCGTCGCTTCGCTGCCCTGGACGGATACCTCGATCCGCCGCAGATCGCGTTCGTCGCGCAGCGTTTCCCGGACCTCGCGCTCCAGGTCCTCCGCGGTCTGGGCAGCTCCCGCCGGCATCCCGGCCAGCGATCCGATGAACATGACGCACGCAATGACGACGGCTCGAACGCTCGGCGCTTTCATGGTGACCTCCACCAGGCAACTGCGGCTGGCACGGCTCGCGGCCCTACTTCCGTTGTATCACAACGATCCGCCGCCGGTCCAAGCGCCGGACGGCTCGCGCGACGGCTCAGGAAGCAGGGGCCTTGCCCGCGTCGTGCGCGGTGTGGGCGAGGGTCTCCGCGGCGGGCGGCTCGGGCGGAACGGGCCGCGGCGCGGCCACGTAGCCGGCATGGGCCAGCTGGCTCTGGAAGTACGCGGTCTGCGACGCGTAGAACACGAGCTTGGTCACCACGCGCGCGAGCACGTACGCCTGGCCGATGAGCAGCGCCGTCCACAGGGCCGTCCCGTCCGGCGCGCCGATGCCGGGGTCGACGGCGGCGTAGCCCGCCAGCAGGAGCCCGAACAGCCCCGCGTTGAGCGCGTACAGCCCGCCGGTCGAGAACGGACGCCGGCGCACGAAGCGGCCGGCTGCCAGCAGGGCCCCGAGCATGCTGCGGCGATCCTCGACGACGGCGCGAATCTTCGCGTAGTCGAGCAGCAGGTTGACGGGCAGCACGAGGGCGCCGAACAGGGCGTAGCCCCCGAGCCGGACGAGGAACGCGGTGCGCTCCACGGTGATGCCGCGCGTCACGTCCGCGTAGAGGTCCTCGAGCAGCCAGGCGTGGAACAGATCGAACAGCAGCCAGTAGGCCAGACCCGCGACGACCGCCAGACGCAGGAAGCGGAAGAAGTACGTGCCGCAGGCAGCGAAGAACGCGGAGGCGCCCAGTCGCCGGCGGCGCGCAAGGCGGTCCAGGACGCCGCCGGCGAGGAAGGCCCAGGCCGCCAGGTAGAACGCCACCGCGACCGCCAGCCCGCCGGACGGCGCGGCGCCGTCGACGAACGCGCTCAGGTTGCTCAGGACCGCCCCGAAGCCGATGATCGACGGCGTGAAGGTGCGCTCGAACCCTTGCGCCTGCGCCTGGAACTCCTCCCACCACTCCCAGTACACGCCGGCGGCCGCCTGCTCGGCCGCCACGCTCGCGCCCAGGTGCGATGCGATGGCGTCGTGCAGCGCCAGGGTGAGCGGCGCCGCCAGGAGCAGCGTCAGCAGGTAGACGCCGGCCACGAGCACGGGTGCGCCCAGGACCCGCCCGATGCCGTCGAACAGCGCGCGAATCAAATGAAGAACCCGTACGTGAGCAGCAGGTCCTGGAGCCAGACCAGCCAGCGCAGGCTCCAGCGGGTCGCCGCCGCCGTCGCCCGCGGCGCGAGCGTGCGGCTGTTGTTGGTGTAGTTGCCGTCCAGCAGCAGGACGCGATCCGGATCGACGAAGGCGCGTGTCGCCCGGGCGTCGCGCCGGTAGGTGTAGGCGGTCCACTCCGCGGCCCCGTCCCACACCTCCCGCTCCTCGTGACCGTCCTCGAACTCGGTCAGCACCTCGACGGGAAAGATGCCCTCGTCGTAGCGGCGCACGACGACGGTCGTCTCGTATCCGCCCTCGCCGGAACCCTCGGCGAAACTCGCCTCGCCGCCTGCGCCGAAGAAGCCGCGGCCGGCGTCCCGCCGGCTCGTCAGCGCCTGCACGCCGTAGTCGAAGACCCTGGCCGTGCCGTGGACCTGGTCGAAGAACCAGTCGAGATCGCGGTTGCTCGCTGCGCTGAGGCTGTCGAAGAAGTCGTCCGGCGCGGGATGGCCGAAGCGCCAGCGCTCGTAGAAGCCGGCCATTCCCCGCCGCAGCACCGGCCAGCCCAGGTAGCGCTCCAGCGTGTGCAGCCAGAGCGCCGTCTTGTTGTACGAGATGCTGCCCGCGGTGGCGGGCCAGTAGCGGTAGGTCGGCCGCAACGGGGCGTCCATGTGCGCGTTGCGGCGGTACCCGGCCATGCGGTTGCCGTCGATGGCGCGCGACCACGGGACGTCGCGGAGCACCCAGGGCACGAACCGGCCGAGCAGCCAGGTCGAGCGGTAGTGCTCGGTGAAGAACGCGTCCATCACGCGCGCCGTGGCGAACGTGGTCAGACCCTCGTCGATCCACGCGTGCTCGAACTCGTTGCTGCCGACGACGCCGTACCAGAACTGGTGACCCGCCTCGTGGACGATCACCTCCTCGGGCGTGGCCACGCCGGCCGGCGCCAGCCAGCGCGCGCCGGCGGTGAACAGGGTGGGGTACTCCATGCCGCCCGTGCGGCTCCGCCACGCGGGGTCGACTACCGTGATCTGGTCGTACGGGTAGGCGCCGAACCACTCGCCGTAGTACCGCAACGCGTGCCGCGTCGCCTCGAAGTGGCGCGCCTCCTGGCCGGCATGCTCGGGCTGGAGCAGCAGGCGGATCTCGACCGCCGGCAGGGTCGGGTGCTCGAACCGCTCGCGCCGCTCGAGGAAATCGGGACTGGTGGTCCAGGCGAAATCGTGGACGTCTTCCTGGTAGTAGCGGTGGGTGGCCGTCCCGTCGCGGTTGTCGACGACGCTCTGCTCGGCGCCGGTGGCGCCGACGACCCAGCCTGCCGGGACCGTGATGCGGACGTCGTAGACGCCGTAGTCGGCGAAGAACTCGGTCGCGGCGTGAAACTGGTGGCAGTTCCACCCGCTGTCCTCGAGCACGCCGACCTTCGGAAACCACTGGGCGATGAAGTAGTAGTCGCCGACGACGCCCGTGCGCGCGAACGGACGCGGGATCTGCGACGTCCACTCGATCTCGATCTCGACCGAGTCGCCGGGGAAGATGCGTTCCGGCAGGGGCACGACGAGGACCGTCTCGTCGTCAGGGTTGCCGTCGTCCGGGGCGATGTGCGAGATCCGGCTCGTCAGGTCGATGGCCGGTGCGTCGCCGACGCCGGGCAGACGGACCGCCTGCACGTCGATCCAGCCCCAGTCGGACGCCGGGCGCTCGCGCAGGCCGCGTCCGCCGGTTCGCAGCCGGCGCTCCCGCATCCAGGTCGACTTCGAGTTCTTCCACGCGTTGTAGTAGAGATGGAGCTGCAGCTCGGCGGTGGTGATGATCGACGTGTTGCGCCATGTCAGCACCTGGCGGCCGTGGAGGCGCCTCGCCTCCGTGTCGAGCTGGACGTCGATGGAGTAGTTCGCGTTGCGGGGGGACGGCGCGTGGTCCGCGGCTGCCGGCTGCCCGGCCGCCAGCGCTGCTCCCGGAACGCCCGGCCCGAGCACGGCGCAGGCGCCGGCGACGGCGGTGCGGCAGAGACAACGCCGCACCGCACGCGCGACGGGACCGATCACGCCCGATAATCCTCCCGGACGGGGTGGAACACGTCGATGAACCGGCAGCTCGTCAGGGCGCGGCCGCAGTGGACGGCATGCGCGGGCACGACGGCGACCGAGCCTTGCCGCATCCGCTCGGTCCGTCCATCGATCGTCATCTCGAACTCCCCCTCGAGGAGGCTCGACACCTGCTCGTGAGGATGCGAGTGCTCCGGCAGCGCCGCGCCGGCCTCGACGTCCCAGTGGACGATGGTGACCGAGTCGGTGTGGATGAACCGGCCGTGAAAGCCCGGCATCGGCTGGCGCGCGTCCAGGCCTTCGAGCGTCACGAACCCCATCAGTCCAGGCCGAACGTGTACACCACGTTGCCCGCCGCGACCGTGACCTGCTGCTCTCCGTTCACGGCATAGGTGATGGGCGCGGCCTGCACGAGCCTGCCCAGCTGCATGTGCCACAGCTCCTCGCCGGTCTCGGCGTCGAGGGCGAAGAAGTAGCCGTCGATGCCGCCGCTGAAGACCACGTCGCCCGCCGTGGCGAGCACGCCGGCCCGGGACTGCGGCGTGATCCGGAACTCCCAGCGGCGCTCGGCGGTGGCCGGGTCGATGGCGCGGATCGCGTTGACGTAGTTGTCGATCGCCTCGACCTGCTGCTGCCCGCCGCCGATGAAGCGGAACCCCGCCTCGTAGTCGTCCTCGCGCACGAAGTAATCCGCCTCGCCGTCGAACGCGTTGACGTAGAAGAGCCCGGTGCGGGGGCTGAACGCGGGCGACCACCAGTTGGTGCCGCCCAGCACCGAGGGGGAGACCACCGTGCCATCCTCGGTCGGGAACGTGTCGGGCAGCCGCACCGGCCGGCCCTGATCGTCGATGCGCTCGGCCCAGGTCTGCCGGGCGTACGGCTCGCCGAGCAGGAACTCGCCCGTCGCGCGGTCGAGCACGTAGAAGAAGGCGTTGCGGTTGGCCCACAGCATGGCCTTGCGCGGCTGGCCGTCGAACTCGATGTCGGCCAGGATCGGGATCTGGATCGCGTCCCAGTCGTGGACGTCGTGGGGCGTGAACTGGAAGTACCAGGACATCTCGCCGGTGTCGCCGTCGAGGGCGAGCACCGAGTCGGAGTACAGGTTGTCGCCCAGCCGCATCTCGCCGTTGTAGTCGGGGCCGGGATTGCCGGTGCCCCAGTAGACGAGGTCGAGCTCCGGGTCGTACGAGCCGGTAATCCAGGTCGGCGAGCCGCCCGTGCGCCAGGACTCGCCGGACCAGCTGCGGTTGTCCGGATGGTCCGGGCCCGGAATCGTGTAGGTGCGCCACTCCCGCGCGCCGGACTCGGCGTTGTACGAGTCGAGGAATCCGCGGATGCCGAACTCGCCGCCCGCGATGCCGGTCACCACCTTGTCCTTCACGATGAGCGGCGCCGCTGTCTTGCTGTAGCCCTGCGAATACTCCGCGACCTCGGTGTTCCAGAGCAGGTTGCCGCTGCGCGCGTCAATCGCCACCAGGTGGGCGTCCAGCGTGCTCATGAACAGCGTGTTGCCGAGCACGGCGACGCCGCGGTTGTTGCGGCCGCAGCAGATCCGGAGATCATCGGGGAGCTCGTGCTCGTAGCGCCAGTACACGCCGCCCGTGGCCGCATCGATGGCCGTCAGGTTGCTGGGCGCCTCCGTGACGAACATGACGCCGTCGACGACGAGCGGGGTGGTCTCCGCCCGATCGATCACGGGAATCTGATAGGCCCACTTCAACTTCAGATCGCCGACGTTGCCGGCATTGATCTGGTCGAGCCGGCTGAAGCGCTGGCTGCTGAACGTGCCGGAGTACATCAGCCAGTTGTGGGGCTCTTCCGCCGCGTCGAGCAGCCGCTCCCAGGTCACGGGCGAGAACGACGGCGCCGTGCCGGACGCAGGCTCCTGGCCGCTCGCCACCTGCGCGCAGGCGGCCAGGGCCACGACCATCGCCAAACGCTTCATGAGTCAGCTCTCCTTCCGCAGCGAGAAGAGGTACGCGATCAGGTCGTCCACCTCGGCGTCCGTGAGCGTGCCGCCGGCGGCCGGCATCGAGGACGTCCGGACGCGGTCGAACGACCGTAGCCGGCCTTTCGAGAACGCCCACAGTTGCTCGTCGGCGTCGATCAGGCGCAGCGTGAACGTGTCCTCGTTCATTCTGAGCCCTTCGACGACCGACCCGTCGGCGCGCATGACCGTCATCGTCCACCAGCGCGGCTCGACCTCGGCGCTCGGATCGAGCAGGTCGGCCCGCAGCTCGTCGGGGTCGCGCCGCTCGCCGACCCGCGAGAGGTCCGGTCCCAGCCGCCCGCCGTCGCCGTCGACCATGTGACAGGCCGCGCAGTTGCCCTTGCCGGCGAACAGGGCGCGTCCGGCGACCGCATCGCCCCGCAGGTCCGCGTCCGCCAGGTTCGGGGTCAGCGAGTCGAGGTACGTGATGATCTGCCAGACGACGCGATCGGACACGTCGGGGTTGATCCCGAGCATGGCCGTGCCCGGGACGCCGTTGCGGATAACGTCGAAGAGCCCCGCCAGGGTGCTGGTACGGCGGAACCGCCCGGTCGTCAGGTCGGGTCCGTTGGTTTCCGCGCCGCCCTGCGCGTCGTAGCCGTGGCACAGCGTGCAGTGCACTCGGAAGCTGGTTTCGCCCATCCGCCGGTCAGGGCCGTCGGTGAACGGGTTCTCCGCGTCCTGCGCGCCGGCGGTCGCCGCCGCCGCCGTGACGAGCACGGTCACCGCCAAGAGCCTGGACATAGCCACCTCACAACCTGGCCCGGAAATCGTCGCTGGGGCATGATACCGAATTCAGGATCACAGGGCGCCCGCGAACAGCAGGCTCCGCAGCATGCGGAGGCCGAACAGCAGGATCAGGGGCGAGAAATCGAGCCCGCCCGCGTCCGGCAGCACCCGGCGGATGGGTGCGAGCAGCGGCTCCGTCAGCGTGTGCAGGAACGTCGCGACCGGGTTGGACGGCGGCAACTGAATCCAGGAGATGATGACGGCGCCGAGCACGACGAGCGAGTAGAGGTCGAGCAACACGATGAGCAGCACGGCTCCATTCTAGTGTTCCCCCCGGCCGAAGCGCGACATAATTCCCGCCGCCGGCGATGCGCGTCGGCGCAGGTCTCATGAAGACGCTCCTGGTTCTGCGCCATGCCAAGTCCAGCTGGAAGCAGCCGGGCCTCGCCGACCACGACCGGCCGCTCAACCGGCGCGGCAACCGCGACGCGCCCCGTGTCGGACTGCTCCTGCGCCGGCAGGCGCTGACGCCCGACCTGATCGTCAGCTCGACTGCCGAGCGGGCGCGCGCCACGGCCGTGCAGGTGGCGGAAGGCGTCGTGTACGGCAGCCCGGTGGAGCTGGATCGCCAGTTGTACCTGGCCGAGCCCGAGGCGATCGTCGATGTCGTCCGGAGCCTCGGCGGCGAGGCTTCGCGCGTGCTCGTCGTGGGCCACAATCCCGGGCTCCAGGAGCTCGTGGCCCGGTTGACCGGGAGAGACGAGGTGCTGCCCACGGCGTCGCTGGCGCAGATCGAGCTGCCCATCGCCGAGTGGGCCGAGCTGCGCACGTTCACCCGCGGCCGGCTCGTCCGCCTGTGGCGCCCGAAGGAGCTGGACGTCTAGGCGCGCACAGCGCGCCTCGGCGGG
>JAAXGX010000182.1 GCA_012271165.1 Vicinamibacteraceae bacterium | reverse complement strand
ATCGTCTGACCCACCGACCGCTGCCCGCTTGGCACACGTTGTAGTGCCACTCGAGCCGTTCCATCAGCGTAAGTCGTTGATTCTAAAATGCCTTGGATCTACCGTTGGTAAACATGGGCTAGGCGTCCGCGCCGTGGAACGGGCTACCGGCGCGGATCCCTGATTCGCAGGCGCTTGACCGGCTCGAAGTCCCGGCGGTTGCGGGTGAGCAGCGTCAGGTCGTGCGCGATGGCCGTGGCGGCAATCAGGGCGTCCGGGGTGGCGATACCGGTTTCGCGCCGGATACGGCCGGCGTGCTCCGCCACGTCACGGTCCACGGCGAGCTCGCGAAAGGGATCGAGCAGGCGCTGCACGAGCGCGCTGCCGACGGTGCCCGACAGCAGCTCGCAGCGCGTGATGACCGAGTAGTGGAGCCGGTGCCGCCCGGGCTTCAACTCCCTGGCGCCCCGCAGGTGGTCGATGAAGACGTCCGTATCGACCAGCAGGCCTGCCATCGGCTCACTCGCCGCCCTGCAGCCGTTGGGAACGCAGCGTCCACTCCCCGCGGTCCGGAGCCTCGGCGTCGGGCGCGGCGCCGAACGTGCTCTTCAACGCGGTCGTCGGATCGACGGGGGACTTCTCGATGTACAGATCGACCGCTTCGCGGACGACCGAGGCGAGGCTCAGGCCGCGTGAGCCGGCAATCTCGTCGAGTCGCCGTCGTTGCCACGGCTGCAGGTAGATCTGCGTGCGCGTGGCTGACATACAGCGCAGTATACAGCGCATGCATGGTGGCGGCCGCGCAGCCCGCCGGGGGGCGGCGGCCGACTATAATTCTGGCGGCATGGGCCACAGGAGCGGGAACACACGAGCGGTGAGATGTGACATGCAGAAGAAACTCGCGAACGGATTGAAGCTGCTGGCGCTGGCGGCGCTCGTCGCCGCCGCGCCCGCGGCGCAGGCGCAGCAGGTCGAATGGCGGAGCTACGGCTCGGACGTGGCCGGCACCAAGTACTCGCCGCTCGACCAGATCAACGAGGACACGATCGGCGATCTCGAGATCGTCTGGCGCCGGTCGGTGCTCCCCGACGCCGTCCGCGGCGACCGCGACCTCACCGCCTCCGTGGCGGCGCAGAACACCCCGCTGATGGCCGACGGGCGACTCTACATCAGCACCGGCCTCGGCACCGTGGCGGCGCTCGACGCGACGACGGGCGAGCTGCTCTGGTTCGACGACCCGCCGGACCGCGACGGTGAGCCGTTCCAGCGCGCGCGGCAGACGCGCGGCGTCGCCTACTGGGAGGACCCGGAGAGCGACGAGGCGCGCGTGCTGGCCGTGGTGGGCGAGTATCTCGTGGCCGTCGATGCCCGCACGGGCGAGCGGTTCCCCGATTTCGGGGAGGGCGGCGAGGTGGACCTGCGCAAGGGCTACTACCGCGACGTCGACACGTTCCGCTGGGGATCGCCGCCGATCGTGGTCAATGACGTCGTCGTGATCGGCTCGTCGATCATGGACGTCGTCAGCCCGACGCAGCCCGCCCTCAAGCAGGCGCCGCCGGGCGACGTGCGCGGGTTCGACGTCCGGACCGGCGAGCAGATCTGGGCCTTCCGGACCGTCCCGCAGGACGGGGAGTTCGGGAACGAGACCTGGCTGACGGCGATCGACCAGGACCGCCCGTCGTGGGAGTACAGCGGCAACACGAACATGTGGGCGTGGGCCAGCGCCGACGAGGAGCTCGGCTACGTCTACCTGCCGCTGTCCACGCCGACCAACGACTACTACGGGGGCTACCGGCCCGGCGACAACCTGTTCGCCGAGAGCATCGTC
The DNA here is from genome assembly GCA_012271165.1 of Vicinamibacteraceae bacterium. Classification (GTDB taxonomy): domain Bacteria; phylum Acidobacteriota; class Vicinamibacteria; order Vicinamibacterales; family UBA8438; genus JAAXGX01. The sequence goes on along the minus strand of JAAXGX010000182.1, from coordinate 1,110 downwards.
TGTCTCGACGCGCGGACCGGCGAGCGGGTCTGGCACTTCCAGGCGGTGCATCACGGTCTCTGGGACTACGACTTCCCGGCCGCGCCCAACGTCGTCGACATCCGGGTGGACGGGCGCGGCGAGCCGGTCAAGGCGCTGGCCGCCGTGAGCAAGCAGGCGTTCACCTACGTCTTCGACCGGGTCACCGGCGAGCCGATCTGGCCGATCGAGGAGCGTCCCGTCCCGCCGGGCGACGTGCCCGGCGAATGGTACGCGGCGACCCAGCCGTTCCCGACCAAGCCGCCGCCCTTCGACCAGCAGGGGACCAGCGTGGACGACCTGATGGACTTCACCCCCGAGCTCCGGCAGGAGGCGCTCGAGGTCTTCGAGCAGTACGTGAGCGGCCCGCTCTTCACCGCGCCCTCGCTGGTCGACGAGTCGCCGGGCGGCACGCGGGGCACGCTGCAGATGCCCGGCGTCGTCGGCGGCGCCGACTGGGGCGGCGCGGCGGTCGACCCGGAGACCGGGATCCTGTACGTGCCGTCCGTGCACAGCGAGTCGGTGATCGGCATCACGGCGTCGGAGCATCCCCGCTCGGACATGAACCTGGTGCTGCATTCGATCACGCCCATCGAGGGACCGCGGGAGCTGCCGCTCTTCAAGCCGCCGTACGGGCGACTGGTGGCCATCGACCTCAACCAGGGCGAGATTCTCTGGTCGAAGGCCAACGGCGACGGGCCGCGCGACCACCCGGACCTGCGCGATCTGGACCTGCCGCCGCTGGGCCAGCCGGGCCGGGTCTCGCCACTCGTCACGAAGTCCCTCGTGTTCCTCGGCGAAGGCGGCCGGACGGGCGTCGTCGTGCTGAACCCGATCTGGGGCGGGGCCGGCGGCAAGATGTTCCGCGCGTACGACAAGCTGACCGGCGAGGTCGTCTGGGAGAAGGAGCTCCCGGGCGGCACGACCGCCGCGCCGATGACCTACATGGTCGACGGCAGGCAGTACATCGTCGTCACCGTGGGCTGGGACGACCTGCCCAGCGAGTACGTCGCGCTGGCGCTGCCGTAGCGCCACGCGCTGGCCCATGAATATCGAAAGTGGTGTTTTAGACCGAAGTTTCGGCGCTGATCG
>JAAXGX010000172.1:3456-4361 GCA_012271165.1 Vicinamibacteraceae bacterium | reverse complement strand
GCCAACTTGGTAAACATGGGCTAGCCGGGCAGTCGGTAGGCGATCAGCTCGCCCGGGAAGCCGGCGCCGCCGATCGCCATGACGATGTACTGCCGTCCCTCGTGCAGGTAGGTCATCGGCGCCCCGCCGGACACCGACGCCGGCATGTAGACCGCCCCGACCTCCTCGCCCGTCGCCTTGTCGTAGGCCCGCAGCATCGCGCCCACCGCGCCCGACGGCGTCGTGAACGTACCCGTCTCGGCCGCGATCAGCAGCGTCTTCGTGACCAGCGTGCCGACCCGTCCCGCGCGGCCCGTGCGGGGGATGTCGAGGCCCGCGAGGTCGGGGTGGTTCCGCACGTTGTCCGGGGTCTCGCCGTGCGCGATCTGCCACAGGATGTCGCCCGTCTCCAGGTCGATCGCGCTGATGCGCCCCCACGGCGGCTTGACCAGCGGCAGCCCGCGAATGTTAAGCGCCCGCCGCGGCGGCGGCACGCCCGGCGGGTTGCCCCGGATGAAGTCCATGTCGGAGCGCTCCGGATCGTGCACCAGACCCAGCGAAACCACCTGGGTGGACGAATACTGGTAGAAGATGTCGGTCTCGGGATCGACCGAGCCGCCCGGCCAAGTGGCGCCGCCGCCGGTCGACGGCAGCATCAGCGTCCCGTAGGGACCGTCGGTCTCCGCCACCACCGGCGGCGTGAAGATCGGCCCGATCCGGAAGTTCGACACCAGCTCCTCGGCCTCCGCGCGCAGCGCCGGCGTGAAGTCGATCAGGTCGTCGATGCTCACCCCCTGCCGGTCGTAGGCCGGCGGGTGCGTCGGGAACGGCTGCGTCCGCGACAGCAGCTCGCCCGGCACGTCCGACGGCGGCATCTCACGCTCCTCGATCGGCCAGATCGGCTCGCCCGTCACCCGGTCGAGCAC
>JAAXGX010000172.1:3005-3276 GCA_012271165.1 Vicinamibacteraceae bacterium | reverse complement strand
GGCAGATACACGATGCCCAGCTCCAGATCGGCGCTGATCTGACCCCACACCCCCGTGTTGCCCGTGTAGCGCCACGAGTCGTTCAGCCACGTGTCGTTGCCGTATTCGTCCGCGCCCGGAATCGTGTGGAAGATCCACTTGCGTACGCCCGTGTTCGCGTCGAAGCCCCGCACGTAGCCCTTCGTGTTGCGCATCGAGCGCGGTGCGCTCCCCGGCACGTGCGCCGCGCCCACCACCACCGTGTTGCCCGCCACCAGCGGCGTCGCGTGCA
>JAAXGX010000172.1:785-2930 GCA_012271165.1 Vicinamibacteraceae bacterium | reverse complement strand
CCCGACCGCCGCCGCGGCGCGTTCTCGGCACGCTCGCCCTCGTCGATCCGGTGCATCCACAGCAGCTCGCCCGTCGCCGCGTCCGCCGCGATCGCCGCGCGCCGCAGCCCCGCCGTCGTGTAGACGATGCCGTCGACCATCAGCGGCGTCGACTGGAAGTTGTACTCCGGCGCCGGACCGAAGTTCTCCGTCTTCAGCCGCCAGGCAACCTCCAGCTCGTCGAAGTTCCCGGCCGTGATCTGGTCGAGCGGCGCGTAGCGCGTGTTCGCGATGTCGCCGCCGTAGCTGCGCCACTCGCCGTTGTCGGTCTGCCCCGCCGCCGGCCAGGCGCCCGCGGCAACCAGCCCGACGAGCATCACGACCGACGCGACGCGCTGTGCATGTGTTGGCATGTTCGACTCCCTTATCCGCCCGACCGTGGGCGAAGAATAGCAAATTCGGCGATGAGCCCGACCCGATTCGATACGATGGCGCTGATGATCGCGTCATCCCCGGGCGGATCGACGAGCCGCGACCTGACCTACCAGGCGGCGATCCTCCGCGGCGTTTCCCGCACGTTCGCCCTCAACATTCCCCAGCTCCCGGACGCGCTGCGCGACGTGGTCGGCAACGTCTACGCGCTGTGCCGCATCGCGGACACGATAGAAGACGAGCCGGCGCTGTCCCCCGCGCAGAAGCGAGCGTTCTCGGAGCGCTTCATCGAGGTGGTGATCGGACGCGGCGACGCGGCGGCATTCTCTTGCGAGATCGGCCCGCTGCTCTCATCGTCGAGCACCGGGCACGAAAGGGACCTGGTGGCCAACACCGCCCGGATAGTCCGCATCACCGGGGGCCTCGGCGCCGCCCAGCGCCGCGCCGTCGAGCGCTGCGTGCGGATCATGTCGCGCGGCATGGCGGAGTTCCAGCAGCACGCCAGCACCGCGGGCCTGCGGGACGTGCCCCACCTGAACCGGTACTGCTACTGCGTCGCGGGCGTGGTCGGGGAGACGCTCACCGAGCTGTTCTGCGACTACTCGGCGGAGATCGGCGGGCGGCGCGAGGAGCTGTTGCCGCTGTCCGTGTCCTTCGGCCAGGGGCTGCAGATGGTCAACATCCTCAAGGACGTCTGGGAAGACCGCCGGCGCGGCGCGTGCTGGCTGCCGCGCGACGTCTTCCAGGCGGCCGGCTGCGAGCTGCGCGCCCTGTCCCCGGGGCAGGCCGGCCCCGGCTTCGTCGAGGGGTTGTCGCAGCTCGTGGCGCTCGCGCACCGCCATCTGGCGCACGCGCTGCGCTTCGTCCTCGCCATGCCACGCGGCGAGACCGGCATCCGCCGCTTCTGTCTCTGGCCGCTGGGCATGGCGGTGCTCACGCTGCAGCGCATCCATGCCACGCCGGCCTTCAGCAGCGGCAGCGACGTCAAGATCTCGCGCCGCAGCGTGCGGGCCGTTACCGCCGTCACCAGCCTCCTGGCGCGCTCGAACCCGGCCCTGACGCTGCTCTTCCGGGGTCTGACCCGGGGCCTGCCGCGGACCCCCGAGCCGGTTACCCGGGCAGGCGGTACGCGATCAGCTCGCCCGGGAAGCCGGCGCCGCCGATCGCCATGACGATGTACTGCCGCCCCGCGTGCAGGTAGGTCATCGGCGCGCCGGACACCGACGCCGGCATGTAGACCGCCCCGACCTCCTCGCCCGTCGCCTTGTCGTAGGCCCGCAGCATCGCGCCCACCGCGCCCGACGGCGTCGTGAACGTCCCGGGCTCGGCGGCGATCAGCAGCGTCTTCGTGACCAGCGTGCCGACGCGTCCGATGCGGCCGGTCCGCGGGATGTCCAGGCCTGCGAGGTCAGGGTGGTTCCGCACGTTGTCGGGCGTCTCGCCGTGCGCGATCTGCCACAGGATGTCGCCCGTCTCCAGGTCGATCGCGCTGATGCGCCCCCACGGCGGCTTGACCAGCGGCAGCCCGCGGATGTTCAGCGCGCGCCGCGGCGCCGGCACGCCCGGCGGGTTGCCCCGGATGAAGTTCATGTCCGAGCGCTCCGGGTCGTTCACGAGCCCCAGCGAGGTGACCTGTGTGAACGAGTACTGGTAGAAGATGTCGGTCTCGGGATCGACCGAGCCGCCCGGCCAGTTGGCGCCGCCGCCGGCCGACGGCAGCATCAGCGTCCCGTA
>JAAXGX010000172.1:424-633 GCA_012271165.1 Vicinamibacteraceae bacterium | reverse complement strand
TCGATCTCCACGTCGACCAGCACCGGCGCGCACGGAAAGTCCCAGTCCCACACGTCGTGGTGGATCGCCTGCAGGTGCCAGAGACGCTCGCCCGTGTCGATGTCCACCGCCACGATGCTGTCCGAGAACAGGTTGTCCCCGTGCCGATGGCCGCCGTAGTAGTCGTTCGTCGGCATCTCCGTCGGCAGATACACGATGCCCAGCTCCAG
>JAAXGX010000172.1:0-237 GCA_012271165.1 Vicinamibacteraceae bacterium | reverse complement strand
GCCCGCCACCAGCGGCGTCGCGTGCAGGCCGATCTCCCCCGCCAGCGGGTCGATGTCCTGATCCATGTTCTGCATCAGGTCCACCATGCCGTCGTCGCCGAAGTCGGCCAGCCGCTCGCCCGTCTTCGCGTTCAGCCCGATCAGCCGGTAGCCCGGCGTCACGTAGAAGATCTGCCCGTCGCCCCCGTCGTCGCGGTACGCCAGGCCCCGACCCGACCGCCGCCGCGGCGCGTTCTC
>JAAXGX010000138.1:18061-22251 GCA_012271165.1 Vicinamibacteraceae bacterium | reverse complement strand
GTGTCCGGGTCGAGCCCTTCGTCCTCAATGAGGGCGCGGACGCGCGCGGTGTCCCGGTCGGCCATCGCGTCCACCAGGCGCAGGTCCGGCGGCGCCGCCGCGGCGCCGCCGGCCGCGGCCACGAGGAAGGCGAGACACAGGCAGGCGAGACGCTTGGTCGGGACGCGCATGGGGTCCTCCCGCGTTCAGGTTCGCTGCGAGCGGTCGATTCGACTGTCCCGCATTCTAGCTTTCTTGCCTGCTGGCCGCAAAGGTGGTACAAACGGCGAAACACACGCGGGCGGGAGACCGCCGGAAGAAGGCTCCATTATGTCCAAGCTGAGAGTGTTCGGTGCCGTGTGCCTCGCGGGCATGGTCGTGGCGGCTGTGCCCCTGACGGCCGCGGGTCAGACCGAGGCGCCGTCGCGCGCGTTGCTCGACCGGTACTGCGTGACCTGCCACAACGAGCGGCTGCAGACGGCCGGCGTGATGTTCGACCAGGTCGACATCGGCGACGTGGCCGCCCATCGCGAGTTGTTCGAGAAGGTCGCCAAGAAGCTGCTCAGCGGGCAGATGCCGCCGCAGGGGCGGCCGCGGCCCGAGCCGGCGGCGGTTGAAGCGTTCCTGACGGCGCTCGAGGCCGAGCTCGACCGGGTAGCCGACGCGGCGCCCAACCCCGGGCGCGTCGCGTCGCACCGCCTGAATCGGACCGAGTACGTGAACGCGGTGCGCGATCTGCTGGAGCTCGAGATCGACGGCGAGGCGCTGCTCCCGAGCGACATGGCCGGCTTCGGCTTCGACAACAACGCCGAGGTGCTNNCGCTACATCACCGCGGCCACCAAGGTCAGCCGCCTCGCGGTCGGCACGCTCGAGAACCGCCCGGCCATCCAGGTCTACCGCATCCCCACCGGGACGCGCCAGGAAGCCCGCATGGGCGAGGACCTGCCGTTCGCGACCCACGGCGGCCTGGCCGCGCGCCACACCTTCTCGCTCGACGGCGACTACCTCTTCCGCATCCGGCTGCAGCGGAGCGACGTCGGGGAGACCATCTTCGGCAACATCGCGGAGCGCGAGTACCACCTCGAGCTGCGCATCGACCACGCGCTCGTCGGGCGCCTCTCGGTCGGCGGGGAGTTCGCGGGTCAGGTCGAGTACACCCTGACGGGCGGCGGCATCGCGCCGCCGGACGACGACATCGTCCACCAGCAGATCGCGCTGTACAACCAGACCGCCGACAACGACCTGGTGCTGCGCCTCCCCGTCCGGGCCGGGACGCGGCTTGTGTCGGTGGCCTTCACCGACGTGGCCCCGTCGGCCTCCCGGGGCGAGGGCGACAACGTCGTGGCCGGCATCGCGACGCTGGAGATCCACGGGCCGTTCCTGGGGCGGGTTCCGGAGGAGACGCCGAGCCGCGGGCGCATCTTCGTGTGCCAGCCGGCCACGGCGCAGGACGAGGAGCCGTGCGCGCGGGAGATCGTCCGCACGCTGGCGCGCCGCGCGTACCGGCGCCCCGTGACCGACGCCGACCTGGCGCCCCTGATGGCGATCTACGAGATCGGCCGCGCCGCGGGGGACTTCGAGACCGGCGTCGCCCGCGCGCTCGAAGCGCTGCTGAGCATGCCGGCGTTCCTCATGCGCGCGGAGTCCGATCCGATCGATGCCGCGGCAGGGACCGCCTACCGGATCAGCGACCTGGAGCTGGCGTCGCGCCTGTCCTTCTTCCTGTGGCGCAGCATTCCGGACGAGGAGCTGCTGGAGGTGGCCGCGAGCGGCCGGCTGCGCGAGCCCGCCGTGCTGGCGCAGCAGACGACGCGCATGCTGTCGGATCGCCGCGCGACGCGCTGGATGAACGACTTCCTGGGCCAGTGGCTGCAGATTCGCAACCTGGATACGATGGTGCCGGACCCGCTGCGGTTCCCCGGCTTCGACGCCACGCTCCGCGAGGCGATGGTTCGTGAGACCGAGCTGTTCTTCGAGAGCCAGGTGCGCGACGACCGCAGCGCGCTCGACCTCCTGCGCGCCGACTACACCTACCTGAACGCCAGGCTGGCCGACCATTACGGCATCGCCGACGTCTACGGCAGCCACTTCCGCCGCGCCCCGGTCCCGGACGCCTCGCGGCAGGGGCTGCTGGGGCACGGCAGCGTCCTCACGGTGACCTCCTACGCCGACCGCACGTCGGTCGTGCTCAGGGGCAAGTGGGTGCTCGAGACGCTGCTCGGCTCGCCGCCGCCGCCGCCGCCCGCGAACGTGCCGCCGCTGCCCGAGAACGACGGGCGGAGCGCGCCGACGTCGCTGCGCGAGCGGATGGAGCAGCACCGTTCGAACCCCGTCTGCGCGAGCTGTCACGCGAACCTCGATCCGCTGGGCTTCGCGCTCGAGAACTTCGACGCCATCGGCCGCTGGCGCGAGGACGACGAAGGCGCGGCCATCGATTCCGCGATCACCTGGCGGGACAAGTACATCGAGAACCCGGCAGCCTTCCGGGCGGCGTTGCTGGAGCAGAGCGAGGACGAGTTCGTGCGCACCGTCGTCGAGAAGCTGATGACGTACGCCCTCGGGCGCGGCCTCAACTACATGGACGCGTCCACCGTGCGCCGGATCGCGGGGGATGCGGCCCGCGACGACTACCGCTGGTCGTCGCTCATTCTTGGCGTCGTCGAGAGCGCCCCGTTCCAGCAGCGGCTGGTGCGGGAGCCTGGTCTACAACAAGCGGAGCAGTAGCCGAGAGGCGGAGCAATAGCCCATGTTCATCACCAAGAAGCGTTTGTCTCGTCGGGCGGTGTTGCGCGGCGCCGGAGCCACGATGGCCCTGCCGCTGCTGGACGCCATGGTACCCGCGCTCACGGCGCTGAGCCGGACGGCGGCGTCACCGGCTCGATTGCGCCGGCTGGGTGTCTTCTACGTGCCCAACGGCATGTCGATGGGCTACTGGTGGCCGCGGGCCGAGGGGGCCATCGAGGACATGCCGCCCACGCTGCGCTCGCTCGCGGCCCTCAAGGACAAGACGCTGCTGCTGGGCGGCCTGGCCGACAAGCCGGCCGACCTCATGGAGGGCGGCGGCGACCACGCCCGCTCGGCGGGCACCTTCCTGACGGCGACCACGTTCAGGCTGACGGCGGGCGCCGACGTGTACGCGGCCGTGTCGATGGACCAGGTCGCGGCGCGCGAGCTCGGCAAGGAGACCCAGCTCACGTCGCTGGAGCTGGGCATCGAGTCGAACGCCATGGTGGGGACCTGCGACGGCGGCTCGAGCTGCGCCTACACGAACACCATCGCCTGGCGCACGCCGACCACGCCGCTGCCCGTCGAGCGCGATCCGCGCGCCGTCTTCGAGCGCCTCTTCGGCACCAGCGGCAGCACGGATCCGGCGGCCCGCCTGGCCCGGCTCGAGCGCGACCGGACCATCATCGACGCCGTCTCGTCCGAGCTGAAGCGCCTGGAGCGGATCCTCGGCCCGGGCGACCGCCTCAAGGTGGCGGAGTACGTCGACTCGGTGCGCGACGTCGAGCGGCGCATCACCACCGCCGAGCGCCAGAGCTCGCGTGAGCTGCCGCTGGTGGACGAGCCCGCGGGCATCCCCGACGACTACGCCACCCACGCGAAGCTCCAGATGGACCTGCTGGCGCTCGCGTTCCAGACCGACCTGACCCGCGTCAGCACCTTCATGCTGGCCAAGGAGGTCAGCGGCCGGGCCTACCCCGAGATCGGGGTCTCCGACTCGCACCATCCGCTGTCGCACCACCAGGACGAGTACGGCAAGCTCGAGCGGCTGCACAAGATCAACGAGTACCACTTCCAGCAGTTCGCGCACCTGGCCGCCAGGATGGATGAGATGCCGGAGGGCGACGGCACGATGCTGGACCACACGGTCTTCCTGTACGGGACCGGAATCAGCGACAGCAACACGCACTTCCACGACGATCTGCCGGTCGCGGTCGTCGGTGGCAAGAGCGCCGGGATCCGCGGCGGCCGCTACGTCCGGCATCCCATGGGAACGCCCATCTCGAACCTCTACGTCTCGCTGCTCGACCGGCTGGGCGTGCACGTCGACAGCTTCGGCGACAGCACGGACCGGATCGGTTCGCTCACCTGAGACGCCGCCAGTCGGCCCGGCCCCCTGCGGCCGGGCCGGCTGGTGCATCCATCAGACGGGGCTGCGCCCCGGACCCCCGGCGTCCGCTTGCGGGGACCCCTTCGCCCCGCGCCG
>JAAXGX010000138.1:16762-18004 GCA_012271165.1 Vicinamibacteraceae bacterium | reverse complement strand
TCGAAGTCGTCGCGGCGCAGGCGCAGCATGTACTGGCGGGCGATGCGGTAGCGGCTCGAGTCGATGTCGACCAGGCGCACGCTCGCGCGGCCCGTCTCCGGGTCGATCAGCCTGCCGAACGGGATGGGGATGAACTGTCCCGCCTGCATCGAGATCATCGCGGCGTTGCCGCCGGCCAGCACGTAGCGGGCGGCGCAGTAGCCGAGGTCGCGCGTGTACTCCATGTCGGCCGGGATCGGGTCGGCGCAGCGCAGCTCGTAGCCGATGTTCTTGGCGACGATGGTCGTCTTGAGACCGAACTCCGCGAGCCGCGCGGCGACGGCGCCCTTGAGCAGCGCGCCGATGTCGATCTCGGCGAGCCGCACGTTGCCGTGGGCGTCACGCTCGACGCTCTCGAGCTCGGTCAGGTCGTCCGGATCGATCCCCAGGATCAGGCCCTCGGACAGCACCGCCACGCCGTCGCGCCGGCCGGCGGTCAGCCGCTTGATGACGGCGCCGGCCAGCGTGTCGACCAGCGTCTCGAGCCGCAGCCGCTGGCCGGCGAACTCCTCCAGGATGAGCGTCAGCGTGGCGCCCGCGGACTTGCCGATGCCGAGCGCGAGGTGTCCCGCCTTGCGCCCCATGGCCGTGACGAAGTACCAGCGCGACGTCGTCTTGGCGTCGACCATCAGGTTCTTGAGGATCTCGACGCCGGCGTGCCGCGCCGTCTGGAACCCGAACGTGTCCACGTAGGGGGGCAGGTCCAGGTCGTTGTCGATCGTCTTCGGCACGTGCACCACCTGGATGCGCCCGGCCGCCCGCTGCACGAGGCGGTGGGCCGAGTACGCGGTGTCGTCCCCGCCGATCGTGATCAGCCGCGTCACGCCCAGGCGCAGCAGCGACACGACGGTGTTCTCGAGGTGCTCCTCCCGCAGCGTCGGGTTGGCCCGCGAGATCCCGATGTGGGAGCCGCCCCGGAAGTGGATCCGGCTGACCCCGGCGATGGTGAGCGGTGTCACGTGGTCGATGTCGCCGTGCATGATCCACTCGAAGCCGTCGTGGATCCCGATGACCTCCACGTCCGCCAGCCGGCCCCGGATGGTCGCCGCGCTGATGACGCTGTTGATGCCGGGCGCCGGCCCGCCGGCCACGAGAATCGCGAGCTTTTCGTGTTGCATGATGGGCTTCAGTTCCCGCCGGAGGCGCGCCGTGCGCAGCTTCAATCAGACGGGGCTGCGCCCCGAGCCCCCGGCGTTCGCTTGC
>JAAXGX010000138.1:0-16741 GCA_012271165.1 Vicinamibacteraceae bacterium | reverse complement strand
CCTTCGCCCCGCGCCGCTCCCGCCGCAGGCGCGCTGTGCGCGCCTTACTCCTGAACGTCCAGCGGGTACCCGTGGCGCTTCAGGCGCTCGGCGGCGTCGGCGCAGCGCTGGTGCCGCGCCTGGCGGCAGAGCCTGCGGCCGCGGTCGTACGCCGACCGCGCGCGCCGCCGGTCGCCTTCGAGGTCGGCGATCTTGCCCAGCTCGATGTGGGCCTGCCCCTTGACCCAGGCCGCGGCCGGGCCGGCCTCCACCGCGGCCAGGTCCGGAAGCGCCTCCGCGACGCGGCCGCGCGCCACGCGGGCCGCGCCCCGCACGAGGTGCCAGACGGCCTGCTCGCCTTCCATGCGCGTGCGATCGTCCTGCGCCTGCGCCGCGAACCCCGCGTCGATGGCCCGTTCCGCGGGGACGGCTCGCTCGTCGCGCAGCGACGTCGCCGCCGACTCGAGCCAGAGCAGGCGGTTGCGCGGGAAGCGGCGCCGCAGGTCGTTCAACGCCCGCTGCGCGCCGCCGTACTCGCGCTCGCGGTTGTACAGCAGCACGAGCGCGAACTGGGCTTCCGTGCGCGTCTCGCCCGGATAGGCGGCCGCCTCCTCGATGAGCCGGAGCGCCTCGGTCCTCCCGCCGTCGAAGCCGACGAGATACGCCAGCAGGCGGAATGCGCGGGGCAGCAGCGAGACCAGGTAGCGGTACATGCCGAGCGTCAGCGCGGCGTCCTTGCGGCGGGGATCGAGCTCGAGCACGGTCTGGTGCGCCTCGTACGCCTGCTTCGCCTGGCGCAGCGCCGGCAGCACGTCGCCCCGGATCGACGCGCGGTACGAGGCCGCGAGCGCAACCGAGGCGCCCAGCTCGTAGTGCGCGTCAGGGTCGTCGGGTGCGCGCTCCACGGCCGCCTCCGACAGCTCGACGGCCCGCTCGATGTGCGACTCGAAGCTGCGGGCGAGGTCCTCGGGCGGCCGCGGGGTCCGGACGCGCCGCCGGCTGACGGCGCCGCCCGCGCGGGACAGGTTGTTGTCGACCAGCACCCGGCCCTGCAGGAAGAGAATGCGCAGCCAGGTGATGCCCGCGAGGCCGCGATAGGCGGCCGGGTCGTCCGGGGCCTCGCGGATGACCTGCTCGAAGACCGCGACCGCCTGGTCGTGGTCGAGGTTGTACGCCAGGTCGTAGCCCTGCCGCAGCAGGTCCGCCTGGCGCCCGGCGCCCTCGGCGAGCCCGGGCGCGGCCGTCAGCAGCGCGGCGGCGAGAACGGCGGCCACACCCGGCCGGCAGGCGCAAGTCGACATCCTGCGCCAATGATAGCGGCCCTCTCCCGGCTTGTCAGCGCCGGTCGGCCGCCGGCTTGCGCGCCGCCGGGACGCGGTGGACACTGTCCCCGTGGCGGAGCGACCGCAGCGGCGCATCCGGACGATCGACGCGCATGCCGCCGGCCAGGCCCTGCGGCTCGTCGTGGGCGGGTTCCCGCGGCCGCGCGGGTCGACGATGGCGCAGAAGCGGGACTGGTTGCGGCGGCGCTGGGACCGGCTGCGGCGCGCGCTCATGCGCGAGCCGCGCGGGCATGCCGGCATGTGCGGCGCGGTGCTGACCGAGCCGGTGACGCCGGGCGCGCATGCCGGACTGCTCTTCCTGCACGCCGGCGGCTACGCGCCCCTGTCCGGCCACGGGATCGTCGCGGCGGTCACCATCGCGCTCGAGCGCGGATTGCTCCAGTTGGCCGACCCGGCGGCGGACGTCGTGCTCGACACGGTGGCGGGGCCGGTGACCGCGCGCGCCGAGCGGTCCGGCCGCCGCGTGGCGCGCGTGTCGTTCCGGAACGTGCCCGCCTTCGTCCTGCAGGCCGGCGTCGCGGTGCGGCTGCGGGACCGGCAGGTGCCGGTCGACGTCGCGTTCGGCGGCATGTTCTACGCGATCGCCGACGGCGAGTCGCTGGGCGCGGCGGTGCGGCCGGACGGGCTGCCGGCCCTGCGGCGGCTCGGGTTCGAGCTCTGCCGGGCGGCCGACGCGGCCGTCGCCCCCGTCCACCCCCGCGATCCCGGGCTCAGGGGGATTCACGGCGCCATCGTCGTGGGGGCGCCCGACGGCGACGACGCCGACCTGCGCAGCGTCACGATCTTCGCCGATGCGCGGGTCGATCGTTCGCCGAGCGGTACCGGCACCGCGGCGGCCATGGCGGTGGTCGATGCGATGGGCATGCTGGAGCCGGGCCGGCCGTTCGTCCACGAGAGCCTGGCCGGCACCCGCTTCGTCGGCCGGCTCGAGGACCGCACGACCGTCGGCGACCTCCCGGCCATCGTGGCCCGCATCGCGGGCGAGGCATGGATCACCGGGGAGCACGAGTTCGTGATCGACGCGGACGATCCGCTGGCCGACGGTCTGGCCTCCTGACCGGGGGATCAGGTCGCGGCGGACTCGGCCTCGGCGGCCGCGGCGAGGAACGCGGCGGCCTGCCGCGCGTGCTCCTCGAGGATCGCGTGCGACCAGGCGTCCTGCAGGGTTGCGAGCACGGTCCGGTGGTACCAGACCATCTGGTCGAGCGGTGCGCTGAACGGCCGGATGAACGGGCGCCCCTGGGTGCGGAGTCCCTGCGTCATCTTCGACAGGTTGTGGATCTTGTCGGCCGAGGCCACCGCTCGCGCGCCGGCGCGCGGCGTCACCCGCAACTGGTCGATGTAGGCTTCCTTGCGCGCCCGCCACGGGCGGGGCTGCGGCGGCTCGGAGACGTCCTGCACCATCGCCAGCACGAGCGCGCCGAACCGCGAGCGGATGACGTCCGGCTCCAGCGCCGTGTCCTCGAGCGTGTCGTGCAGGAGCGCCGCGACGATGGTGTCCTCGTCGCAGCCGTGGTCGGCCGCGATCATGGCCACCGACGTCACGTGCGAAACCTCGAAGCCGCGACCGGCCTTGCGCCGGCTGAGGCCGTGCGCCTCGAGCGCGGTGGCGAGCGCGAGCTCCACGCGCGGGGAGTACATTCGGTCGTCGCCGGTGCGCGCCGTCAGCGGCGGGCCTGGCCGGAGTCGGACGGCGCCACGTAGCTCCGGCGCGCCCGGGCGGACATGCCGCGGCTCCGGACCCGCACGTCCAGGGCATGGACCCGGCCGTCGCGCGCCTGGGGCGCGAAGCCGAGCACGTACTGGCTGTGGAGCTCCTGCGACACGCGCGTGAACGTGGCGCCGAGCTCGTCCTCCTCTTCCAGCAGGAAGTAGCCGCCGCCCGTCTCCTCGGCGAGCGCGCGCAGGCTGCGGTCGGGGCGCGTGCGCCGGTTGCGCAGCCCGTCGAAGTACTCGACCTCCATCCCGATCGAGTAGATCATCACCTCTTCCGCCACCGCCCGCTCGAGAACGTCCCGCCAGCCGATGTCGCTGGCGCTGTCCTGGCCGTCCGTCAGCACCAGGACGACCTTGCGGCCCTCGATGCCGACGAGCGCGTCGAGCGAAGCCGCCACGGCGTCGTGCAGGCGCGTGTCGTTGCCGAAGTCGAGCCCGTCGAGCTCGCCGATCAGCTCGTCGCGGTCGCCGATGAACTCGGCCGGGACGAGCTCGATCTTGTCGTTGAAGGCGCCCACGCGCGCGCGGTCGTCCGGCAGCATCCGGATCAGGAACTGCTCGGCGCCCGCCATGATCAGATCCATCACGTTGGTGGTGCTGATGCTGGTGTCGAGCATCACGACGACGGTGATCGGCCGCACGCTGTTCTCGAACAGCGCGATCTCCTGGGGCTCGCCGTCGTCGAAGATGGTGAAGTCGTCGCGGAGCAGGTCGGGCACGAGACGCCCGTCGCGATCGGTCACGGTCACGTACAGATCGACGAGCTCGGTCCCGCTCCGGAACAGGGGCTGCTCCTGGCTCTCCAGGGGTCCCGCCTGGAACGTCACGAGAACGGCCGCCGCGGCGACGAGTGCGCGCCTCATGCTCATGCCGCGAGCTTAGCAACCCCGCTGGCGCGGCGCAACGTTTCACGGGTGGCGGGCCCGCAAACGTGGTACGCTCCGGTTGCGTGCCAGGAGGGAGGAGACATGGGTAGGTACATGATGAGGCTGCTGGCGTTAACCGCGGCAGCGAGCGCGCTGCTCGCCGGGTCGGCGTCGGCCGAGCTGTCGCCCGCGGTCGCGGCGCCCTATCTGCACATCCAGGCCGCGCTGGCCGGCGACTCCATCGAGGGCGTGGCGGAGGCTGCCGAGGCAGTTGCCGCAGCCGCCGCCGAGCTCGGCGACACGGGCGCGGCCATCGTCACGGCGGCGCGCGCGGTGGCGCTGGCCGACGACCTGACGAAGGCGCGCGCGGCCTTCGGCCTGTTGAGCGATGCGGTGATCGGCTACGCGCGCGAGGTGGGCCTGGGCGAGCTGCGGCTGGCCTTCTGCCCCATGGCCCGCAAGTCGTGGATTCAGGAGGACGGCTTCATCTCCAACCCGTACCACGGCTCGGAGATGCTGGACTGCGGGTCGTTCCGCGGGCTCCGCTAGTGAGAGACGGGCGATCCGTGCGTGCGGTGGCCTGTCTGCTTGCGGCCTTCGTGTGCGCCGCTGCCGGGACCGCGGCGGCGGGGGAGCAGCCGGCGCGCGCCGGGCGGCCCGCGTGCGATCCCGACAACGGCGGGCTGACGCTGCCCGACGGCTTCTGCGCGCTGGTGGTCGCCGACGGGCTCGGCCGCGTGCGGCACCTCGACGTCACCGCCAGCGGCGACATCTACGTGCGCAACCGGGGCGCGCGCGGTGGCCCGACCGGCGACGAGGACGATGGCGTCATCGCGCTGCGGGATGCCGACGGCGACGGGCGCGCCGAGATCATCGAGCGCTTCGCCGACCACTACGGTACGGGTCTCCAGCTCCACGGCGGTCATCTGTACGTCTCGACGTTCATGGAGATCCTGCGGTATCCGCTGACCCCCGGCCGCCTCCTGCCCGCGGGTCCCGCCGAGTCGATCGTCTCCGGCTTCCCGCTGCAGCGGGGGCACCCGGACAAGCCGTTCGCGTTCGACGGCGACGGGCACGTCTACGTGAACGTCGGCGCGCCCTCGAACAACTGCCAGCAGCGGCCGCGGACGCCCGGCTCGCCCGGGCTGCAGCCGTGCCCGCAGCGGGAGCGGCAGGCGAGCGTGTGGCGCTTCGACGCCGGCCGTCCCGGCCAGACGCAGGCCGACGACGGGCACCGCTTCGCAATCGGCACCCGCAACCTGCTCGGCATCGCGTGGGACCGGGTCAGCGGCGCGATGTACGCCATGCAGCACGGCCGCGACTCGCTCGCCAGGCTGTTCGGGGCGCACTACGACGACGAAGCGAGCGCGGAGCTGCCGTCGGAGGAGCTGATCCGGCTGCGCGACGGGGCCGACTTCGGGTGGCCGTACTGCTACTACGATCACCTCCGGGACCAGCGGATGCTGGCGCCGGAGTACGGCGGCGATGGTCGGGACGCGGGCGACTGCGCGCGGTACGAGCGGCCGGTGGTCACCTTCCCGGGCCACTGGGCGCCCCACGACCTGATCTTCTACACGGGCGATCAGTTCCCCGCCCGCTACGCGGACGGCGCGTTCGTGGCGTTCCACGGATCCTTCAACCGGACGCCGTTCGAGCAGGGCGGCTACCAGGTGGCGTTCGCGCCGCGCGCCAACGGCGAGTTCAGCGGCGAGTGGGAGACGTTCGCCGACGGATTCGCCGGCGCGGCGCCGCTCATGAGCTCCCGCGACGCCGCCCACCGGCCGGCCGGCATCGGCCAGGGCCCGGACGGCTCCCTCTACGTGACCGACGATGCCGCCGGTCGCGTCTGGCGCATCCTCTACACTGGGAGCTGACGCGCTCCCGTTTCCCGGTCGCCGCGTGCCCGCGCGGGAATCGGTGCGCCGGCGGCTGAACCCCATGAGCGAGCGAGCGACCCTGTCCGGCGACGGCGACGCGCGGTCCGTGTTGCAGGCGGCGCTCGCGCGGCGCATCCTGATCCTCGACGGCGCCATGGGCACGATGATCCAGCGGCGCGGGCTCGGGGAGGCCGACTTCCGCGGCGAGCGGTTCGCCGAGCATCCGCACGACCTCAAGGGCGACAACGACCTGCTGGCGCTGACCCGGCCCGACGTGATCGAGGCCATCCACGACGAGTACCTTGCGGCGGGCGCCGACATCATCGAGACCAACACGTTCAACGGCACGGCGATCGTCCAGGCGGACTACGGCCTGGAGGCCATCGTCCACGAGCTGAACCGGGACGCGGCGCGGCTCGCCCGGCGGGCCGCGGCGCGCTGGACCGCGCGCACGCCCGATCGCCCGCGCTTCGTGGCCGGCGCCATCGGCCCGACGAACCGCACGCTCTCGATGTCGCCCGACGTCAACGACCAGACCTTCCGCGCGACGACCTTCGAGGCGCTGCGCGACGCCTACGCCGAGCAGGCCCGCGGCCTGGTCGACGGCGGCTGCGACCTGCTGCTGATCGAGACGATCATCGACACGCTCAACGCCAAGGCGGCCATCTTCGCCGTCCGGCAGGTGTTCGACGAGAAGGGCGTCGAGCTGCCCCTGATGCTGTCGGTGACGATCACCGATCGCAGCGGACGCGTGCTCTCGGGTCAGACCGTCGACGCGTTCTGGGTGTCGGTGGCCCACGCCCGCCCCTTCTCGGTCGGCATCAACTGCGCGCTCGGGGCGCGCGAGATGCGCCCGTACCTCGCGGAGCTGGCCCGTATCGCCGGCACGTGGATCAGCTGCTATCCCAACGCCGGCCTGCCGAACGCGTTCGGGGAGTACGACGAGCGGCCCGCCGAGACGGCCGCGCTCCTGCGGGAGTTCGCGACGAGCGGCTTCGTGAACCTGCTCGGCGGCTGCTGCGGCACCACGCCGGATCACGTCCGGGCGGTGGCCGAGGCGGTCCGGGACGTCGCCCCGCGCCGGCTGCCGGCGGCGCCCGCGTCGCCGCTCACGGAGTACAGCGGGCTCGAGCGGCTCGCGGTGCGCCCGGACGGCAACTTCCTGATGATCGGCGAGCGGACGAACGTCACGGGCTCGCGCCGCTTCGCGCGCCTGATCCGGGACGAGGACTACGCCGCGGCGGCCGACGTCGCGCTCGAGCAGGTCCGCGGCGGCGCCAACGTCATCGACGTCAACATGGACGAGGGGCTGCTCGACTCCGAGGCGTGCATGGGCCGCTTCCTGCGCCTCATCGCCACCGAGCCGGAGATAGCACGCGTGCCGGTGATGATCGACAGCTCGAAGTGGTCGGTCATCGAGGCCGGGCTGCGGTGCGTCCAGGGCAAGGGGATCGTCAACTCCATCAGCCTCAAGGAGGGTGAGGCCGCCTTCCTCGACCAGGCCCGCCTCATCCGGCGCTACGGTGCCGCCATGGTCGTGATGGCGTTCGACGAGACCGGCCAGGCCGACACGATCGTGCGCAAGGTCGCGATCTGCGAGCGGGCGTACCGGCTGCTGACGACGCGCGCCGGCGTGGCGCCGGAGGACATCATCTTCGACCCCAACATCCTGGCCGTCGCCACCGGCCTCGAGGAGCACGCGGACTACGCCGTCAACTACATCGAGGCGACGCGGCAGATCAAGGCGCGCTGCCCGGGCGCGAAGGTCAGCGGCGGCGTCAGCAACCTGTCGTTCTCGTTCCGGGGCAACGACGCGGTGCGCGAGGCGATGCACGCCGCCTTCCTCTACCACGCGGTGCGGGCCGGCATGGACATGGGGATCGTCAACGCGGGCCAGCTCGCCGTCTACGAGGACATACCGCCGGAGCTGCTGGCGCACGTCGAGGACGTCATCTTCAACCGCCGCCCCGACGCGACCGAGCGCATGGTGCGGTTCGCCGCCGGCGTGCGGGGCACCGCGCGGGCGCGCGAGGTGGATCTGGGCTGGCGCGAGGCGGACGTCGGCGCCCGGCTGAGCCATGCCCTGGTGCACGGCATCGTCGACTTCATCGAGGCCGACGTGGAGGAGGCGCGCCAGCAGTGCGCGCGGCCGCTCGAGGTCATCGAGGGTCCCCTGATGGACGGCATGAAGGTGGTGGGCGACCTGTTCGGCGCGGGCAAGATGTTCCTGCCGCAGGTGGTCAAGAGCGCGCGCGCCATGAAGAAGGCCGTCGCCTGGCTGCGGCCCTACATGGAGGCGGAGCAGAGCACGGGCGCCTCGCAGGGGAAGATCGTGCTGGCGACCGTGAAGGGCGACGTCCACGACATCGGGAAGAACATCGTCGGCGTCGTCCTGCGCTGCAACAACTACCACGTCGTCGATCTCGGGGTGATGGTGCCGTGCGACCGGATTCTGCAGGCGGCGGTCGACGAGGGCGCCGATCTCGTGGGGCTGAGCGGACTGATCACCCCCTCGCTCGACGAGATGGTCTTCGTGGCCGGGGAGATGACGCGCCGGCAGATGCGGACGCCGCTGCTCATCGGCGGCGCCACGACCTCGCGCCAGCACACCGCCGTGAAGATCGCCCCCGCGTACGACGGGACGACGGTCCACGTGGCGGACGCGTCGCGGGTGGTCGACGCGGTCTCGCGGCTGCTCAGCCCGGACCAGCGGCCGGCCTTCGACGCGGACAACCGCGCCGCCCAGGCACGGCTCCGGGAGCAGCACGCGGGGGGCAGCGCCCGGGTGCTGGCGACCTACGCCGCGGCCCGGGCCAATCCGCTGCACACCGACTGGGGCGCGGCCCAGCTGTCCGTCCCGGCGTTCACCGGACGCCGCGCGATCGAGGTGGGGCTCGACGAGCTGACGCCGTACATCGACTGGACGTTCTTCTTCGCCGCCTGGGAGCTCAAGGGCAGGTTTCCGGCCATTCTCGACGACCCCGAGCGGGGCGCGGCGGCCCGCGACCTGTACGCGCAGGCGACGGCGCTGCTGGGCGAGATCGTGGCCCGCCGCCGCCTGACCGCCCGCGGCGTCTACGGCTTCTGGCCGGCCGCCGCCGACGGCGACGATCTGGCGCTGTACGATCCGGCGTCCGGCGCCGAGGAGGCGGAGCTCGTCCGCTTCAACCTCCTGCGGCAGCAGGAGGCGTTCGGCGACGACCGGCCCCATCGCTCGCTCGCCGACTTCGTCGCGCCGCGCGGCCGGGGCCTGACCGACCACGTCGGCGGGTTCGCGGTCACGGCCGGCGTCGGCGCCGCCGATCTCGTGCGCGAGTACGAGCGGGACAACGACGACTACCGGGCCATCATGGTCAAGGCGCTGGCCGACCGCCTGGTGGAAGCGTTCGCGGAGTGGCTGCACGCGCGCGTGCGGCGCGAGTGGGGCTACGCGCCGGGTGAATCGCTCTCGGCCGAGGACCTGCTGGCCGGCCGCTACCGGGGGATCCGGCCGGCGTTCGGCTATCCCGCCTGCCCGGACCACAGCGAGAAGTTCAAGCTGTTCGAGCTGCTGGGTGCGGAGGACGCCGGCATCACGCTGACCGAGAGCGCGGCGATGACGCCGGCGGCCAGCGTCAGCGGCCTGTACTTCGCGCACCCGGAGGCGCGCTACTTCAACGTCGGCCGACTGGGCCGCGACCAGGTGACCAGCTATGCGGCCCGCAAGGGCGTCGACGTCGCGACGGCCGAGCGCTGGCTGACGCCCAACCTGGCGTACGACCCGGCCGCCGCCGCGTCCGAGGCGCCTACCAGTCGTACGCCAGCGACCCGATGAAGCTGATCCCCGGGCTGGAGTAACGATCGATGACCGGGTCGTCGGCGCGCCGCCCGCGGACGTTCCACCACTCGAAGTAGCGGGCGTTGGTCAGGTTGAGCAGTCCCAGCCGCAGCGTGAGGGGCCCCGCCAGCGAGACGAAGCCCACCAGGTCGGCGACCGTGTAGGGCTGCGGGGCGAACTGCTGCGCGCCGACGTCCGCCACGTGCTTGCCGGCCGTGAAGCGCACCGACAGCTCGCTGCCCCAGTTGCCCGACCCCGCCAGGTACTGGAGGCCGACCACCCCGTCGCTCGGCGCAATCTCCTCCAGCGGCTCGTCGAGCGCCACGTTCTCGCCGCTGATGGCGGCGAAGCTGCCGCGCAGCGTCACGTGGTCGCCCAGGTGCGCCTCGCCGCGCACCTCGACCCCCGCGATGTGCACCTCGTCGAGGTTGCGGGCCTGGAACTCCAGCAGGCGGGCGCCCGGCGCCAGGGGCAGCGTGGTCAGCGCGATGAAGTCGTCGAAGCGGTTCGAGAAGCCGGTGACGCCGATGCTGACGCGCTCGAACGTGCTGCGGAAGCCGACCTCGACGTTGTTGCTCGTCTCCGGACGGAGGTCGGGGTTCGGCAGCGTCCGGACGCCGACGGCGAGGTTGGTGTAGCCGTTGTTCACGGCGCTGTACGGCGGCGCGCGGAACCCGCTGGCGTACTGCGCGTGGATCGTGAGCGCGTCGCTCACGCGCACGGCCGCGCCGATCTTGGGCGAGAGGGCGCCGGCCGCGAAATCGACCGGCGCCGGGCTCAGGGTGGCCAGATAGATGGCGTCGTGCTGGTCGGCGTCCGTCGCGAAGCGGTCGTAGCGCACGCCCGGCGTGATGGTGACCCGGCTGGTTTCGATCTCCGCCTGGGCGTACGCGCCGGCTTCGGTGACGTCGCTGGCGGGAAAGAACTTGGTCGGATAGATCGGGCCGGGACCCGCGGCGGGCCCGGGCGGTCGCGGCCGGGCGAAGCGCGTCTCGACGTCGCGCAGCGTGTCGAACCGGTCGCGCTGGTAGCTGCCGCCGAAGGTCAGGATGACGCCGCGCGCCGGACCGCCGAGCCGCTTCCGTCCCTGCGCCGTCCCGCCGACGGTGCGCTGGTGGAAGTCGAACGTGCCGAGCCGCTCCTCGGGCGCCGGCGGCGCGATCGGGCGCCCGCCGAACAGGGTGGTGACGGTCCGCGCGTCCTCCAGCAGTTGCGACGTGTCGCTGCGGCTGCCGTGCACCATCCACGAGACCAGGTCCAGTCCGGCCCGCCCGGCCAGCGCCTGGTCGAGCGAGAGACGCCAGCGCTGCTGCGTGTCGACGGTATCGAAGTCCGCCGTGTCGATGCGGATCGTCGGGCCGGGCGGCAGCACCGGCACGCCCCGGATGCCGGCGAAGAAGTCGCTGGAGGTGGTGCTGAGCGTCCCGTGCTGCGAGAACCCGTCGGTCTCCACGCGTGTCTCGTAGACCTCGGCGGCCGCGCGCAGCCGGTTGCCGGGCGCGGCCGTGAAGGTCAGCTTGGCCAGGACCTGCGCGCCGCGGCGGCTCTGCGGGTTGGCCGCGGTGCGCGTGTCGTCCTCCGTCTCGACGGTCCCGCGGGTCTTGAACGCGTCGCCCCGGTTGACGCTGCCGAAGAACATGCCCTGCACGCGGTCGTTTCCCCCGGCCAGCGAGACGTTCCCGCTCAGATCGTTCGCCCGGCCGTCCCAGGTCGTCTTGGCGCCGGCATGGAAGCGGTCGCCGCCGAGCAGGTCGGCCGGGTCCTTGGTGGCGAGCGACAGGACGCCGCCAAGGGCGTCGCTGCCGTACAGCGCCGAGCTCGCGCCGCGGACGATCTCGACCGAGCGGAGCATGTCCGGGTCGATCCCCATCTGCGAGATGCCGAGCAGGCGGAAGTCGAACTGCTCCGACGTCTGCACCCCGTCGATCTGCGTCAGCACCCGATTGCCGCCCGTGCCGCGGATGTTGATGCCGTTGAGCCCGAAGCGGGTCACGTCGTTCTCCATGTAGACGCCCGGCTCGTACTTCACGAGGTCCGACAGGTCCTCCAGCATGCGGCCCTGAATGGCGGCGGCCTCGATGACCGACACGGTGCCGGGGACGTCGCCGACCGGCGCCGGGCGCAGCGTGGCCGCCACGGTCACCGACTCGAGGAAGGTCAGCCGGTCGTCGCCCGCGGCCGGATCGTCGCCGGCAGGCTGCTGCGGCGGGTCCGGGGGCGGCGCGTCCTGCTGCGGCCCTGGCGGCGGCGCCTCCTGCTGGGCAGCAGCCGGCGGCGCGAGCACGATCAGCGTTGCCAGCCAGAGTGCGGTAGCTGCCAAGGGGGCCACCCGGGCGCGTCGTGCGGTGCGTTTCGCCGTCATTCGAGCTCCCTCGCCGGGCTGCCGGCCGCGCCGTCCCGGCGTTCCTCCTTCAGTGCCTCCAGCGCTTCCAGCGACCGCGGCCAGTCGCGCTTGAGCAGCCGCGACATGGCGCGGTCGGCGAGCAGCCGGCCGCCGGTCTGGCACGCCGGGCAGTAGTTCGATTCGTTGCTGGCGTAGACGATGCGCTGGACCGGGCCGCCGCAGGTCGGGCACGGCTGGCCGTAGCGGCCGTGGACTGCCATGGCGGGATGGAACGCCGTGACCCGCTCCGGGAACCCCTCGCCGGCCTCGCCGCGCAGCCGCTCGGTCCAGCCGCGGAGGATCGCGCTCGCCGCCGCGTGCAGACGCTCGATCGCGCCGTCGTCGAGCTTGCGCGTCAGCGCCAGCGGGGACAGTCGCGCGGCGTGCAGGATCTCGTCGGAGTNNGTCGGAGTAGGCGTTGCCGATGCCCGAGAACAGCCGGGGATCGGTCAGGCTCCGCTTCAGCGTGTGGTTCTCGCGCGTGAGCGCGGCGCGGAACGCCGGCAGGTCGGCCGCGAGCACGTCGAGGCCGCCGCGATCGTGCGCCCGCAGGCCGGCGCGTCCGGAGACCAGATGCAGCGCCGCGCGCTTGATGGAGCCCGCCTCGGTCATCAGCAGCGTGCCGCCCCCGAAGTCGAACGCGGCCAGGCCCAGCTTCTTCGGCACGGCCGCGCCCGCCGGGCGCCAGCGCAGGCGCCCGGCGATCATCAGGTGCAGGACGAGGAACAGGTCGCCTTCGACGCCGATGACGATGCGCTTGCCGAGGCGTTCCACGGACCGCACCGTGCGTTCCCGGACCGCCTCGAGCGGCGGCGCGACGGACCGCAGGACGAACGGGCGAAGCAGCCGGATGCGTTCGATTCGCTGCCCGACGATGCGCGGCGCGAGGCAGGCCACGTACACCTCCACGTCAGGCAGCTCCGGCATGTTGCGCAGTGTATAATGCGCGCCCGATTCCATGGAGTATCTCGTCCGCCAGTACGATCTGCAGCAGGGCGCGCTCGAGATCGAGTACATCGAGGAGTACTTCGGCGAGTTCTCGCGCCGCAAGACGTCGGCGGAGGTCATGGAGCGCCTCGGCAACCGCGACCATCAGATCCTGATGGCCGAGGCGCCGCTGCCGGACGACCCGGCCACGGTCGTCCCGGTGGCCTACAAGGTGTCGCACGAGCTGCGGCGGAACGAGACCGACGCCAAGCTTGCCGACCTCGTGACCCGCCTGAGCGACTGCGTCGCCTTCACCGGCCGCAAGGTGCTCTACAGCTGGATTGGCGGGACGCGCCGCGACTGGCGCGGCCAGGGTTTCTTTCGGGCCCTGACCGAGGAGCAGGAGGCCTGGGCCCTCGACAACGGCTTCGACGAGATCGTCGTCAAGACCAAGAACCGGCTGTACGGCATGCGCGGGACGCTCGACCACCTGCAGTTCAACGTGATCAAGTTCGAGCCCCACGCCGACGACAATCGGGAGGCGAAGGTCTACCTCAGCAAGCCGCTCGGCCTCGAGGTGCTCGACGGCCACCGCAGCCGGCGCTCCGTGGTTCGCTCGGCCTGACCGTGCCGCGTGTCCCGTGCGGATCAACCGCATCGCGATCGACTCGGTCGACGATCGCCGCGTCGGCGACTTCCGGGTCATCTCCGACCCGGTGCTGATGCGGGAGCGCGGCCTGTTCGTCGCCGAGGGGCGGCTGGCTGTCGAGCGGCTGCTCGCCTCCCGGTTTCGCGCGCAGGCTCTGCTGCTGACCGCGAGCGTGCTCGCAGGCCTCGAGCCGGCGCTCGCCGCCTGCCGGCCCGGCGCCGGCGGCCTGGACGTCTATCTCACCGATTCCGCCCGGCTGCGGCAGATCACAGGGTTCCGGTTCCATCGCGGCTGCCTGGCGCTGGGCGTGCGCCCCGCGGGAGCGGGGGACGGCGACGACGACTGGCCCGCGGCCGAGCCGTCGCGCCCGCTGGTCGCGCTCGAGGGCGTGTCGAATCCCGACAACGTGGGGTCCATCTTTCGCAACGCCGCGGCGTTCGGCGCCTCCGGCATCGTGCTGTCGCCGACCTGCGCGGACCCGCTGTACCGCAAGGCCATCCGGACGTCCATGGGGACCACGCTGACGCTCCCGTTCCGCGTGGCAGGGGAGTGGCAGGGCGCGCTGCGGCGGATCGCGGACTCGGGGGCGCGCCTGGTGGCGCTCACGCCGGACGGCCGGGCGACTGACCTGGAGACGTTCGTAGCGCGCGGCCCCGGCGACCCGCTCGCGCTGCTGCTCGGCAACGAAGGGGACGGCGTGAGCGCCGCGGCGCTCGACCTGTGCGACGAGCGCGTCCGCGTGGACATCGAGCGGGCCGTCGACTCGCTGAACGTGGCGACGGCGGCGGCCATCGTGCTGCAGCGGCTGCGCGCCGCGCGGGCCGGAGGGGTCACAACCGGCCCTCCCACAGCGCCGCCAGGATGAACTCGAGCGGCCAGACTTCTATCCCGAGCTCGATGCGCGGACGTTCCTCGCGGCAGACGATGACGGATCGTTCGACGAGCTCCTCCTCGGCCAGCGCCAGCAGCCCTCGCAGATGCCTGCGCATCCACGTCATGGTGCAAACACCGATGGCGATCAGGCAGGATAATCGCCATTGCCAATGGCATCAAGTCGAGACGAATCCGCGACAACTTCGCGCACGAGCAGCGCCGGGGAGGTGTAGAGTGAAGCGCGTGTTCTCCGGAAAGGAGAGGGGACGAATGGCGAATCAGAAGCGCACGGTATCGTTGGCGGTCCTGCTGATGGTGGTGTCTCTCGGTCAGCTCCAGTCTCTCGAAGCACAGTCGCGCACCCCGGAGGAGTTCGTCCCCGTGACCGATGCGATGCTGCGGGATCCCGACCCCGAGGACTGGCTCCTGGTCCATCGGACCTACGACCATCACGCCTTCAGCCCGCTCGACGAGATCAACCGCAACAACGTGGGTGATCTGAAGCTGGCCTGGATTCGCGCGATGGACGAAGGCCCGATGCAGTTGAGGCCGCTCGTTTACGACGGTGTGATGTATGTCGCGCACCCGGGCGGCGATCACCTGCAGGCGCTGGACGCCACGACGGGAGACCTGATCTGGGACTACGAGAGGGAGTTGCCCGCCGATATCCGCGAGTACGCGCGCCTGGGCGATCGGACCCGCAGCCTGGCGATCTACGGCCACAACATCCTCCATCTGACCGGCGATTCGCACCTGGTCGCCGTGGATGCGCGTACGGGTGCGCTGAACTGGGAGAGCCGGATGGCTGACTACCGCGACGGTGTGACGCACTCCTCAGGGGCCATGATCGTCGATGGACGGGTCCTGACCGGACGCGCGTGCGGCAGCGGCGGCGAGGCGCGCTGCTTCATCTCGGGATATAGCGCTGACAGCGGTCAGGAGGAGTGGCGCTTCTACACGGCGGCCGGCGCCGACGATCCCGGCGGGGCGACGTGGGGCAACGTTCCGACCGCGCGGCGGGTGCACGTCTCTCCGTGGGGTGTTCCGGGCAGCTACGACCCCGAGCTGGGTCTCACCTACTGGGGCATTGCGGTGCCGTCACCCTTCACGCGGATCGTGCGTCGCGGCACATGGGACGTCGGCGACAGCACGCCGTGCGAGCTCTATTCCAATTCGACGGTCGCCCTGGCCGTGGACACCGGGGCCATGGACTGGTACTACCAGCACCTGCCGTGTGACGACTGGGACCACGATTTCGTTCAGGAGCGGACGCTGATCGACATCGTCGTGAACCCCGACCCCGATGCGGTCAGGTGGATCAATCCCGCGGTGGCCGGGGCCCCGCAGGAGCGCAAGGTCGTCGTGACGATGGGAGAGCCCGGTGGACTGTTCGTCAACGACCGCCAGACCGGCGAGTTCCTCTGGGCCGACCCGATTCCGTTCGCCTCGACCGAGCGGTTCGTCATCAGCGACATCGACGTCGAGACCGGCCAGGTCCATATCAACATGGACCTCGTGGCCAGGGAGATCGGCGAGCAGTACATCATCTGCGGACACAACGTGAAGGGGTACTGGTCCTGGTCCTACAGCCCCGAGACCCAGCTGCTCTACATCCCGTTCAATCGGTCCTGCTTGAACCAGACGGCCAACGACCGCTCCGTCACCGGCACGGGCCCGCGGTTCACGATCCCTGAGCCCGGGTTGGAGGAAGAGGGCGACCTCACCGAGCTGCGTGCGATCGATATCTCGACGGGACGCGAGGTCTGGCGCTTCAGTCAGCGGGCGCCGAATGCCGGTTCGGTCCTGGCGACCGGCGGCAACGTGGTCTTTCATGGCGATCTCAACCGTCGCTTCCGCGCGTTCGATGCCGAGACGGGCGAGGTCCTGTGGGAGACGATTCTTGGCAGCCAGATCACGGGGTTCCCCGTCACCTACACGGCCGGCGGACGCCAATACCTCACGGTGCCGGTCGGCGGTGGCGGATACTTCCGCCTCAACAACTACGCGGCCGAGCTCGAGGCGCCAATCGGGAGCAACATGCTCGTGACGTTCACGCTCCCGGACTGAGGCGGGTGTCGGCGCCGAGACTGGCGGGGCCGCCGACGCGCGTCGGCGGCCCCGCCATCAGGCTCTAGGAACAGCTGGACCCGGTTCGCTCCCCGCGAACCCACCCGGCCAGCATCTGCCACTCCGGGTCGTCACGACTCTGCCAGCGTCGCGGACCGTTGTGCGTGTAGGCGCCGCCGCCGTCGGGATGAAGGGGCTTCAGCAGAAACCGACTCTGCTCAGGGTTGCCCGGCGTGATCACGCG
>JAAXGX010000195.1 GCA_012271165.1 Vicinamibacteraceae bacterium | reverse complement strand
GCGCTGTGCGCGCCTTGCGCCGGCGCCTCGATCAGACGGGGCTGCACCCCGAACCTCTGGCGTCCGCTTGCCCGACTCACTCGCACACGACGCCGTCGTTGTCGCCGTCGCGCATGTGGCGGTACGCGGGATGCCCGCGCGGCACCGGCGCGATTCCGTGCCGACGGGCTTCCGCGCAGGAGATGCGACCGTTCCGGTTGTCGTCCCAGCGGGCGAGCGCGGCCTGCGCGCCGGCCGGCAGTGCGGCCGCGGCAGGCGCCTGCGCCGCGGAGCCCCACAGACTGCGGCCCGCGCGCCGCGCGTCGCGTTCGAGCCCCCTGAACCGCTCGAGGTACTGAAAGGGGAAGCGGGTGTAGGCGTGGCCGTAGCCGCGCCTGATGATCTCGGCGTTGACGAACGTGCCGTCCGGCAGGTGGACGTACGCCAGGGTCCGCCCGTAGCGGTCGGTCCGCTGCTGGTCGTACTCCAGGCGCACCCGCTTGCCGTCCACCAGGCGCTTCGTGAACGCACTGGCTTCCCTGCCGAAGAACTCGACCGGCCTGCCCGGATGGACCGTCTCCGGCGTGTCGACGCCGATCAGTCGCACGCGGCCGACGTCGCGAACGATGATCGTGTCGCCGTCGACGACGCGCTCGACGACCTGGGCGGTCGATTCCGCCGGCGCGATCGCCAGCAGCGCCGCGGTCGCGAGAACGAGCCGGACGGCTGGTGCGACCGCGCCGGACCGGGGGCCGCGTCGGGCAGTTGTTGCGATGCCGGGCGTTGCGACACGTGTCACTGACGGCCACCCTCCGGCCGCGGGACCCGACGTCACCAGGAACTGCCATCGGGTCGCGGCCGGCAGGCGGCAATTATCGCGTACTCGACCCGCCCGCGCGGCACCGCCACGGTCCGGCGCGCGGATCAGGAGGCTGCCGCCGCGGTGCCGCGCTTGTCAGAACGTCGTTTCAGAGCGAATCGGATCGGGATCCGGCCGACGCCGGCGGGTGGGGTATCGGGATTCCGGACGCACTAGCGACGACGCTCCGGCATGGTCCGTGGAGACCGTGGGCACGAAGGAGTCGAACCGATCGCCCGGCACGTCGCAGCGCGGGCGTCGCGGTGCGTAGCGCCTTTATCGTATGATCCTCCTATGAGCAAGCGCGCGGTCTCGATGACGCTCGACACGGACAATCTGATCTGGCTGCGTGCGCAGGCTGGTCCGGGCGGCAGCGTCAGCCGCCTCGTGGACGATCTCGTGGGCGAGGCGCGCGCCGGCGGCCGGCGCCTCGGGACCGCGGCGCGCTCGGTGGCCGGCACGGTCGATCTGCGGAACTTCGATCCGGCGACCGCCGATCGTGAGTTGCGCGCGCTCTTCGACGCTGCACTCGGCGGCACCGCCGCGGTCCACGAGCGGCGGGCGCGGTACGAGCGGAAGCGCCGGCGCACGGGTTCCTGAGCCGTGACGCCGAAGGTCTCCGCTGCCGTGTGCGACACGCGCGCCCTCCTGTACCACGCGGGGGGTGACCGGCGCATCGGCCGCCGCGCAGCGGCTCTCTTCGCCGCGTGTGACGCACGCGAGGCGATCATGTACGTGCCGGTCGCGGTTCTGTGGGAAGTCAGCCTGCTGGCTCGGCGCGGACGGATCGATCTGCGGCGGCCGCTGGCCGGCTTCACCGACGACCTCTTCAGCAATCCGGCGTACCACCCCCTGGACCTGGGCATCGAGCAGGTGATCCTCGCGGACGAGCACCGGCCGAACGCCGACCCGTTCGACGCGCTGATAGTCGCCGCGGCGCGGCTGCTCGATCTGCCCCTGGTGACCTGCGACCGCGCGATCGTGGCGTCGTCGCGGGTGGCTACGCTCTGGTAGCGCCGCGGCGGCGTGGCTGGCGCCGCACCGTTCTATACTGCGCGCAGTGGCCGACCTGCGCAGCGATCTCGAGACCCACCTCGAGGGCGAGGTTCGCTTCGACCCGGTCTCGCGCGCTCTCTACTCGACCGACGCCAGCGTCTACCGGATCGAGCCGGTGGGCGTGGCCATCGTCCGCTCGCGGGAGGACGTGCTCGCCGCGATCGCCTGCGCCCGCCGGCACGGCTCCTCGATCACCGCGCGCGGCGGCGGCACGTCGCAGGCGGGGCAGGCCATCGGCCCGGGACTGCAGCTCGACACGTCGAAGTACTTCAACCGCCTGCTGGAGGTGAACGTCGAGGAGCGCTGGGCGCGCGTCGAGCCGGGCATCGTGCTCGACGAGCTGAACGCCCGGCTGGCGCCGCACCGCCTGCGGTTCGCGCCCGACATCTCGACCGCCAGCCGCGCGACCATCGGCGGGATGATCTCGAACAACTCGGCGGGCGCGCGGTCGGTGCTCTACGGCAAGACCCTCGATCACGTCCTCGACGTGCACGTCGCCCTCGCGGACGGCTCGATCGCCCACCTGCGGCCGCTCGCTCCGGACGAGCTCGAGCGGGCGGCCGCGGCGGCGACCCTGGAAGGCGCGTGCTATCGGACCGTCCGCCGGCTGGCGGCGGAGCACGCCGGCGAGATCGAGCGGCGCTACCCGCGGATCGTGCGCCGGGTCGGGGGCTACAACCTCGATGCGTTCGTCGCGGCCACCGCGGGCGCGCAGGACACGCCGTTCAATCTCGCGAAGCTGATCGTCGGCTCCGAGGGCACGCTCGGGCTGATCGTCGAGGCCCGCCTCAACCTGGTGCCGCTGCCGGCTGCCAGGGCGGTGCTGACCATCGAGTACGACGACCTGCTCGACGCGCTCGGGGAGACGCCCGCCATCCTGGCGCACGGCCCCTCGGCCGTCGAGGTGATGGATCGGTCCATCCTGGACCATGCCCGGGAGAACCCGGCGCTCGACGCGATGCGGCGGGCGGTGCTGCGGACCGAGTGCGGCGCGCTGCTCTGCGTCGAGCTCTACGACGAGTCGGCCGCGGCGCTCGAGCCGCGGCTCGACCGGCTGGAGGCCATGCTCCGGACCCGGGGCGTCGCGGCGCACATGGCCCGGGCCACGGCGCCGGCCGATCAGGCGCGCATCTGGAAGCTGCGGGAGTCGTCGCTGGGCCTGTCGATGGCGATGAAGGGGGACGCCAAGAGCATCTCCTTCGTCGAGGACACGGCCGTCGCGCCGGAGAAGCTGCGCGACTTCATCGAGCGGTTTCTCGGCGTCATCCGACGCCACGGAACGACCGCGGGCATCTACGCCCACGCCTCCGTCGGCTGCCTGCACGTGCGGCCCGTGGTCAACATGAAGACGGCGCAGGGCATCCGACAGTTCGAGTCGATCGCGAACGAGATTGCCGATCTGGTGCTCGAGTTCGGCGGCGCCCTCTCCGGCGAGCACGGCGACGGCCTCGTGCGCGGGCCCTTCATGGCGCGCATGTTCGGCCCGAAGCTGTACGAGGCATTCCGGACCATCAAGCGCACGTTCGATCCCGACGGGCTGTTCAACCCGGGCAAGATCGTCGATTCGCCGCCGCTGACGGCCAATCTGCGGTACGGCGCCGGCTACCGCACCCCGAACCCGCCCGCCGCCTTCGACCACGCCGAGTACGGCGGCCTGGGGCGGGCCGTCGAGATGTGCAGCGGCGTCGGCGCCTGCCGCAAGACGCTCAGCGGGACGATGTGCCCGTCGTACATGGCGACGCGCGACGAGGCGCACTCCACGCGCGGCCGCGCCAACGCGCTGCGGCTCGCGATGACCGGCGCGCTCGGCCGGACCGGCCCGCGGGAGGCCGGGCTCGGCGAACGCGGCGTGCACGACGTGCTGGACCTGTGTCTCGAGTGCCGGGCGTGCAAGACGGAGTGTCCGACCGGCGTCGACATGGCGCGCCTCAAGAGCGAGTTTCTCGCCGACTACTGGCGCCGGCACGGGACCCCGCTGCGGGCGCGCCTGCTCGGACACATCCACGATCTCTCGGCGTGGACCGCGCGCGCGGCGCCGCTCGTCGATCCGTGGCTGGAGACCGGCTGGGTCCGCGCGCTCGGCGAGCGGCTGCTCGGCGTCGATCGGCGGCGCTCGCTGCCGCGCCGGGCGGCGCGCCCGCTCGCGGCCCGCTGGCGCGAACGGGGGCCCGGACCGGACGGCCCGCCGGACGCCGTCCTCTTCAACGACACCTTCACCAGCTACTTCGATCCGGAGGTCGGCCTCGCCGCCGCCGACGTGCTGGGAGCAGCCGGCCTGACGGTCGGCCTGGGACCGGACGTCTGCTGCGGGCGCCCGTTGATCTCCCAGGGGCTGCTCGCCGCGGCGCGCGAGCGGGCGGCGGACGTGGCGCGGCGTCTCCACGCGACCGCCGCGGCCGGCACGCCCATCGTGCTCCTCGAGCCGAGCTGCCTGTCGGCCCTGGTCGACGACGTCCCGGCGCTGCTGCGCGGGGAGGCGCAGGCGCGGGCGCGCGACGTGGCCGGCGCGTGCATCCTCTTCGAGGACTACCTGCACCGCCGCCTGCGCGACCGGCCCGCGGCGCTGGCGCTGAAGGCCGGCCCCGCCGAGATCCTGCTGCACGGCCACTGCCACCAGAAGTCGCTCGGGCTGGTCGCGGCGGCGAAGGCGCTTCTCGGGCGGGTCCCGGGCGCGCGGGTCACCGACCTGGACTCGGGCTGCTGCGGCATGGCGGGGTCGTTCGGCTACGCCCGGGAGCACATGGAGATCTCCCGGCAGATCGGCGAGCGCCGGCTGCTACCCGCCGCCCGGGCGCTAGGTCCCGGCGGCGTCCTGGTCGCGGCCGGCACGTCGTGCCGCCATCAGGTGCGCGACTTCGCCGGCGTCGAGGCGCTCCACCCGGCAGTTCTGCTGCGGTCGCTGCTCGCCTGAGCGCCGCGGGTTCACAGGAGGTGGTCATGGTATCGATTGCGTCGCTCTGGTTGCCCGTGCTGCTCTCGGCAGTGCTGGTGTTCGCCGTCAGCTCGATCATTCACATGCTGCTGACGTATCACAGGTCCGACTCGGGACCGCTGCCCGACGAGGCGGGCGTCGCCGCCGCGCTGCGGCCGTTCGAGATCCCGCCCGGCGACTACGTCATGCCGCACGCGGCGGATTCGCAGGACATGGCGTCGCCCGAGTTCGCCGAGAGGGCGAAGCAGGGGCCGACAGCGTTCATCACCGTGCTGCCCAACCAGCCGCTCACGATTGGCAGGAGCCTGGCGATGTGGTTTGGCTACTCGCTCGTGGTGGGCGCCGTCGCGGGCTATGTCGCCGGCCTGACGCTGGGTCCCGGCGCGGACTACAGCATCGTGTTCCGGGTCGTCGGCGCGGTCGCGTTCGCCGGCTACTCGCTCGCGATCCTGCAGAACAGCATCTGGTGGCACCGGAGCTGGCGCTACACGCTGACGACGGTGTTCGACGGGCTGATCTACGGCCTGCTGACCGGCGGCACGTTCGGTTGGCTCTGGCCGTGACCGGGGCCGGCGGTCAGTTCAGGCCGCGGCGCGCCAGCAGCGGCCCGATGTCCGGCGCGCGGCCCCGGAAATCGAGGAACAGCGCCAGCGCGTCGCGGCTGCCGCCCCGCGACAGGAGCGTCCGCCGGAAGTGGTCGCCGTTCGCGCGCGTGAGGCCGCCGTTCTCCCTGAACCATTCGACGGAGTCGGCGTCGAGCACCTCGCTCCAGATGTACGAGTAGTACCCCGCCTCGTACCCGCTGCTCCAGATGTGCGAGAAGTACGTGCTCCGGTAACGCGGGGGGACGGCGTCGAGCGCCACGCCGGCCGCGGCGAGCGCGGCCTCCTCGAATGCCGCCACGCCCTCGGCGGCCGGCACCTCGTCCGCCGCCAGCTGGTGCCACGCCTGGTCCAGCAGGGACGCGGCCAGGTACTCGGTGGTGGCGAAGCCCTGGTTGAATTGTTCGGCCGCCAGCACCCGCTCGATGAGCTCGGGCGGCATCGGCTCCCCGGTCTCGTGGTGCACCGCGTAGTTCCTGAGCACCTCGGGCCACGTCGCCCACATCTCGTTGACCTGGGAGGGGAACTCGACGAAGTCGCGCGGCACGGCGGTGCCCGAGAAGTACGGATACCGCACGGCCGAGAACATCCCGTGCAGGGCGTGCCCGAACTCGTGGAACAGCGTCTCGACCTCGTCGAAGGTCAGCAGGGTCGGCTCGCCCGCCGGCGGCTTCGGGATGTTCAGGTAGTTCGCCACCACCGGCCGCTTCCCGAGCAGCTCCGACTGGGACACGAACGAGCTCATCCAGGCGCCGCCGCGCTTCGAGGGGCGCGCGTAGTAGTCGCCCAGGTACAGGGCGAGCGGCTCGCCGTCGTCGTCGAGCACGTCGAATACGCGCGCGTCCGGGTGATGGAGCGGCAGATCGGCACGCTCCCGGAAGGTCAGCCCGTAGAGGCGGCCCGCGGCGTAGAACACGCCGTTCTCCAGCACGCTGTCGAGGGCGAAGTACGGCCGCAGCTGCGCCGCGTCGAAGGCGTAGCGCTCGGCGCGCACCTTCTCGGCGTAGTACGCCCAGTCCCACGGCGCCAGGTCGTGCGCGCCGCCGCCCGCGCCGATCATGGCCTGCAGGTCACGCGCCTCCCGCCGGGCGTTGGCCACGGCTGCCGGCGCCAGGCTGGCCAGCCGCTCGTTGACGGCGGCCACCGTCTGCGCGGTCTGCCGCTCCAGGCTGTACGCGGCATGCGTGGGATAGCCGAGCAGCGCAGCGCGCTCCGCCCGCAGGGCGGCCATCCGGCTGATGATGGCGCGATTGTCGAAGTCTCCACCCCGGCTGCCGCGGGCCAGCGACGTCTCGAAAATCCGCTGGCGCAGCGCTCGATCGTCGAGCGACGCGAGAACCGGCTGACCGCTGGTGTTGCGCAGCGCGATCAGGAACTTCCCGTCGAGGTCCCGGGCCGCCGCAGCGTCGGCCGCGGCGGTGATCTCGTTGTCGGACAGTCCGGCCAGGGCCGGCCGCCCGTCGACGACGACCGCCGACTCGTTGACCTCGCTGAGCACGTTGCGGCTGAAGGTCGCCTCCAGGCTGGCCAGCTCCGCGTTGATGTCCCGCAGGCGCTGCTTGTCGCCGTCGGACAACCGCGCGCCGGCGCGTACGAAGTCGGTGTGGTACTCCTCGACCAGCCGCAGGGACTCGCCGTCGAGCCCCAGGGCCGCGCGCTGCTCGTACAGGGCCTGGACGCGCGCGAACAGCCTGGCGTTCAGCAGGATCGCGTCGCTGTGGGCTGCCAGCTTTGGCGCCACCTCGCTCCGAATCGCGTCCAGCGTCTCGTTCGTATCGGCGGCAACCAGGTTGAAGAAGACACTCTGCACGCGCGCGAGCACCCGGCCCGATCGCTCGAGGGCGACCAGCGTGTTTTCGAACGTCGGCGGCTCCGCCGCGTCGGCGATCGCGGCGACTTCCGCCGCGTGCTCCGCCATCGCCCGTTCGAAGGCGGGGCGGAAGGCGTCGTCCTCGATCCGATCGAACGGCGGGTAGTTGAACGGCAGGGGACTCGGGGACAGAAACGGGGTCACGTCTGCTGCGGTCGTGGCGTCGTTCATGGGCGTGTCCGGCTCCGGCTGCGCGCACGCGGCGGCAAGCACGGCGAGTGCCGCGGCCGCGCGCGGGATAGTCAGCTTCATGCGCCTAATGCTACCGCACGGCGCGCCTCGGCGGTCCGATTGACGCCGGCTAGAAGCCGACCGTCGTTTGCAGATAGAAGAAGTGCGCCGAGCTCAGCCTGAAGTCCAGCTCCCGGAGGTAGCCGCCGCCGCGGAAGAACCCGTACCCCGCCTCGAGACCGACGTGCCAGACGCGGGCGCGGACGGTGACGTCGATCTCGCTGCCCACGTCGGCCGCGACGCCCAGGTCGCCGCCGGCGTGCACGATGCCGGCGGCGGCGTTGTACCACGCGTCCGTGCCGGGCGCGACCAGCGCGAAATGCTGGTAGGCGACGCGGACGGAGGCGCCGCCGGGCAGCGCCGCGTCCACGGAGGCCTCGACGTTGCGCAGGTTCTGCAGGGCGAACAGGTCCATCGTCCCGTAGTAGACGTGGTTGAGCGGATACAGGTTGTCGAACGTTCCGTGCACGCCGTCGTCCGGATCGTCGTCGCCGCTGCCGAGGTTGAAGGCCGCCCCGAACTTCGGCCGCCCCGGCAGGCGAGCCGTGAACGCGCCGCCGACGTGCACCATCGCCGCCCGATGGTCGAGGCCGCCGTAGCTTCCGGTCTGCCCGGCCAGCTCCCCGTCGAAGGCCCATGGCCCGTAGCGGGCGTCGATGCGCGTGCCGACGGTGTGCACCGCGTCGTCCAGCCGCTCCTCGCGCCGCAGGAGCCAGTAGCCCTCGACGGCGCCGCCGGGCAGGAGCGCGCCGTCCGTGTAGTACACGCCGTGGAGCTGGCTGTTGAACAGGCGGCTGCCGGTGAGCCCATGGTCATTGATGCCGCGCGGCGCCACGGGGACGAGGCGCGTGGCGAACGCGGCGAGCCGCCGGCCGGCGCCGGCTCCGATCGCGATGCGCGCGCCGTCGAACACACGCGCGGTATTGACCCATTCGAGCGGGGAGATCAGGCGCTGGGACCCGTAGACCAGCTTCTGGCGCCCGACGCGCACCGCGATCGGGACGCGTGACGACGCGGGCGCCTCGACGTCGAGGTAGGCCTGATGGATGTCGAGCTGGTCGGCGAAGACGTTCGGCGTGCGGGTTTCGCTGATGGCCTCCTCCCCGTGGATGCGCGCGTCCTGCAGCTCGACGGCGCCGGTGACCTGATCGCTCGGCCGCCAGGTCAGGCCGAGGCGCACCCGGGAGAGGAGGTAGCCCTCGTCGTTGCCCGCCCGGGCGTCGTCGAACTTGAAGTTGCGGCGGCTCTCGCCGCGCAGCCGCAGTTGCGAGCCCACCGTCAGGCCCGGCAGGATCTCGCGCCAGTCCGAGGGAGTCTCCGGCGGTGCCTGGCGTTCCGCCCCCGGCGCGCTCGCGCCGGCCGCTGGCCGCGTCCTCGGCCCCGTTGTGCCGGCGCTCTCCGCGCCGGCGGGCTGGGCCTGCGCCGCGGCGTGGCTGGCGAGGAGGAGGCCGAGCGCGAGGACCATGGGGCGCAGGCGGCGCTCGCTGAGGCAGGCTGACGGGAGCTCGCAGGGTGACATGCCCGCCGGAGTCAATCAAGCCGCATGCCAATTCCGCCCGCCGCCGCGGCAGCCGGCCGCAGCGGCCGGTTTGCGCCGTCGCTACGGGGGGATCGCCATCGCTCCGGCGCGCTCCGGCGCCTGCCGCTTTCGTCGACCCGACAGGCCGGAGCGACATTTTTGAAGAAAGCGGCGCACAGTCACCGCCCATGCGGCACGACACCAAGGGGGTCTGCAGCCCGCCGAATGCAGACTATTCCACAATAGTGTCTTGTTTCGTGTTCCATTCGACAGGCTTGTTCCGGCCGCGACCGATCCGGGCACGGCCGGCACCCCGGGAGCGGCGCCGGCCGCGATGCGGATCCATCTCGAAACCAGCATCAGGCGGGTGACATTCTCGTTAATTCCGCACGGCCGTGTCGGATGACGCACGGCCTTCTACATTTCTGTGTTCCAGCGCCGCCGTCGAGCCCGTCCGGCGCCGCGGCGAAGCGTCCGGTCAGCCCGATTCCGCGGGGAGATTCGGACGCCTCCGGATGCCGGCGCCCATGCTGGCCCGCCTCTTGCTAGGGAAGACGCGACGGAGGCATCGCACACAGCATGGACGTTCGCGGCAAGGCGACACGAATTCGGCTCTTCAGCATCAACACCCCGCAGATGCGGGCGTTCCACATGACGTGGTTCGCGTTCTTCCTCTGCTTCTTCGCGTGGTTCGGCATCGCGCCGCTCATGAAGATCGTACGCGACGAGATGTCGCTGACCCAGTCGCAGATCGGCTGGCTCGTCATCGGCTCGGTCGCCATCACCGTCGTCGCGCGCCTGCTGATCGGCTGGCTGTGCGATCGCATCGGACCCCGGCTGGCCTACACCTGGCTGCTGATTCTCGGCTCGCTCCCGGTGATGGGCATCGGTCTCGCGCAGAGCTTCGAGACGTTCCTGATCTTCCGCCTCCTGATTGGCGTCATCGGCGCGTCGTTCGTGATCACGCAGTACCACACCTCGATCATGTTCGCCCCGAACGTCGTCGGCACCGCGAACGCCACCACCGCGGGGTGGGGCAACCTGGGCGGCGGCGTGACCCAGCTCGTGATGCCGATCGTCCTCGGCATCCTCACGGTCGGGGCCTACATCCCCTTCACGAACATCCGGCTCCTGCCGGGCCTGGGCCTGAGCGACGCCGCGGGCTGGCGGCTGGCGATGGTGCTGGCCGGGGCGCTGTGCGCGCTGGTGGGCGTGGCGTACTACCTGCTGACGCAGGATGCCCCGGAAGGCAACTACCGGGCGTTGCGCGCGGCCGGCAAGCTGCCGCCCCGCCGCAGCGTCAGGGGATCGTTCGCCATGGCGTCGAGGGACCCGCGGGTGTGGGTCCTCTTCGTCATCTACGGCGCCTGCTTCGGCATCGAGCTGACGGTCAACAACGTCCTCGCCCTGTACTTCATCGACTACTTCGACTTCTTCGCGTCCATGAACGCGGTGCAGGCCGTGCAGTGGGCCGGCGCGGCGGCGATGCTCTTCGGCCTCATGAACGTCTTCGCCCGCACGCTCGGAGGCGCGGGCGGCGACCTGTTCGGCCGGCGCTGGGGCCTCTCCGGACGCGTGCGGTGGCTCTTCCTCGTGCTGTTCGCCGAGGGGCTGGCCCTGATGCTGTTCTCGCAGGTGGCGGTCCTGGCGCTGGCGATCCCGGCCCTCATCGTCTTCAGCCTGTTCGTGCAGATGTCGGAGGGGGCGACGTACTCGGTCGTGCCGTTCATCAACAAGCGGGCCCTGGGGTCGGTCGCGGGCATCGTCGGCGCCGGCGGCAACGCCGGGGCGGTGGCGGCGGGATTCCTTTTCGGGGGCGCCATCCCGTGGCCCACGGCGTTCCTGATCATCGGGGCGCTGGTGACTGCCACCGCCTTCCTCGCGTTCGCGGTGCGCTTCGACACGGCGACGGAGACCGAGGCGCAAGCGGCGCTCGACGTCGCCCTGGCCGCGCGGCGCGCCGGACTGGCCGGCGCCCCCGCCGCGCCGCTGGAAGCCGCGAGCTAGGGAGTCTGAGACGATGGTCAACCCGGCCGAGGTGTGGAAGGCACAGAAGCACAGCTTCGAGGTCTGGCCCGACGTCCTGCGTCACGCCGCCGCGCGGACGCCGATGGCCGGGATCGAGACGCCCGATCTGGAGCGGATGAAGTGGTACGGCTTCTTCTATCGGAAGCGCGACGCGCCCGGTCGCTACATGAACCGCATCCGCATCACCGCCGGCGAGCTCACGTCCGACCAGGCGCGGGAGATCGCGGCGCTGGCGTACGAGTACGGCCACGGCATCGTCGATGTCACGACGCGCGCCAACGTGCAGGTGCAGGGACTGGAGATCGCGCATTTGCCGCGGGTCGCCGAGCGGCTGGCGGCGGTCGGGCTGACCTCCAGGCAGACCGGCCACGACAACGTGCGGAACGTGTTCGCGCATCCGTTCAGCGGCGTACTTCCGGACGAGTTGATCGACACCCGCGAGCTGTGCCGCGACGTCACCGCGCTGTTCGTCGACAGCCGCGACTACTCGGATCTGCCGCGCAAGTTCAACATCTGCCTCAACGGCGCGGCCGAGCATTCGGTGCATTTCTGGACGCAGGACCTCAGCTTCCTGGCCCGCCGCGTGGGCCGCGAGGTGCTGTTCCAGGTGCTGATCGCCGGCACGCAGGGGCAGAACCCGCACCTGGGGTGGCACCTGCCGGTGCTGGTGGAGCCGGGGCAGGTCACGGCCGTGACGGCCGCGGTGCTCGACCTGTTCCGCGCCCGGGGCTCGCGGGAGCGGCGCCATCAGGCGCGCCTGCGCTACCTGGTCGAGCGGATAGGCGTCGAGGGCGTGCTGGCGTTCGTCGGCGAACGCGTCGCGTTGCGCCCGTGGCCGGATCTGCCGCCGCCGTCGGCCGCGGGTCGGTACGACGATCTGGTCGGCTGGTTTCCGCAGCGTGAGGCCGACCGCTGGACGCTGGGGCTGTGCGTGCCGCTCGGCCGGCTGACCTGGCGGCAGCTCGAAGCCGTCGCAGTGCTCGCCAAGCGCTGGGGCGACGGACAGCTCCGGACGACGCACGAGCAGGGCCTGGCCGTCATCGACATCCCGACCGGGTTCAAGGACGCCGCCGCCACCGCCGCCGCGGCGGTGGGCCTGAGCATGCACGCCGACACGCTGGCGCGCAACACGGTGGCCTGCACCGGGACGCAGTTCTGCAACATCGCGGTGACCGAGACCAAGGGCGCCATGTTCCGGCTGATCGAGACGCTCCGCCAGCGGGCGCTCGCCCTGCACGGCATCCGCATCCACATGAGCGGCTGCCCGTCGAGCTGCGCGCAGCACTTCACGGCCGACATCGGCCTCAAGGGGGTCCGCGTCCGCAGGCTGCTCGGCACGCGCGAGGGTTTCGACGTCTACCTGGGCGGCGGGGTGGCGGGCGACGTCCATCTCGGGCTGCGCTACCGGCTCGGCGTGGACGTGGAGCAGCTCCCGCTCGTCATCGAGGAGGTGGTGACGGCGTACTACCTGAAGCACCGCCCCGGGCAGACGTTCAGCGCCTACTGGCGCGCGCGGCTGCGCGAGGCCGAGGCGGCGAAGGTGGGCGAGGACGACTACCGGCCGTCCACCTGGGTCTGCGAGCGCTGCGAGTACCGCCACCGCGGTGAGGACCCGCCCGTGTTCTGTCCCGGCTGCGCCGGCGTCCGCCGGCTGTTCGCACGGCTCGAGGCTGACGACCCGGCGCGAACCGACCCCGGCGAGACCGCGGGCGGGTCCACCGCGGGCGCCGGGCAGGAACCGGCTGCGCCGGCGCGCCGGGACGACGGGTTCGTGTTCGCCGCGCGCGTTGACGCGCTGCGCGAGGGATCCGGCCTGGAGGTCGAAATCGCCGGGCAGAGCTGCGCGCTGTTCCGCGTGAACGGCGAGGTGCACGCCCTGGAGGGCCACTGCCCGCACGCCGGAGGGCCGCTGGCGGAAGGCAGCCTCAGCGCTGGCGTGGTGACCTGTCCGTGGCACGGATGGCGGTTCGACGCCTGCAGCGGATGCAGCGTCGAGCCGCCGGGCAACGACGTGGCGCGCTACGAGACGCGCGTCGAGGGCGGCGCCGTCCTCGTGCGGCCGCAAGGCGCGCACGGCGCGCCTCGGCGGGAGCGGCGCGGGGCGCAGGGGCCCCCGCAAGCGAACGCCGGGGGTTCGGGGCGCAGCCCCGTCTGATTAGAGCCAGGTGATGGCCACTACCACCCCGACATCCGTGCGGCCGCTGCCCCTCGTCGACCGCTACCTCGGCGAGCAGCAGGCGACGGCGGCCGACCGCTTCGCGCGGGCGCACGACGCCGCGCAGGCCGACGGACGTCCGGCCCTGGCCGGACGCTACTCGGCGCTCATGCCGGCGACGCCGCCGGCCGCCGGCCAGCAGTACGCCTTCGACGTGGATCTGGACGCCTGCTCCGGGTGCAAGTCGTGCGTCGCGGCCTGTCATGCGCTCAACGGCCTCGAGGCGGAGGAGTCGTGGCGCGACGTCGGCCTGCTGCACGGCGGCAGCCAGCGCCTCCCGGTCCTTCAGCACGTGACGACCGCCTGTCACCACTGCCTCGACCCGGCCTGCCTGCACGCCTGCCCGGTGGAGGCCTACGAGAAGGACCCGGACACGGGCATCGTCAAGCACCTCGACGACCAGTGCTTCGGGTGCCAGTACTGCACGCTGGCCTGCCCCTACGAGGCGCCCAAGTACAGCCGCGCGAAGGGCATCGTCCGCAAGTGCGACATGTGCAGCGACCGGCTCGCGGCGGGCGAGGCCCCTGCCTGCGTGCAGTCGTGCCCCAACGGCGCCATCGCGATCCGCGTGGTCGACGTCGAGCAGGTCGTCGAGGAGTCGGAGACCCATCTGTTCGTTCCCGGCGCGCCGGAGCCGGCCCTGACGCTGCCGACCACGGCGTATCGGACCACCCGCGTCCTGCCGCGCAACATGGTGCCGGCCGACTACCACACCGTGCGGCCCGAGCAGGCGCACTGGTCGCTGATCCTGATGCTCACGCTCACGCAACTGTCGGTGGGCGCGTTCCTGGTCGAGCGGCTGCTGGAGCTGGTCGTGCCGGGTGCGCTGACGGCCAGCATCCGTCCGGTCCACAGCGCGAGCGCGCTGGTCTTCGGCCTGCTCGCGCTCGCCGTCAGCGTGCTGCACCTGGGACGGCCGCGCTACGCCTACCGGGCCATCCTCGGGCTGCGCCACTCGTGGCTCAGCCGCGAGATCCTGGCGTTCGGGGTGTTCGCCGGGCTGGCGGTGGTCTACGCCGGCTGGTCGTGGGCGGCGTCGGCGGGCTGGCTGGAGCGGCTGGGCGACTGGGCGCCGGGCGCCGGCGCGGAGCCGGCCGTGCGGGCCGGACCCGGGTGGTGGCTGGGCTGGAGCGTCGCGCTGTCGGGCACGGCCGGCGTCCTCTGCTCCGTCATGGTGTACGAGTACACGAAGCGCGATTTCTGGAACGGCCCGGCCACCGCGTGCCGCTTCCTCCTGACGACCGCGGTGCTGGGGCTGGCCGCGGCCTGGCTGCCGCTGCTGATCGTCGCCGCGGGCAGCGACGCGGTGCTGGCCGCCGTCGCGGTCGACCGCTACGGCACCGTCCTCTGCCGGGGGCTGATCGTCGCGGCGACCGCGAAGCTGCTGTTCGAGGCGGCTCTGTTCCGCCACCTGGCCGCACGCTCGACGACCTCCCTCAAGCGGACGGCGTGGCTGCTGACGGGCGCACTCTCCAACGTGACCCTGGCGCGCTTCGCGGCCGGTCTGCTGGGCGGCCTCGTCATGCCCGCCCTGCTGCTGATGAGCCGCGTGCCGGCGAGTCCGGAGCACGGCCAGGACCTCGTCTTCGTCGTGCTCGTCGCCATGCTGTTCAGCGCTTGTCTCGCGGGCGAGCTGCTCGAACGCTACCTGTTCTTCGCGGCGGTCGCCTCGCCGCGCATGCCGGGGACGCCGTGATGCTGCGCCAGCGCGACGGGCATCTGACCCGCGATCTGCTCCGCGCGCCCGGCGGCTTCGGCCTCGGGCAGGTGCCGGCCAGGGTGAAGCCGGACGCCACCACGGACATGGTGTGCGGCTACTGCTCGACCGGCTGCAGCCTGACCGTTCACCTCAGGGACGGCGAAGCGGTGGGCCTGACCCCGGCCGTCGACTACCCGGTGAACCGCGGCGTCGCCTGCCCGAAGGGGTGGGAGGCGCTGGCCGTGCTCGGGGCCGGCGACCGGGCCACGGCGCCCTTGCTGCGCGACGCCGGTGGCGTCCGGCGCGCGGCGAGCTGGGATGCAGCCTTGCGGACGATGGTCGAGCGCTTCCGGGGCATTCAGAGCCGTCACGGACCGCAGGCGGTGGCGTTCCTCGGGACCGGCCAGATGGCGACCGAGGAGCTGGCGCTGTTAGGGGCGCTGGCCAAGTTCGGGATGGGGATGGTGCACGGCGACGGCAATACGCGCCAGTGCATGGCCACCTCGGTCGTGGCGTACAAGCAGGCGTTCGGCTTCGATGCGCCGCCGTACACCTACCGCGACTTCGAGGAATCGGACGTCCTCGTGTTCGTGGGCGCCAATCCGTGCCTCGCGCATCCCATCCTGTGGGAGCGGGTGCTCCGCAATCCGCACGATCCCACCGTCTTCGTCATCGATCCGCGCGTCACCGAGACGGCGATGCAGGCGACCGAGCACCTGGCGCCGCGCCCCAAGTCGGACCAGGCGCTGTTCTACGGCGTCGCCCGGCTCCTCATCGCGCGGGGCTGGATCGACCGGGGCTACATCG
This sequence comes from Vicinamibacteraceae bacterium, assembly GCA_012271165.1. Lineage (GTDB taxonomy): Bacteria > Acidobacteriota > Vicinamibacteria > Vicinamibacterales > UBA8438 > JAAXGX01. The sequence continues at coordinate 17,819 of JAAXGX010000195.1, read as the reverse complement.
AGGCGCACACGCGGGACTTCGATAGCTATGCCGCCGCGATCGAGCCGTTCACGCTCGAGCGGGTCTCCGACGAGACCGGCCTCGAGGAGCGCGCCATCGAGCATCTTGCCGAGACGATTCACGGGGGGCGCCGGGTGTCGTTCTGGTGGACGATGGGCGTCAACCAGAGCTACCAGGGAGTGCGCACCGCGCAGAGCATCATCAGCCTCGCGCTGATGACCGGCAACATCGGCCGCCCCGGCACCGGGGCGAACTCGATCACCGGCCAGTGCAACGCGATGGGCTCGCGCCTGTTCAGCAACACCACGAACCTGCTGGGGGGGCACGACTTCGCCAATCCCGACCACCGGGAGAAGGTGGCGCAGGTGCTGGGCATCGATGCGGGGGTCATCCCGGCGCAGGGCGGCTGGGCCTACAACGAGATCATCGAGGGCATCCTGCGGGAGCGGATCAAGGGGCTCTGGATCGTGTGCACCAACACCGCTCACTCCTGGATCAACCAGGGCCAGGCGCGCGACATCCTCGGCCGCCTCGACTACCTCGTCGTGCAGGACATGTACGCCACGACGGAGACGGCCCGCATGGCGGACCTGCTGCTGCCGGCCGCCGGCTGGGGCGAGAAGGACGGGACGTTCATCAACTCGGAGCGGCGCATCGGCCGCATCAGGAAGGTGGCGCGGGCGCCGGGGCAGGCGCTCGCCGACTTCGCCATCTTCAAGCTCGTGGCCGAGTACTGGGGGTGCGGCGGGATGTTCCGGGCGTGGGAGTCGCCGGCCGCGGCGTTCCAGATCCTGAAGCGGCTCTCGGCGGGCCAGCCCTGCGACATCACCGGCATCGCCGACTACGAGATGCTGGACGCGAGCGGCGGCATCCAGTGGCCCTTCCCGGCCGGGCAGTCCGCCGCGCCGGCGCGCACGGAGCGGCGCCTCTTCGAGGACGGCCGCTACCACCACCCCGACGGGCGCGCCCGGTTCCTCCACGAAGACCCGCGTCCGCTCCCGGAGCCGCCGAACGAGCGGTTCCCGCTGTTGCTGCTGACGGGGCGCGGAAGCGCCGCGCAGTGGCATACGCAGACCCGCACCGCCAAGTCGGCGGTGCTGCGGAAGCTGTATCCGGCGGAGATCTACGTGGAGGTCAACCCGGTCGACGCGAAGGCCCGCAGCCTGACCTCCAACGATACCGTGCACGTCGAGTCGCGCCGCGGCCGCATCACCGCCCGGGCGTTCGTGAGCCGCTCGGTCCAGCCGGGCCAGGTCTTCATCCCCATGCACTACGAGGCGACCAACCGGCTCACCGACGCGGTGTTCGACCCCTACTCGAAGCAGCCCTCCTACAAGGCCTGCGCCGTCGAGCTGCGGCGGATCGCCGCCCTCGGCTGAGCCGCTCGGCCGGCCGACGCGGAATCGTCAGTGGACCGGTCGTTCCGGTGCCCGAATCGAGCGGCCTGCCGGGCGATGGCCTCGGTGATCCGTTCGGCGCGGGAGCGCGGGAACAATCGTTGGCCTTCGACGGCGTCCTGCAAGTCGTGCATCGCCAGCAGCCGGGTCATGGCGTCGGCATGCGCCTCCAGCTTGCGCTCAGGCCGAATGTGTGCCACCGGAACGCCCCGCGCCTCGAGGGCCGGGGCGACGAGCAGGCAGCGGTGGCACTCCAGCGGCTCCCTCTCGGCGCACATGAGCACGATGCGGCGGCGGGTCGCGTCCTGCTCCACCCTCTCGAGTCCCTCGCGGAACGCGCAGGTCGAGCCGAGCCGCTCGTAGCGGATGCGCCCGTCGTCATAGCAGGCAGGATCCGCCGAACGCCCGCCCAGCTCCGATCCCACGAAGACGTATGCGATCCCGCACGCGGCGAGGCTGGCCGCCAGCGGCTCGCGGTTGAACTGCGGGTTGAAGCGGCTGTAGGGCGCGGCCCGGACATCCGCCACCGCGGCCGCGCCGTGGCGCTGAAGCAGGGCGATAAACACCTCGATTGGATGTGTCGAGTGGCCTATCGTCAGCACGGTGCCCCTGGTTGCCGGCATGATCATCGTCACGTGACAGGGATGATGGCGGCAATCAGCTTGTAGCAGGCGTCCTGGTACGGCTCGCCCAGGCTGATGGTGAGATGGCACTCGCCGACGCCGTAAGTCCCGTCCAGCCTGGCGAGGTAGGTCCGCTCCCAGCCCGGGTCGGTAACCCACAGCGCGTACTCGCAGCCCGAGTGCCGGAACTGACCCTGCACGCGGCGCTTGTTGTTGCCGAACGCTTCGCCCGGCCGGCACACCGTGAGCCGCAACCAGTCGACCTCGAGCAGCCGCAACGAGCCGGTGATCGATTCAGTTGCCGCAATCGGGATCTTGTCGTTCAGGCCATTGTACGTGCTATGGCCGTCGATCCAGAGCGGGGCGACGGGATCCGCAAGCGCGGGCAGATCGAATGGTGACAGGCGGCCCACCCTCTCCCAATAGCGCTTGGGATCGAGCAGCCAGTTCTCCGTCTGGTAGCCGCTGGGCCGCGATTCGAGAAGCGGGACGTCAATCACGTCGAGGATCCGCGGGTCGCTGCCGTCCTCGTACTGCCGCTCGTATTCCGATGCCTCCCCACCGTCCCGTGCGCTGACAGGCCGAATCCACCCGCCGGCTTCCGCGCCGCTCCACTCGCGGCCGGCCACGCAGCGGCCGTGCAGCGTCCGGGAGTTGGCGAGGCAGACCAGACGCTTCGTGCTCGGCATCGTCGCTGTGCCCGGCGCGCTCTACGCGTGTCCCGTAGCGGCCCGGATGATGAGTCGCAGCTCGCCGTCGTCGATCAGCGTGTACTCGGGCGCTCGCCCTGAGAGTGCCTGAGTCTCTCGCAGGATGCTCGGCACCCCGTCGCCCCGGCGATCCATGAGGTGAGTACGGCCGAGGCCGGTCGGTGCCGGACATCGCGCGAGCAGCGACACGATCAACTCGTTGCGGCTCGCCTGGCGCAAGTGCATGCTGTCGGGCGTGAGCGTGTTCGCCAGCGCCCCCGGGACGTAGAGCTCGAGACGATTCCCGAAGAGATGCAAGCGGATCCGCGCGCCGGCCACCGAATAGTCCCGGTGCGCCACGGCGTTGACCAGCGCCGCGAAGACGGCCCGGTCGCTGAACTGTTCGCGCTCCGTACGCGCCGAGGTCTTGGCCGCCCGCACCAGAACGTTCCGGCGGACGAAGTGCATCTCCGGCTTCGCTCCTGGAACAGGCGGGCCAGCAGCTCGGGTGCGAGCTCTCGTTTGGAGCTGCCCAGCCTGCGGAAGTAGCCACCCGGGCTCTTGTGAACGAACAGGCTGCGCTCGACCTCCACCAGCAGCACGGGAACCGGGTGTCCCCCCGAGTCGGTCAGCTCGATCTTGCGGATTGCGGCGTCGAGCGGGGGGCTCAGCAGGTCGTTGCATATCTCGCGGACCCACGCCTCTACCGCGTCCAGTCGATCGAGCGGGATCCCACTCACGTCGCGCGTCTCGTCGTCCACGCCGAGAACGAGGTCGCCGCCTCGCCCGTTCGCGAACGCCGCCAGTTCGTCCGCGACATCCTTGCGGTCTGGAGCCGTTACGCGCGATCCCGACAGGGAGAGCCGCTTCAGCTCGAGCACGGAATCCTCGCCGAGACGGATCCGCCTCGCCAGGTCGCCGTAGCGGGTCACGTGGCTCCAATCCCGATCGGCGTCGGCACCATCAGGCCCAGCATAATGGATGGCGCCCGACTGGACCGGTCACCGCCGCCGCTGGCAGCGGGGGCAGAAGTGCGTGCTGCGCTGGGCGATGACGGTGCGCCGGACGCGTGCGCCGCAGGTGGGGCAGGGCGTGCCGGCGCGGCCGTAGATCCGGATCTGGCGCTGGAAGGCGCCCGGCGCTCCCTGCCCGTCGCGGTAGTTGCTGATGCTGGTGCCGCCGGCGGCAATCGCGTCCCGCAGGACGGCCCGGATGGCGTCGTGCAGGTCTCCCGCTTTGCGCCCGCCGACGCCCGCGGCGCTCCGCTCCGGGTGCAGCCGGGCGCGGAAGAGCGCTTCGTCCGCGTAGATGTTGCCGAGGCCGCGCAGGAACGCCTGGTCGAGCAGGAGCGCCTTCAGCCGCGCCTTGCGGGACGCCAGCCGGGCGGCGAACGCCTCGCGGCCGATCTCCAGCGGGTCGGGGCCCAGCGCGGCCAGACGCGGCGGCAGCTCCTCGGACCATTGCCAGCGGCCGAACTTGCGGATGTCCTGGAAGACCACCGTGGCACCGTCGTCGAGGGACATCGTGGCCCTCGTGTACGCTCCCGGCCGGCCGTTCAACAGGAGGGTCCCCGTCATCCGGAGGTGAATGATCAGGAGCGAGCTGCGCTGGTCCCGGCGCAGCCTGAGCAGCAGGTACTTGCCGTGCCGGTCCAGCCGCTCGATGCGCTGGCCGGCCAAGCGCCGCTCGGTGCTGCGGGCGTCGCCGACGCAGGTCCGCGGCCAGCAGAACGAGACGGCCCGGATGGTCCGCCCTTCGAGGCCCGGAGCCAGGCTGCGCCGGACCGTCTCCACCTCCGGCAGCTCGGGCATGGCGCGCTGCGACTCCCGGTCAGACGAGCGCGGGCAGGACGGCGCCGATCTCGCCGCGCACGACGACGTCGGCCAGGCCGTCCAGCGGGGTCGGATCGCGGTTGACGATGATCAGGCTCGCCCCGGCGAGCTTGGCCAGGCGCGGAATCGAGGCCGCCGGCTCGACGACCAGCGACGAGCCGACCGCGAGGAGCAGGTCGCAGGCCTCGACGGCGGCCTGCGCCCGCAGCAGCACGTCGTGCGGCAGCGCCTGTCCGAACGAGATGGTGGCCGGCTTGAGCAGACCGCCGCACGACCGGCAGCGCGGCGCCCGCTCGCCGGCGGCGACCCGCCGGCACGCCTCGTCGGACGTGATCCGGTCACCGCAGCTCAGGCAGACGGCCTCGGTCGTCGTCCCGTGCAGCTCCAGGACCGTGTCGGCGGGCAGCCCCGACCGCTGGTGCAGCCGCTCGATGTTCTGCGTGATGAGCGCCGTGAGCCGCCCCTGCTCGTGGAGCTGCACGAAGGCGAGGTGGCCGGCGTTCGGTCTGGCCGCGCGCATGGCCGGCCACGCGGCGACCTTCTGCCGCCAGTACTCGATGCGCCCCGCCTCGCTGGACAGGAACTCCTGGAAGTCCACCGTCCGGTTGCGTGCCCACACGCCGTCCGGGCTGCGGAAGTCCGGGACGCCCGACTCCGTCGAGATGCCGGCCCCGGTGAAGCCCACGATCCGCGACGCGCCCGCGATGAGCTTGCGCGCGGCCTGTCCCTCGGCGCTCAGGTCACTCAACGGTGCATGCAAGTGAGGTTTACTAGGACGCCGCCGGCTCCACGCGAACCGTCACGACGTCGGTGTCGTGGTACTGCTGGTGGCGGACCGACGAGGCGAGGTGCCGGAGCAGCCGGAGGGAGACCTCCTGCTCGATCTGGTTGCCGGCGACGCGGTCGCCGAGCAGTGCGATGCGGTCCTCGATGTTGGTCTCGTCAGTTGCCGCGACGAACTCCAGCTCCGCCGCGCGGCCGTCGCTGCGCGCGGCCAGCAGCAGGCGCCGCTCCTTCGCCGGCGGGTCGTCCTCGCCCCGCCGGACCAGCGTGAGCAGCGTCTCCTCGCCGACGGCGCGGAGCCGGTCGGTCATCGCCTCGCTCCAGCGGTGGCGGGCGGCGAAGCGCGTCAGGAACTTGTCGATCGCCGGGTAGGCCTCGGCGTTCAGCGCCGTCCGGAGCTGCTGCCGCCGCGGCCGGGCCAGCTCCAGGAACACCGTCATGAGGATCGAGGCCAGCCCGCCGGAGGTCATCCCGTTGCCGAGCAGGCTGCTCCAGGCCCCCAGCGAGTCGGCGAAGAGCAGCTCGTTCTGGAACCCGAGCCCGATCCAGAACCCGACTCCCGCCACGATGCCCTTGCGGTAGTCGGCGCCGTCCTCCACGACCACGCGCATGCCGAGGACGAACAGGGTGGCCATCAGCACGATGGTGTACGCGCCGACGACGGGACCCGGAATGGCGAGTATGAGCGCCATGAACTTCGGCAGGAACGCCAGCACGATGAAGGTGGCGCCGATGCACATGCCGACCGTCCGGGCAGCGACGCCCGTGATCTCCGTGACCGAGACGCTCGACGAATAGGTCGTGTTGGGCACCGTGGCCGCCAGGCCGGCGAGCAGGTTGCCCACGCCGTCGGCGGCGACCGCCCCCTGCACGACCCGGAAGTCGGTGGCCCGCGGCGACCGCCGCGAGACGCGCTGGATGGCGACGCTGTCGCCGATGGTCTCGATGGCGCCAATCAGCGTCACGAACACGAAGGCCGGCAGCAGGGACCAGAACGCCACGCCGAAGCGGAGATCGAATCCCGGCCAGGCGCCCGCGGGCAGCCCGATCCAGCTGGCGTCGGCCACGCTCTGCGTGTCGTAGAGGCCGAACGAGCCCGCGACGACGCAGCCGGCCCCGATGCCGATGACCGGGGCCCAGAGGCGCCACACGCCGGCGGCGCGCAGTGTGACGCCGACCGTGACGATCAGCGTCATGAGCGTGCTGACGGGCGCGGCGGCCGGCGCCGTCCCGTCCGGCACTTGCGTCAGCATGCCGAACATGATCGGCATGAGCGTCACCGGAATCAGCATGATCACGGTGCCGCACACGGTCGGCGTGAGAATGCGCCGCAGCAGCGACAGCCGCGTCGCGAGCGCGAACTGGAACAGCGCGGAGATGGCGACCAGCGTGGCGAGAAGCCCCGGACCGCCGTCTTCCAGCGCGGTGACGCAGACGGCGATGAAGGCGGCCGACGTGCCCATCAGCAGCACGTGGCCGGAGCCGACGCGGCCGACCCGCACCGCCTGCAGCACGGTCGTCACGCCGCTGATGGCGAGCGCGGCGAACGCGGCCCAGGACAGGAAGTCCGCGCTGCCCCCGGCGGCGCGCACGACGATGGCCGGGGTGAGCACGATGCCCGCCACGGTGAGCATGGCGAACTGGAAGCCGAGTCCGAGCGCGAGCGCGGGCGGCGGCCGCTCCTCCGGCTCGTAGCGCAGCTCGCGGGTGGCGCGTGCAGGTGTCGCAGCCATGGGTCCGGGTCAGAGCTTAACACCCGGCTCAGTACATGACGAACGCGAAGAGGCGCTGCCCGACGGCGACCAGCACGTGCTGGCGGCCGTCGACCAGGTAGGTCTGCGGCGCGTTGGAGATGTCGCCGATCCGCGTGTGCCAGAGCAGGCTGCCGTCGGCCGCGTCGAACGCCACGAAGTTGCCGCTGCCGTCCCCCGTGAACACGACGCCGCCGGCGGTGGTCAGGACGCCGGCCCCTCCGCCGCCCCCGGGGGGCCACTGGTGGCGCCAGACGATCTCGCCCGTGCGGTAGTCGATGGCCGAGAAGGCGTTGCCGCCCGAGCCCACCACGACGCGCTCCTTGCCGCCGAGGCCCATGGAGCCGCGCGGGTCCGGGTCGGTCAGATAGAGCAGGTTGAAGCCGTTGTTCTCCTGCGTGTAGAAGAGGCCGGTGTCGGGGTTGAAGGCCGGCGGCTGCCAGTTGGTCACCCCGCCCTCGACGGGCGAGACGAGCGAGCCGGGGATGGTCGCCTCCTTCGCGGGCGAGGGCTCCGGCTCGCCGGATGGCCGGATGTGGCTGGCCCAGTTGGCCGTGGCGCCGTAGCGGCGCGTGACGACGTGCTCGCCGGTCACGCGGTCGACGGTGAAGAAGTAGCCGTTGCGCGCCGCGGTCGAGACCAGCTTGCGCGGCTCGCCGTCGATCTCGCCGTCGATGAGGATCGGCGTCTGCGCCGAGTCCCAGTCGTGCGTGTCGTGCGGCGACGTCTGGAAGTGCCACGCCATCTCGCCGCTGTCGACGTCCACCGCGATGAGCGTGCAGGTGAACAGGTTGTCGCCCGGCCGCGCCACGCCGGTGTAGCCGGGGGTCGGGTTGCCGGTGCCGAAGATGTAGTAGTTGGTCTCCGGGTCGTACACGCCTGGCACCCAGACCTGCCCGCCGCCGTGGCGGGCCGCGTCGAGGTTCGGCCAGGTGTCGAGGCCGGGCGAGTCGGGCGTCATCGGCACCGTGTAGAAGATCCACTGCCGCTCGCCCGTCTCCGGGTCGAACGACTGCAGGAAGCCGGGTGCGTCGAGGTCGTTCCCCGTCCCGACCAGGACGTGGTCGCCGACCACGATGGGCGCCATGGTCGAGAAGTACTGGTCCTCGAACGTGGCGATCTCCACGTGCCACCGCTCTGCCCCCGTTCGTGCGTCGAGCGAGACGAGGTAGTTGTCGGGCGTCTCGAAGAAGAGCGCGTTGCGCCACAGCGCCGCGCCCCGGTTGCCGATGTGGATGCTGCCCCGCGTCTTCCAGAAGTAGTGCCACCGCTCGCTGCCGTCGCGCGCATCGAGCGCCCAGACGTGGTCGGGCGCGGTCACGTACAGCACGTCGTCCACGGCCAGGATCGCCCCCTTGAGGCGCTGCCGGCCGATGGCGAAGTCGCCCGCGCCCTCGCCACCGACGAACGTCGGCGCGCCAGCCCCTTCCAGCGGCGGCATCCCGGTGTCGAGCTCGCGGGTCCACGCCAGCGTCAGGTGGCGCACCGTCCCGGTCGTCACCTGCGTCAGCGGGCTGTAGCGCCGGCCCGTGTAGTCGCCGGAGTAGGTCGGCCACGAGTCCCGGAGCGGCTCGAGCAGCGCGGCGGGATCCAGGCCGCCCGGCTCCTGCGCCCCGGCGGGTGGCGACAGGGCAGCGCCCGCCGCCGCGGTCGCGAGCACGAGGTGCGGGAGCAGGGCTGTACGTGTCATTGCAGCGTGACCAGGTAGGCGGTGACGTCGTGGATGTTCTCGTCGGTGTACAGGCCGAGGAGCTCGGTGTGGCGGGCCAGCGGGTCGTCGATATCCACGCGCGGCACACCGCCCCGGCGGCTGAACGAGCGCCGCAGGCCGTCCGCGGTGGTGAGCGCCACGATGAAGTCGTCGAGGCGGACGAGCGTCCCCGCGACGCGCGCGCCGGACGCCAGCGTCACCGTGACCGCGACGGGCGGGCGGGCCGCGCCCCGCCGGTGCCCGCGGACCCAGGTGTTCTGCAACGTCATCGGCTCCGGTATCCGCGCGGCGATGCCGGCCAGGTCACCCGTGGCCGAGTGGCACGACGCGCAGTTGGCGGCGAAGTACTCGCGTCCGGCTGCGGCGTTGCCGACGACGATGTTCAGGTCGAGCTCCGGTCCCCGCGGCGGGCCTCCCTGCGGCGTCGCGCGGGCGAGGACGCTGTGCATGTACACGGCCACGGCGCGCGCGTCGGCCTCCGAGAGCGCCTGCGGTGGCATCGAGGAGCCGCCCGGCGTCGACTGCCCGTCCCGGAGCACCGGCCAGATCCGCTCGCCCGCGCGGTCGCGCAGCACGATCTGAGAGCGGAGCAGGTTGGGGCCGCCGAGGTCTCCGCCGCGCAGGTCGATCCCGTGGCAACCGCGGCAGTGGATGCCGTACAGCGCCTGGCCGCGGGCAACCACCTGCGGGTCGCCGGGCGGCCGCTGCTGCGCGTCGAAGGGCGCCTGGCGGCGCTGCGCCGGCGCCGCCTCCCCGGCGCCGCCACGGGACGTCCCGCCGCCGGCCGCGAGCGGCTGAGCGCTCCCCGCCGCGATGGCCGCCGCGACCAGGGCGACGATCGTCCGCCGCGATCGTGCTCGGCGCAGCCACTCCTTCCCGACGTTGCTCATGATGCCTGCCGTGTTGCGCGCAGACGCTCGATACCGGCGAGCAGCCCCAGCGAGAGCCAGGCCGGGAGCGAGACGAAGCTGGCATAGGCCCAGATGCCGATCGGCCCGAACAGGCCGCCGACGGTGACCGCGGCGACCGACAGCGGACAGAGCACGGCCGCGCAGACGACCGTCAGCGGTAGGGAGCGGGGATGGAGCCGCTCGAGGGCCAGCGTCAGCGGGATGCCGGCGGGCCACGTGAAGGCGAGTCCCATGACCATCGCCGGCAGGGCCGTGACCGCCGCCGGGCCGGGAGCGAAGCCCGGGTCGAAGGCGAGCCTGAGCAGCGCCAGGACGACCATCCCGATCGGCAGCCACGCGGAGAGCAGCAGCGTGCGTCGCATCCCGAGATTCAGCCTACCACGCGCGTTTTCCGATGGCGGTACACTCGCGGGATGGCACTCGACCACTACGTGACACTCGGCGATTCCGGGCTGCGGGTCAGCCCGTTCTGTCTCGGCGCGATGACGTTCGGCGAGGACTGGGGCTGGGGCTCGGACGTCGCCACGTCGGAAGCGATCCTCTCTGCGTACATCGAGCGCGGCGGGAACTTCATCGACACCGCGAACGCGTACACCAAGGGGCACTCGGAGACGATCATCGGCGACTACCTGCGGGCGGCCAGCCTCGGACGGGACCGGCTCGTCATCGCGACCAAGTTTTTCGCCAACCTGTATCCCGGGGACCCGAACGGCGGAGGCGCCAGCCGCAAGTCGCTGACGGCGGCGTGCGAGGAGTCGCTGCGGCGCCTGCGCACGGACTACATCGACCTGTACTGGATGCACCTGTGGGACCGGTTTACGCCCATCGAGGAGACGATGCGGGCGCTCGACGACCTCGTGCGCGCGGGCAAGGTGCGCTACATCGGGTTCTCGGACACGCCGGCCTGGAAGACCGCGCAGGCGCAGATGCTGGCGCGGTTCAAGGGCTGGACCCCGCTGGCGGCGCTGCAGATCGAGTACTCGCTGATCGAGCGCACGGTCGAGGGCGAGCTGATGCCCATGGCGCGCGAGCTCGGGCTGGGCGTCGCTCCCTGGTCGCCGCTGCGGGCCGGCGTGCTGACCGGGAAGTACACGCGCGAGAACGCCGGGGACGCCAACCCCGGGCGGGGCCGGCGCGTGACGGACTACCTCCACGAGCGCACCTTCGACATCATCGACGAGCTGATCCGCGTCGCCGACGTGGTCGCCGCACCGCCGGCGGCCGTGGCCCTCGCCTGGGTGCAGGCGCGGCCGGGCGTCACGTCGACCATCATCGGGGCCCGCACGCTGGAGCAGCTCGAGCAGAACCTGGCCGGCCTCGACGTGCGGCTGACGCCGGAGCAGGTCGAGGCGCTCGATCGCGTGTCGGAGCCGCAGCTCGGCTTCCCGGCAGGATTCCTGCACGCCGCGTCGACCATCATGCACGCCGGCGCCACCGTCAACGGCGAGCCGTCGACGGTGTGGCCCATGGCGCCGGCGAGCGCCGGGGAACGCTACTAGAAGCTTCAATCAGACGGGGCTTTGCCCCGAACCCCCGGCGTCCGTTTGCGGGGACCCCTTCGCCCCGCGCCACTCCCGCCGAGGCGCGCCGTGCGCGCCTCGTGGCCGCACGGGCATCGCTGGTGCTGCAGCGGTCGCGCGCAGAGCGGTTCTGCGGTAGGCTGTCGGGGCCGGCCCGGCAGGGCAGGCGGCATGCAAGGGAGGTCACCGATGAGAACGGTGTTGACTCGACTCGTGCTGGCGGGTGTGCTTGGGATTGCGCTCCCGGGGCTGGGCGTGGTCTCGTTCACGCAATCATCCGAGGACCGGACGCCGATCACCGTCGAGCAGTTCGAGGCGTGGATGGAGGAGCTGTCGAACTGGGGGCGCTGGGGCGAGGACGACGAGCTGGGCGCCGTCAACCTGATGACGCCCGCAAAGCGCAAGGAAGCCGCCGGTCTCGTGCGGAACGGGACCACGGTGTCGCTGGCGCACGACTTCCTCTCCGAGGAGGCCGCGGACGTCCGCGAGCCGTATCAGCTCCAGATGAGCATCAACCACGAGGGCCAGAACTCGGGCGATCGCATCGAGGTGTACTTCCACGGCATCCAGTTCTCCCACCTCGACGGCCTGTGCCACGTCTTCTACAACGACCGGCTGTACAACGGGCACGACTACCGCGACGTGGTCACCGAGGACGGTTGCTCCGTGATGGACACCGCCGGCATGCGGGACGGCCTCGTGACGAAGGGGGTCCTGGTGGACATGCCGCGCCTGAAGGGAGTGCCCTACCTCGAGCCGGGCACGAAGCTGTACGCGGAAGACATCGAGGCGTGGGAGGAGATGGCGGGCGTCAGCATCGGCTCGGGCGACGCGCTGCTACTGCGCACCGGCCGCTGGGCGCGGCGCGCGGCCATGGGCGCCGGCGGCGCCATGTCCGGCTGGGACGCGTCGGTGATGCCCTGGATGGCCGAGCGCGACATCGCGCTGCTGGGCGCCGACTCGGTGCACGAGGCGCCCGACACGGTGCCGGGTCTGGGCTTCAATCCGATCCACCGCTACGCCATCGTGGCGCGCGGCATGAACCTGCTCGACAACCTGGACCTCGAGGCGGCCGCCGAGACGGCGGCGCGGCTCGAGCAGTGGGACTTCATGCTGGTGATCGCGCCGCTGCGCGTCCCGGGCGGCACCGGCTCGCCGGTGAACCCGCTCGCCATCTTCTGATGGCGGGCGGGCAGACGGCGGCCGGCCGGCGCGTCAGGGGCCGGCCGCGCAGTCGCCGTAGTACTGCTCGGGCCGCGACGTGAAGCCGATCAGCGAGACGTCCGTGTACTCATGGCGCGTGTGCACGGCCATGAGCCGACCGTCTTCCGTCTCGCGGTCGAAGATCGTGGTCGTGTACAGCGGACCCGAGCTGAACATCTGCAGGAAGTGGAGGTAGTCGCCGGTCAGCCGCGTGATGATGTGCGACGGGCCGAACGGGCCGATCACCTCGGCGGTGGCGCCCGCCGTGTCGATGGCCTCGAAGCGAAAGGACAGCGTCGCCGCGTCCACGTCCGCCTCGGGGTCGCCGTCGGTCCATGTGCCGGTCGCAATCAGCGTGAACGAGCAGTCGAGGCTGCCCGCCGCCGCGAGGCGGTCATCCTGCGCCGCGACTGCCGCGGGGCCCGCGAGACACCAGCCGAGCGCCGCCCAGGCCGCGACCTGCCGAATCGGTGACATAGGTCCTCCTGTTGGTCGGGCGCCTATTATACGGGCCGCGGGCCGACCGCCGGGCAGTTTGACCGCGTGGCCGGCCCGCAGCATAATCGGCATCCTGGAGTTCGAATGAAGGCGATGGCATTCGCGCTGGCGTTGCTCGTGGCCGGGGTCGCGGCGGGACAGGTGGGGGTCGACGCCGAGCTGCGGCGGCAACTCGACGATCTGTTTCCGGCGGCGACCTCGTTCTCGTCGAAGGAGGGCGACCCGCCGCACTTCAAGGCGTACGCGGGGTCGCCGAGAGGCGGCCGGAGGCTGATCGGCTACGCCTTCTGGACGACCGAGCTCGAGCCGCTCGAGCGGGGCTACGACGGGCCGATCAAGATTCTGACCGGGGTCGACACGGACGGCGTCCTGACCGGCATTGTCGTCGCCGATCACTACGAGCCGTACGGCTACTTCTCCATCGATCTGCCGCGCTACGCCGCCCAGTTCGTCCGCAAGAGCATTCGCGATCCCTTCCGGGTCGGCAACGACATCGACGCCGTCTCCACCGCCACCCTCACGGTGACGAGCGCAACGCGGGCCGTGCGCAACGGCGCGCGCCGGCTCGCCAGGCGCCTGATCGTGCCCCCGGAGGCGCGCTGATGCGGCGCGCCGTTGCGGCCATCGTGCTGCTCGCCGCGGCGACGGCCGCTCCCGCGGCCGTGCTTGCCCAGCCCGAGCAGGAGACGGACCCCTGGGGTTTCGAGGACGAGCTGGAAGCCGACCCGTGGGGGTTCGATGACGAGGTCGAGGAGCCGGAGACCTGGGCCACGTTGCTGCGCGATCAGGCCTCGGACCTCCTGCTGTTCACGGCCTTCGCGGCCCTGGCCCTCGTGAGCTTCTTCCGCAAGAGCGTCGCGCTGAAGTACGTCACGCTCGTGGCCGCCATCGTCTATCTGGGGTTCACCAAGAGCCAGCTCGTCTCGGTGGTCAACGTCTACGGGCTGCTGGCCGGCAACCTGCCGGTCTTCAAGTACAGCCTGGCGTGGTACCTGTTCGCCGGCTTCACGCTGGTGACGACGGTGCTGTGGGGCCGGCTGTACTGCGGGCGCGTGTGCGCGTTCGGGGCGCTGACGCAGCTCATGGACCGGATCGTCCCGGCCCGGCTGCGCGTCGAGGTGCCGGCGTGGCTCGAGCGGCGCGCGGCGCTGGTGAAGTTCGGGCTCCTGGGCGCCACGCTGCTCTACTTCTTCCTGACCACCGACATCGCGGCGTACCGCTACGTGGAGCCGTTCTGGATGTTCACCCGCCGGGCCTCGACCGGCATGTGGGCGGGGCTCGCCGTCCTGCTCGTCGCCACGGTCTTCGTCCGCAACCTGTACTGCCGCTTCCTGTGCCCGGTCGGCGCCTTCCTGGGGCTCATCTCGAAGCTGACCGTGTTCCGGATCAAGCGCTGGTCCGAGTGCAACACCTGCAAGATCTGCGAGAAGACCTGCGAATGGGGGGCGATTCGCGGCCCGCAGATCGTCATGACCGAGTGCGTGCGGTGCGACGACTGCGAGCGGCTCTACGCGGACACCGCGAAGTGCCCGCACTGGATCATCCTCCGGCGCCGGTCCGCCGCTGCCCAGACAGCGCGGTAGCGCGCCCGCTGCACGTCAATCGTTTCCTGCCCCGCGCCAGACGTTGTCGGTCGGTGTTCGCTCGAAGGACGGCCAGGCGTCGATCAGCGTGAACGGCGCGTCGGGGTCGACCGACGTCGGCACGGGGCCGATGCGGCGGCGGCCGCCGCTGTCGTCGTCGAAGCGCTGCGTCACGTGGATGGCGCCGGTGACCGGCACCCACCCGCCGTCCTGCCAGCGCCAGCGCTGGCCGCCTATCTCGAGGGTGCGCGCCGCCTGCGCGACCAGCACGTCCGACGCCGCCGGCGGTCCGAGCAGGGCCTCGGCCGTGCCGGCACCGACCGCCTCGGCCAGGGCGTCGGCCAGCCGCGTGCCGGCCCGCACCCCGGCGATCACGGCGCCGACCGCGCCGCCGGCGTCCTCAAGGCCGACGGACTCCACCCAGCCGACCGTCGCCAGCGGCGTGTACTCCCGCACCCACGGCACGTCGCCGGCGGCCGCGACGCCCACCGCGGGCGCGTCCAGCGCGCCGAGGGCCTCGACGACCTGGTCGCTGGCTCGCGCCTGCAGCGCCAGCCACGCGTCCACGCCGTCCTCCTCGCGGACGCACTCGAGGCCGACCCAGCCGGGGACACCGACCCGCAGCCAGTCCTCGCCGGGCTCCTTGCGCAGGTCGGCCTCGTCGGTCAGCGTGCGCGCGGCCAGCGCGGCGGCGATGGTGGCGCGGCGCCGCCAGCGGCCGAAGGCCTCTCCGGAGATGTCCCACCCCTCGTGCTCGGGCAGCCAGAGCAGGTTGCCGTAGAGCGCGGTCTTGCCGCGCTCGCGCGGCGCCTGCAGCACGGTGCGCACCACCGGCGCGCGGCCCAGGGTGGCGGCGACGCAGGCGTGCATGGCCGTGACGTCGTCGAGGACGTCGTCCGCGTCGCGCGCGCGCTGTGGCCCGTGCAGCGCGGCGATGCCGCCGCGGCGGGTCACGACGGGCGTCTCCGGCCACCAGGCCGCGGCGAAGTCGAACGGTCCGCCGGTTGTGGCGATGCGGGCGCCGGTCGCGGCGATGCGGGTGCCGTCCGGGCGTTCCACGTCGCGCTCGGTACCGGCGAAGGTCACGGTCCAGCGCCAGTCGCCCGCTGGCGCCACGCCGGCTGCGGGCGCCAGCGCACCGGCCGGGACGTTGCCGGGGACGGGGTCGAGGCCGTGGGTCCGGCGTTCACGGGGCGCACGCACCAGCCGGTCGGGGTCGTGCCCGAGCGTCGGCAGCAGGTCGGCGGCGCGGAGCCATACGCCGGAGGGGTGCAGCCAGGGAGTCTCTCCCTCCGCCGACCACCCCTCTCCGCGGGCGGCGACGTCCAGCTCCACGGCGCAGCCCTCGGCCGTGATACCGCAGGCTTCGAGCGGCAGCGCGAAGTGGTCGAACGCCACGGTTGGCGATGCCTCGCGGCCGTTGACGGCGGCGCGCGCGATCTCGGCCCCGTGCGGCAGCGAGCCGTGCAGCGTGCCGGAACGCGACCGGACGCCGTCGAGCCGCCAGCGCACCACCGCAACGCGCTCAGCCGGATGGACGACGATGTGCGCCTCCCCGCCCGCCACGGAGAAGGGCGTCGCCTCGGCCCACCAGCGTCGCTCCCAGGCGGCGTCGTCCGCCGTCGCCACGGGCTGCGATTCATAGCCGCCCAGTGTCACGAGTTGCTCGTGCAGCACACTGTGGACGCCGGCAGCCAGCACGACGGCGGCAGCCGCCAACGCGCCCGCTGCGCCCGCGGCCCTGCGCATGCCGGTCCGCCAGCGGAGGGCCATGGTGAGCGCGGTGCCGCGCGGCCAGGCGAGCCACGCCAACGCGACGATGCCGGCCGCGACGGCCAGTTTGTAGAGGTCGAGGGTCAGGACGTAGCCCAGCCACGGCGCCCACCCGGCGAACTCCGACAGCGTGATGCTCGGCGGCACGCCGACCTCGACCGGCGGATAGGTGGTGACGCCCAGCTCGTGATTGACCACGATGAAGAAGGCGCAGATGATGCCGGCCGCGTGCGCCCCGCCCGTGTGGCGGACCACCGCGTGGGCCAGCAGCACCAGCGCGCACAGCTCCAGCATCGACGGGGCGAGCACCAGCCCGAAGTGGAGGACGGGATCGAGCAGGCTGAAGGCGTCGGGGACCACGAGGGCGTTCACGATCCACACCGCGACGGTCGGGGTCAGGGCGAAGACGACGGTGACGGCGCCGGCGGCCAGCGCGCGGCCCGCCACCCGGCTTCCCAGGGGCGCGGGGGTGGCGTCGGCGATCTCGCCGTAGCCGGGGCGGTCGTCCCGGCGGGCCATGACCCCGACGAACGCCGCCACCATGAACGCGAGCACCAGGTAGAAGAACTCGACCAGCAGCGGATCGAGGAGATCGGGGCGGGGGAGGATGGGGCCGTCGGCGTGGAGGATGACGTGGACGAACGAGCCGCCCACGCCCAACGCCGCCAGCATGAGGAGGGCGAGCGGCGTTCCCCACCCGCGGAACGAAAGCGCGAGATGCCAGGCCGCCTCGCTCCACGCGGCGTCGAGCCACGACGGCTGCCGCGGGACGCCGAGCGGCGGCGCATCGGGATCGGACCGCTCGGCTTCGTGCCCGTCGGCCGCGTGGCCCGGTCCCCGCACCGACGGCGCGCGCTCGAGCGCCAACCGCTCGCGTTGCACCCGGCGCAGCACGGCTCCCAGCAGCAGCAGCGGCGGGAACGTCCAGAGCAGGCGGTTGACGACCAGCGGCGTCGTCATCTGCAGGACGCCTACTGCCTTCTCGCGCGGCGTCCAGAGGTTGGTCTGCTCCTCTACCTCCGCGTACGCGGACGGGTCGAGGAGGGTCGCCAGCGCCGGGCTGCCGTCGGCGCCGCGTACCACGACCATGGCCACCATCCAGATCAGCATCAGCACCGCCGCGAGCGCGAACGGTCCGGCGACGCTGCGGGTGCGGATCGCGGCGCAGAGCAGCAGCGCGCCGAGCCCGGCGGCGGAGGGCAGCGTCAGGATCAGCAGCGTGTGGCCGATCGCGAACAGCGGCTGCGGCCCCACCGCGTCGGCGGGGATCAGCCCGAGAGCGCCGAGCAGCGGCACCAGCAGGAACCCGAGTCCGGTCGCGAGGGCCAGCAGGCTGGCGAGGACCAGCGCGCCGAGGTAGCGGCCCGCGAGCAGCGCGGACAGCGAGACCGGCGCCGACAGCACCACCTCGTGCAGATTGGCGGTCCGATCGCGGACGACCACCTGCGCGAAGACCCAGGCCCACACGAACAGGATCCAGACTGCCTGGCCGCTCATCATCAGGTAGACCAGGTGGGGACTGTTGCGCGGCACGTCGGTCGCCCC
>JAAXGX010000212.1 GCA_012271165.1 Vicinamibacteraceae bacterium | reverse complement strand
CTCGTCGTGGACCCTCAGCTCCGACTTTCCGCGCCTCGCCATGGTGCAGGCGATCATCAGCCAGATGCTCTACCAGGACCCGGTCGTCTACGACTGGCCGCATGTCCACGTGCCGACGCTCGCCTTCGGGGGCGCGGAGGATCTGCTGCTGGGTCCGGCGGAGGTCTTCCAGGAGCGGATGCACGTGTTGGCCGACACCGTGCCGAACGGAAACGGTCGCGTGCTGCTCTTCCCCGGGCTGGGTCATGTGCCGCACCTGGAGCGGCCGGACATCATCGTGCCCGCGCTCGTCGAATACCTGATGGAAGGCGTTGAGTAGCGCTGTGCCATCGTCCTCGACGTGTTCGGCCGTCGGGTCGCGGCATCAACCCTGACGGCCGCGTCGTCGGCCGGGGTTCCACCGAGCGCGCGCAGCGCGGGTTATACTCTGGTGGGCCTGAACCGCAGCCGTCTTCGCACGGCAGTGTGTGTGCCGCTGACCAGCAACCTGAAATGGGCAGGGGCGCCAGGCAACGTGTGCATCTGTCGGGAAGCACGACAGGCCTTCCGCGGGACTCCGTTGCCAATGTCTCTCAAATCGTCACGCTCGACCGGAAATGTAAGTCAACGGGGCCGGACGGATAGCCGTTGAAACGGGGGGACCCAATGGAGAGCGCCATGGAGAAATGGATGCGGAAGGTCGGCGTGATCGCGGTGACGGGGGCGGTCTGCATCGCGCTGGCGCCCGTGCCCGCCGCGGCCCAGGCGCCCGGCGACGGCTGGACGGTGCCGCGCACGGCGCACGGGCAGCCCGATCTGCAGGGCGTGTGGGCCAACAACAGCGTGACGCCGCTCGAGCGGCCGGATGCGTGGGCCGGCAAGGCGACGCTGACCGACGAGGAGCTGGCCCAGCTCCGGACGGCGGCCGCCGAGGTGACCGCGAGCGGGCTGGACGCCCAGTTCGGCGACCAGCTCGTGCTGGCCGCGATCGCCGGGGTCAGCGACGCGGATTCGTACGACACCACGGGCAACTACAACCAGTTCTGGCTCGCCGACCGCGACTTCGACCACAACCGGACGTCGCTGATCGTCAGTCCGCCCGACGGCAAGGTGCCGGCGCGGACCGCGGACGCCGTGAGCGCGGGCCGCGGACTGCCGCCGCCGATCATCGCGCCGAAGGCCGATACGTGGGCGGATCGCCCGCTGAGCGAGCGCTGCCTCACCTTCGGCGTGCCGAACCTGCTGGCCGGCTACAACAGCTATTCCCAGATCCTGCAGACTCGCGACCACGTCGTGGTCCTCATGGAGATGATTCACGACGCGCGCATCATCCCGATCGACGGGCCGCCGCACGTGAGCGGCGACATCCGCCAGTTGCACGGCGACTCGCGCGGCCGCTGGGACGGTGACACGCTCGTCGTCGAGACGATGAACTACTCCGCGTTGGGGGCGTTCTGGAGCGCCGGCGAAGGGCTGCGCATCACCGAGCGCTTCACCCGCGTGAGCGCCGACACGCTCCACTACGAGATCACCTTCGACGCCCCCGCGACCTGGACGGAGCCTTGGACCGTCCTCATCCCGCTGCGGCAGAGCCCGGATCCGCTGTTCGAGTACGCCTGCCACGAAGGCAATCTCGGCATGGAGGGCATCCTCTCCGGCTATCGCGCCGAGGAAAGAGCCGCCGGCGACGGATCCCGGTAGCGCCGCCGCGGCGCTGCGCGCCTGCAGGAGTCCGCGTCGTCTCAGGACGCGGACTCCTGGCCGGCTCCCTCCGCCAGGTACCGGCGGCCCGTCAGCACCATGGCGCCCAACCCCAGCCACGTGGCCGCAAGCCAGCACAGCCCCCCGAGCCAGGGCACCGCGAACAGCAGGTAGAGGACCAGGACGCCGATGGCCATCGCCGCGTAGGGCGAGGGGTCGGGGCGGCCCGCGTTCGCGAGCAACCGCTCCCCCACCCAGGCCGCGGCGGGGAGCTTGGCCAGGTACAGCGCCGCGCCGAACAGCAGCATGACGATGAGGCCGAGCGGCACGCCGACCAGGGTCAGCATCACGACCACCGTGGCGATGGGGACGATCAGGAAGGCGCCGAATCCGAGCAGCGCGCCGAGGGTGGTCTCGCCCGCGATCGCCGACACGAGCTGCTGCACGACGCGCGGGGACAGCGCGACGGCCAGCAGGCCGATGAGCAGCGCCGACCCGAGCTGCCAACCCCAGAACCAGCTCCGGAAGACGCGGCCGACCCAACTGCGGTCCGAGTCCTCGTCGTGGACCGGCTCCCGATGGCGCACCGCCCCTCCCACCCGCGCGGCCTCTTCCGCGCTCAGGGGCGTCCGCGTCCGATAGTCGAGGTCGCCGTCGATGCGTGCGCCGGGCGCGAGCTCGAGGCGGTCGGCCATGACCCTGGCGTCGCCGCGCACCGTGCCGCGGACGATGATCTCCCCTGCCGCCACGCGCAGGTCCTGCTCCACCGTCCCCTCGACCTCGACGATGCTGCCGGTCGCCATCAGGCGGCCCCGGACGACGGCGTCTTCGAGGAGCTGCAGCCGGTTCCCCGCCGCGACCAGATCGCCGTCGATCGTGGAGCTTACGGTCAACTGAGCGCCGGCCACCCGGGTGGCGTCGCCCACCGGACCGCGCAGGTCGATGGCCCTGCCAGCCGCGATCAGGTCGCCGTCGACCTCGCCGTCCACGAGCACCCGCTGCCCCAGCGCCACCAGATCGCCGGCCAGCAGCCCGTCGACGCGGACCACCTCGGCCGCCGCGTAGAGGTCTCCCTCGCGGACCTCGCCGCTCGGAACGGTGACGTCGAGACCCGCCTCGGCCCCCTGCGCGCCGGCCGGCGCGGGCACGCTCGCGAACGCTCCAGTCAGAATCAGCCCGATCGATATCGCGCGAACCATTTTGTCTTCCCCCTTGTCCTGCATGGTGCCGTCTTCGAATCCGGGGGCGCAACGCAATTGCGATGGGCGGTCGCGGAAGGCGGGTCAGAGGTCGGCAACGGCCGGTGGGCGGCTGGCCTCACCACGGGAATATCTCGCGCAGCAGGCGGGCGCGCCGGCGGGACAGGGGCACCGTGCCCGCGCCGGGACACACGATCGTGTAGGCGCCCGCGTCGGCAGGCCGAATCTCCGCGATCCGTCCGAGGTTGACCAGGCGGCTCCGGTGCGCCCGAAAGAACCGGCCCGCGAGCTGCCGCTCCAGCTCGGACAGGGTGCGCTCGACCAGGAAGCGCCCCGCCGCGGTGCGGGCGAAGACCAGCGCGTCGTCCGCCTCGAACCAGACGATCTCGTCCGGGTCGAGCAGGAGGACTCGCGGGCCGCTACGGGCGCTGATGCGGCCGGGCCGGGACGCCGCCGCCCCCGGCCCCTCGCCGACCATCCGCCGCAGCGCGTCGAGCTCGTCGAGGATCCGCCGGGCCGATCCCGCGCCGTCGATTTGCTCCCGCGCGCGTTCGAGGGCCTGGGCGAACCGCTCCCGGCCGACGGGCTTCAGCAGGTAGTCGATCGATCGCACCTCGAACGCCGGCACCGCGTAGCGGTCGTAGGCGGTGACGAAGATGACGTGCGGAACGTGCCTGACCCGCTGCAGGACGTCGAAGCCGGTGCCCGCGGGCATCTGCACGTCGAGGAAGCACAGATCGGGCCGGGTCTCCTCTATCAGCCGGACCGCCGCCTCGGCGTCGGCGGCCTCGCCCGCAAGCTCGAACTCGGGATGCGCGGCGAGCAGCCGCTTCACCCGGTCGCGTGCCGGCTTCTCGTCGTCGATGACGACGCAGCGGCGCTTCATGAGGCGCGCTCCCCGGCGCCGGGGAACACCGGTGCGGCGGGCAGCGTCAGCCGCGCGCGGGCGCCCGCGCCGCCCGGTCCGGCGCAGAGCGTGAGGGCCGCGCGGCCACCGTAGGATGCCTGGAGCCGCCGGGCGATGTTGCCCAGCCCGTGGCCGGCGCGGATCAGCCCCTCTCCGTCGCGGGAGAGTCCGACCCCGTCGTCGACCACGTCGATGCGCAGCAGCCCGCCGTCGAGGGCGGCGGAGACGTCGACGCGTCCGCCGCCCACCCGTGGCGCGAGCCCGTGTCCCACGGCGTTCTCGACCAGCGGCTGGAGCAGCAGGCCGGGCATGCGAACCGCCAGCGAGTCCCGCTCGAGATGCCAGCCGACCCGCAACCGGTCGCCGAAACGCGCCTGCTCGATCCGCAGATAGCCCTGGGTGAAGGCGATCTCGTCGCGCAGGGGAACCGGCGTGGCGTCGGCCGCGTCGAACGCGTAGCGGAACAGGTCCGCGAACGTCTCCAGCAGCTCCTCCGCCTTGCGCGCGTCCGCCTCGAGCAGCGAGCTGATGGTGTTGAGGGTATTGAAGAAGAAGTGCGGGTTGATACGCGCCTGCAAGGCGCCCAGCTCGGCGCGCGCCGCCTCCTCGCGCAGCCGCGCCTCGACCAGACGCACTTCCCGCATCTCGCGCAGGGCGTCCTGCAGCCGCAGCCGCATCTCCTCGTAGCCGAGCACGACCCCCCCGACCACCAGGGCGAGGACGCTGTTGAGGGCGATGACCGCGACCGCGAGCCGCGGCTCGCGGAAGACGAACAGCGGGTAGACCGTGAGCACTGCTAGGCTGCCGAAGACCGCGCCCGACAGCAGGGCGAGGACGAGCAGCGGAAACCGGAGCAGGCCCGAGCGGCCCCGCAGGCGCGGAAACAGCCACACCGAGCAGACCATCGCCGTCAGGCCCACCACGTTGGCGAAGAGCACGGAGATCACGAGCGTCGGGCGCTCGACACCCTCGCCCTGGAACAGGCTGACGCCGAAACCCACGGCGAGGCCGGCCAGGCTGCTGGCCGCGATCCACAGTCCGGCGTGGCGGCCGAGGCTGGCGGCCGCCCGCGAGCCGCTCACCGCACCCTCGCGAGCACGAGGGTGACGTCGTCGTGGGCGTCTACCGGACCGCTCCACTGCAGCACGGCGCCGAGCACGATCTCGATGATCGCAGCGAGCGGGCGGCCGCGGTGGGCCCGCAGCAGCTCGGCGAGCCGCTCCGCCCCGAACTCCTCGCCGTCGGGCGCCGGCGCCTCCGTGATCCCGTCGGTGAAGAGCGCCAGCAGGTCGCCCGGGGCGAGGGTCCGCGCGCCCGTCGTGTAGGTCGCGCCCTCGAACAGCCCGATGGGCATGCCGCCCTCGTCGCAACGCGCCGTTTCCTGTCCCCGGACGAGAATCGCCGGCAGGTGCCCCGCGTTGGTGTAGGTCAGCCGGCGGGTCTCGCGGTCGAAGGTCGCGAGGAACGCCGTCGCGTAGCGCGCGGCGGAGGACGAGCCGAACAGCGCCTCGTTCAGGTCCGCCGCGAGCTCCCCCGGCGTCTCCGCGGTGGGGAAGCGGCTGCGCACCGAAGCCTGCAGGCTGGCCATGAGGAGGGCGGCGGAAACCCCCTTGCCGGACACGTCCGCGATGGCCAGGCCCAGCCGGCCGTCACGGTCCTGGAGGTAGTCGTAGTAGTCGCCGCCCACCGCGATGGCCGGCCGGCAGACCCCGGCCAGCTCCAGCGCGGCGACGGGCGGCGCCGCCCGCGGCAGCAACTCGCGCTGGACCTCGCGGGCGACGCTCAGCTCGCGCTCGAGCGCGTCGCGCTCGCGGAGGACGCGGTACGACGCCTCGATCTGGCGGCGCATCCGGTCGTAGGTGCCCAGCGCCACTGCGACCGCGGCCGCGAGCACCGCGTTGAACGCCACCAGCAGCAGCGCCGCCCGGGGCCGGGCCAGCACGTAGAGCGGATCGATGCGGATGACGAGGCCCGAGCCGAAGATCGTCCCGGACACCACGATGAGCGCGTCGAGCACCAGGCGCAACGCGCCCGGCAGCCCGGCCAGCAGGGGGAACACGAGCCGCGCAGAGATGAACGCGCTGTAGCCGACGACTTCGGCGAACAGCACGCTCAGCCGCAGGACGGGTCCGAACTCGGCGCCGGCCCCGAACGAGACGCCGACCGCGAACACGACGCCCACCGCGAGCCAGGCGGCGGTCCAACCCGCCAGGAAGCGCCAGCCCGGAACGACTGCCTGGACCGGACGGCTGGAGCCCGAGCCCGGCGTCACGGGGGCGTGCGGAGTCACGCTCACGAGGTGGGCGCGGGGAAGAGCGCGCCGTAGCGCCTGGTGATCGGCGCCACGGGCCTGCTGCCGGCCGGTGACGGTGCGGCGAACAGTCGCATCGCGACGGTTCCAGGGTACCACGAACGGTTCGCGGCCCGCAGGGCTTGCGGCGGCGCGGGCGCGGCGCGGCGCGAGCCGCGCCCGCTCAGCGGCCCGGCGCCCGGTACTTGACCGTCTTCTTCACCGCGTGGTCGATCTCCTCGGGCGTCAGGAGCGGTGTCGTGCGGATGTTGAAGGCGCCGCTGGCCGTGGCGACCAGCGAGACGGTGGCGGCCGTCGTGTTGTCCGGGAGGTCGACGATCAGGTGCACGTCCCCCTCGCCGAAGCCGTAGTAGAACGCCTCGACGCTGCCCCCGAGCGACTTCATCAGCAGGTTCACCGCCGTGCGCCGCTTCGACCCGCCATCCTTGAGCAGCCCCTTGACCCCGGTATCCGTGAACGAAGCCTGAATGAGGTACTTCGGCAAGGCCCACCTCCCTGAAGGCAAACGTCGACTCTACCCTTCTCCGGCGCCCGGCTGTCAAGGGCCCGTGGTGAAACCCCGCCTTGCACCGGGACGGGCCCGTCCTGCGCCCGCGACGGCGCGGCGGCACCGGGGTGGTACAATGAGCGTCCCTTGACCAGACTTGCAGCAATATCCGCCTGGGCTTGGTGCGCCGTCCTCGTCGCGCTGGCGATCCCGCACCCGGCCGCGGCCCAGGTGCCGGCCGAGCCGGCGCTTCCCGAGAGCTTCGACGAGCCGATCCCGCTCTACACGTCGTCGCTCGGAACCTTCACCCGGCCGATCTCCTCGAGCAGCACGAAGGCCCGGCAGTACTTCGACCAGGGCTTCCAGTTGATGTACGCGTTCGCCAAGGAGGATGCCGCCCGCTCCTTCCGGGAGGCGCAGAAGCACGATCCGGACTGCGCCATCTGCTACTGGGGCGAAGCCTGGGCCTGGGGCTCGTACCTGAACGGGCCGATGCGTCCGGACGAGGCGCCCCGGGCATACGCCGCGGTCCGGAAGGCGTTGCGGCTCGCGCCGGCGTACGCCAGCCCGAAGGAGCGGGACTTCATCGACGCGCTGGCGGTGCGCTACGTCGCGGACTTCGACCCGGACGAGCGCGTCGAGCAGGATCGCGCGTACGCGGACGCGATGCGCCAGGTCGCCGAACGGTATCCCGACGATCTGGACGCCGCCACGCTGTACGCCGACGCGCTCTTCCTGCTGGAGCCGCGCCGCGGCACGCGGGACCTCGACGACCCGAACGTGCAGCGCCTGCACGGCGTCCTCGAAGCGATCCTGGCGGTCGACATCCGTCACCCGGGCGCCTGTCACCTGTACGTCCATGCCACCGAGTCGACGGTCCGCCCCGAGAAGGCCGAGCCGTGCACCGAGCATCTCGGCAACTCCATCCCGGGGGCGAGCCACATCAACCACATGCCGTCGCACACGTGGAACGAGATCGGCCGCTGGGGCGACTCGGTGCGCGCGAACCTCCAGGCCTGGCACTCGGATCAGAAGTCGGAGACCGGCGAGGGACTGGCGATCTATCCCTCCCACAACCTCCACATGCTGCTGTTCGCCGCCTCGATGGACGGCCAGGGCGCCATCGCCATCCAGGCCGGCAAGGACTACGCGAAGCTGACCGGCGACACGCTGTACCACGTCCTCACGCTGCTGCGCTTCGGCCGCTTCGACGAGATTGCCGGCGTGACGGCGCGGCCCGAGAAGGAAGTCTCGGCCGGCCTCTGGGACTTCGCCCAGGGCTACGCCCTCCTGCGGCGCGGCGAGGCCGAGTTCGCCCGCGCCCATCTCGAGCGCATCCGGGGCATCGCCGAGACGACGGACCAGCGTCTGCGCTTCCACCCGGGCCAGAGTATCCTCGACATCGTGGCCGCGATCCTCGAGGGCGAGATCCAGCTCGACGCCGGCGACCGGGACGGGGCCATCGCCGCGTTCGAGCACGCCGTGGAGGTCGAGGACGGTCTGATGTACGACGAGCCCGAGCCGCTGCCGTTCGCGGCGCGGCACTGGCTGGGCGCGGCCCTGCTCGACGCCGGCCGCCACGCGGAGGCGGAGCGCGTCTACCGCGACGACCTAGCGGACCACCCGCACAACGGCTGGTCGCTCTTCGGCCTGCAGGCCGCCCTCGCGGCGCAGGGCCGTTCGTCGTCGGAGGTCGACGACGATCTCGCCGCGAGCTGGGCGCGGGCCGACACCTGGCTGCGCGCGTCGCGGTTCTAGCAGTTTTGCCACGGACCGCTGACTACGCGGCTGCCGCACGGGCGGCGCCGGAGCCCGGGAGGATGATCCACCTCGACCACCTCACCAAGCGCTATGGGCCCGACGCCGTCGTGCGCGATCTCACGCTCACGGTCCACGACGGCGAGCTGCTGATCCTGCTGGGCGGCTCGGGCTGCGGCAAGACCACGACGCTGAAGATGATCAACCGGCTCGTGGAGCCCACGTCGGGCACGGTCCGGCTCGGCGCCACCGATACGTCGACCATTCCGCCGCACGAGCTGCGGCGCCGGATCGGCTACGTGTTCCAGCAGGTGGGGCTGTTCCCCCACATGACGGTCGCGGAGAACGTGGCCGTCACGCCGTCGCTGCTGGGCTGGAGCCCGGCGCGCACCCGGGCCCGCATCGACGAGCTGCTGGCGCTCGTCGAGCTCGACCCGGCGCTGGTTCGCGACCGGCGCCCGGACGAGCTGTCCGGGGGGCAGCAGCAGCGGGTGGGCGTCGCCAGGGCCCTGGCGGCCGGGCCGGCGGTCATGCTGCTCGACGAGCCGTTCGGCGCGCTCGACCCGCTCACGCGCGAGCGCCTGCAGGAATCGTTGCTGCGCATCCGCCGCGAGACCGGGCTGACCGCCGTGTTCGTCACGCACGACATGGCGGAAGCGCTGATGCTCGGCGACCGCATCGCGGTGATGCACGAGGGTCGGCTCGAGCAGATCGGCACGCCGCGCGATCTCCTGACCCGGCCCGCCTCGTCGTACGTGCGCGAGCTGATGGACACACCGCGGCGGCAGGCGGCTGCCGTGGAACGCTTGTCCGGCGGGCCAGCGGTGTGAGCGAGCAACTTGCCCTGCTGCCGGAGTACCTCACCGCGCATCTGCAACTGACCCTGATCGCGCTGCTGCTCAGCGCCGCCGTGGCGCTGCCGCTCGGCATCGCCGCCACCAGGGTGCGGCGGCTCGAGCCGCCGGCGCTGGCCGTGGCCGGCGTCATCCAGACCGTGCCGGGTCTGGCACTGCTGGCGTTGATGGTGCCGGTGCTGGCCGCCGTGGATCTGCAGAGCATCGGCTTTCTGCCCGCGATCTGCGGCCTCACGCTGTACGGCGTGTTCCCGATCCTGCGCAACACCGTGACCGGGATCAGCGGCGTGAGCCCGGTGTACAAGGAGGCGGCGCGCGGCGTCGGGATGACGCCGCTGCAGCAGCTCGCGCGCGTGGAGCTGCCTCTCGCCATGCCGGTGCTCGTGGCCGGGCTGCGCACCGCCACGGTATGGCTGGTCGGGATGGCCACGCTGTCGACGCCGGTGGGGGCGACGAGCCTGGGCAACTACATCTTCAGCGGGCTGCAGATACGCAACTACGTGGCGGTCATCGTCGGCTGCGTGGCCGCGGGCGGCTTGGCGCTCCTGCTCGACGGACTCGTGCGGGCCGTCGAGGACGGGCTGGCCCGCCGGCGGCGAAGGCAGGTGGCGGCGGCCCTGGGCCTGGCCGTTCTCCTGTACGGCTACGCCGGCGTCACCCTGGTGGCCGCGCGCTTCGACGGCGGCGAGCGCCCGGTGGCGATCGGCTCGAAGCCATTCACCGAGCAGTACGTCCTCAGCGCGGCGCTCGCGCGCCTGGTGGAACGCGAGACCGGCCGCCCGACGTCGCTCGTGCAGTCGCTCGGATCGACCGTTGCGTTCGACGCGCTCGCCGCCGGCGAGATCGATCTCCTGGTCGACTACACCGGCACGATCTGGGTCAACCAGATGCAGGGCGGCGACTCGTTCCCGGGCCGCGCGGTGCTGACCGACCGCATCCGCCGCTTCCTGCGCGACCGGCACGGCGTGACGCTCGCCGCGATGCTCGGCTTCGAGAACACCTACGCGGTCGCCGTCCGCCGCCGGGACGCCGACCGGCTCGGCCTGCGGACCATCAGCGACCTCGCCGCCGCCGCCCCGCGGTTCGTCTTCGGCAGCGACTACGAGTTCTTCGCGCGGCCGGAATGGCCGTCCGTCCGCGACACCTACGGGCTCTCCTTCCGCGAGCTGCGGTCGATGGACGTGTCGCTGATGTATCAGGCGGTGGCCACCGGCGAGGTCGACGTGATCACGGCCTACGGCACCGACGGGCGCATCGACGCCTTCGACCTGGTGGTGCTCGACGACGACCGCGGCGCCATCCCGCCGTACGACGCCGTCGTGCTGGCCGGTCCCCGAATCGCGCGCGCCGCGCCGGACGTCGTGGCGGCGGTGGCCCGTCTCGAGGGCGCCATCAGCGCCGACCGGATGCGCACGATGAACTTCGCGGTCGACGAGGCCGGCGAGCACCCGTCCCGCGTCGGTGAGCGATTCGTCCGGACGCTGCCGTGACGGGAAGGCGGAAACCGATGTCGCTGCTCAGGCTGCTGGGCTTCGGGGCGGAGGCGGACGCGGGCGCCGCTGACCGCGACGCGGACGACACGCGGACGATGCGCCGCATCGCCGCCGAGCTCGAGGCGCTGCCCGCGGCCCGCGCCCGGTACCTGGCGGCCTTCGCGTGCATCCTGGGCCGCGTCGCGCACGCCGACTCGTCGGTCAGCGCGGAGGAGACGGCGAAGATGCGGGAGATCGTCCAGGTGCTCGGCCACCTGCCCGCGGTCCAGGCCGTGCTGGTCGTCGAGATCGCCAAGAACCAGGTGCGGCTGTTCGGCGGCACGGAGAACTTCCTCGTATCGCGCCGCTTCAAGGAGCTGTCCACCGCCGCGCAGCGCATCGAGCTGCTCGACTGCGTCTTCGCCGTGTCGGCCGCGGACGAGTCGATTACCGTCGCCGAGGAAGGCCAGGCGCGGCAGATCTCGCGGGAGCTCGGCCTGACCCACGAGGAGTTCGTCGCCGCGCGCGCCGGCTACGTCGAGCACGTCGAAGCGCTCAAGGCGTTCCGCCGGCAGCAGGCGTCGGCGGCGGAAGCGTCCGGGGGTTCGCGTCGAGCATGACGGCAACCCAGCGGAACTCCCGCGTGTTCTCGAGCGCGATCTTGACCACCATCGTGAGGGGCACCGAGAACAGCATGCCGATCGGCCCCCACACCCAGCCCCAGAAGACCAGCGAGACGAACACCACCAGCGCCGACAGCCCCAGCCGCCGCCCCATCAGCGTCGGCTCGACGAGATTTCCGAAGATGACGTTGATGGCGAGGTAGCCCAGCGCGACCACGCCCGCGCGGGCGAGGCCGAACTGCAGCGCGGCCAGCACCACCGCCGGCACCGCTGCGATGACCGACCCGAGCGTCGGAATGAAGTTGAGAAAGAAGGCCAGCAGCCCCAGCAGCAGGGCGAAGTCGAGACCCAGCAGCGCCACCCACGCGCCCAGCAGCAGGCCGGTGGCCGCGCTGATGGTCGACTTGATGACCAGATAGCGCTGCACCTGCCGCGTCATCCGCTGGAGCGGCAGGAACTGGGTTCCCTCGCCGAACGCCGCCCGCAGCTTCGCGCTGAACCCGACCGCTTCCATGAGGATGAAGGCCACGGTCAGCAGCACCAGGAAGGTGTTGGAGGCGAACGACGCGACGGCGCCGAGCGTCCCGCCCAGCAGATCGAATACGCCGCTGACCGGCAGCAAATCGAGCGCGCGCCACTCCTGCACCGGGACACCGGTCCGGCCGGCCAGCCGCAGGCCCGATTCGAGCAGGGCCTGCAGGCGCGCCTGATAGCGGGGCGCCGCGGCGCCGAACTCGTTGACGGAGCCGCCGACGATGAGGCCGAAGACGCCGACGACGCCCACGGCCGCCAGGATCGTGCACAGCGCCGCCAGGGGGCGCGGCACGTGCCAGCGTTGCAGCCAGCCCATCAGCGGCGCGCTGACGACCGCCAGGAAGACCGCCACCAGGAACGGCAGGACGAGCTCGGCGGCGGCGCGCAGACCGGCCACGACGACCACGAGGCAGGCGGCCGCCACGAGAAAGCGGATGCCGGCGTCGCCGTAGGGGTGCTGCGGGTCGCTCATGGCTCGCGCTCGAACAGCGTCAGCGCGAATCGCGATTCCGGCTCGATCCACTGCGCGCGCCGCGCGAAACCCGCGCGCGCGCCCAGGGCAACGATGCCCTCCGGCTCGTACTTGTAGACGCTCTCGGTCCAGATTCGCTCGCCCTCCGCGACGTCGACGCAGCAGCCCGCGCCGCGGACGCAGACCAGCTGGTCGGCGAGGCTCTCGAGGTGCACCTCGATGCGCGAGGCGCCGGCGTTCCACAAGACCCGGTGCTCGAACAGGTCCAGGTCGAAGTCGGCGTCGAGCTCGCGGTTCAGCCGCACCAGCAGGTTCCTGTTGAAGGCCGCGGTGACGCCCAGCGGATCGTCGTAAGCGGCCACGAGCGCCGCCTCCGGCTTGACGAGGTCGGCGCCGAGCAGCAGCCGGTCGCCCGGCCGGCACCGGCTCCGTATCTCGCTCAGGAACCGGTCGGCCTCCTCGGACGAGAGATTGCCGATGTTCGAGCCGAGGAACAGCACGAGCGCCCGGCCGGCGCCGCCGGCCCGCTGCAGCGCCGCCCCCAGACCGGCCTCGTAGGCAGCCTGGTGCGTGGTCAGCAGCGCCCCCCGGTGACGGGAGAGCGCCTGCACCGACTGCGCCAGCGCCGTCTCCGAGATGTCGACGAGATGCACGTCCGTCGGGCGCCCCTCGACCGCGGACAGCAGCATCGACAGCTTGGCCCCGCTGCCGCAGCCGAGCTCCACCACGGTGTCGCAGGCCCCCGGCCCGCGCATGATGGCCTCGGCGTGCGCCGACAGCAGCGCGCACTCGCCGCGCGTGATCGTGTACCACGGCAGCTCGCAGATGGCCTCGAACAGGCGCGACCCGAGCGCGTCGTAGAGGTACTTCGCCGGCACCTGCTTGGGGCGGCGGGCCAGCCCCTCGGCAACATCGCGGGCCAGCTCGACGGTCGGATCGGCGGCGAGCGTCGCGGCCGGGCTCGAAGGCTCCTGCATCCGGCTCAGCGAGCGTCGCGCGCGCACCGGAAGGTGGCGTACACGTACGGGTAGTGGGGCCGGAACCAGTTCCGGAAGCTGCGCCTGACCAGCCCGCGGCCGGTGGCCGGCGACGCGCCCTTGGCCACGAAGTGCTCGCCGTCGAAGAAGTCGGCCGAGTACTCCGGATAGGACGCCATCGCCGCGAACCCGGGAAAGCCGTGGAACACGGTCGACGTCCACTCCCAACCGTTTCCGACGAGGTCGTGGACGCCCCAGGCGCTGGCGCCGGCGGGATACGAGCCAACCGGGACCGCATCCCAGTGCCGGAAATCGAAGTTGCCGCGCGTGGCGTCGGGCGCGCCCGCCCCCCAGGGCTGCGGCCGCTCCGCGCCGCCGGGCGTGCCGTAGGCCGCGCGGTGGAACTCGGCCTCGCTCGGCAGGCGCAACCCCTTCCAGGTGGCGTAGGCCGCCGCCTCGTCGTGCGTCACGTAGACCGGCCACGACAGGGGCAGCGGCAGCCGTTCGAACATCCCGCGCCACGTCCAGCCGCCGGCGCGCCGCTCCCAGAACAGGGGGTGCTCGCGGCCCGCCTCCTGCCGCCGCCGCCAGGCCGCGGGCGTCCAGACCTCGCGATTCGCGTAGCCCCCCGCGTCGACGAACGCGAGGTAGTCCTGGTTCGTCACGTTGTGGCGCTCGATCTCGAACGCCGGCACCTCCTGCACGACGCAGGTCGGAAACTCGTTGTCCCAGCCGAAGGGCACGTCGTCGACGTCGCTCCCGAGCGTGGCGCCGCCGGCGGGCACCAGCACCCGCTCCCGCGCCGGCGCCGCACCGGCGAGGAGCGGGTCGGCGCCCGCCGGACGCCGCTTCCGTTCGAGCGGCAGCCGGTGCCACATGTACAACAGCGTCTCCTGATGCATGACCTCGTGCTCGAGCATCGTGAACACGCCCTGGCCCCGGCTGAGCACCGGGTTGGCATCGCCCTCGATGACACCGTTCTCCAGCGTCTCGAGAATCACCCGATCGGCCTCGCGCGCGTAGCGCTGGACGGTGCCGCGGTCCGGCCAGCTGTCGATGGCGGAGCTTGCCGCCGCCTGCCGATCGCTCGGGTCGATGCCCCGGGCGAACAGCACCTCGAGGTCGCGGTCGATCCCGGCGTGTCCGAGCCCCTTCTTGAGGAAGCAGTTGACGCTGAACGCCGGAATGTGCCCTTCGTAGAAGACGAGCGGATGCCGCAGGGGAATCGGTCGCTCGTAGTACGCCGCGCCATCGACCAGGTCGAACAGCGCGGCGGTACGGGCGCGGGTGTCGTGGTACGCGTCGATGGCCGCCTGACGGTCCAGGCGGCCATCGGGCCGGATGTGCGAGTTGTTCATCGGCGGTCTATGGTACCAGGAAGTCGCGGCCGGTATGCTAGTGTTGTGCTCGTCACGTCACCGCATGCTGCGAAAGTGGCGGAACTGGCAGACGCGCCGGACTTAGGATCCGGTGGCCGAGAGGCCATGGGGGTTCAAGTCCCCCCTTTCGCACCAACCGGCTCGCGTCACCCCGGCTGCGTCCACGGCGTCCACGGCCCGCTATCGACGACATGAAGGCGGAGTTCACCGACCTCAGCGAGACCCGCACGCGCGTCGCGGTCGAAGTGCCGTCGACCGACGTCGATCGCGAGATCGAGCGGCTGTCCCAGCGCTATCGACGCTCGGCCCGCGTCCCCGGCTTCCGGCCGGGGAAGGCGCCGGCGCGCCTGATCCGGCAGCGGATGCACGATCAGATCCTGCACGAGGTCGCCGAGGGCCTCGTAGAGAAGGCCGTCGACGAGGCCCTCCGCGAGCGCGGCGTGGAGCCGCTGGAAGCCCCGTCCGTCCGCGACGTCAACGTCGAGGCGGGCCAGCCGCTGACCTTCACGGCCACCTTCGAGACGCTGCCGTCGGTGGAGACGGGCGAGTACCGCGGCCTGACCGTGCGGCGAACGCCGATCGAGGTCACCGACGCCCAGGTGTCGGATGCCATCGACGAGCTGCGGCGGCAGGCGGCGCGCGCCGAGCCGGTCGAGGACCGCGGCGTGGTCATCGGCGACACCGTCACCGTCGACCTCGAGCGGCGCAGCGTGCCGGGCCCGGACGCCGCGTCCCCGCCGGCGCCGCCGGAACGCCACGCGGGAGCCCGGATCGAGGTGGGCGCGGAGGCCAACCCGCCGGGCTTCGACGCCCACGTCGTCGGCCTCGAGGTGGGCGCGGAGCGCACGTTCACCGTGCGCCATCCGGAGGGCGGCGACGCCCCGGAGCCGGCCGGCGCGGACATCGAGTACCACATCCGCCTGCAGGCGATTCACCAGCGCGTCCTGCCGGATCTCGACGACGAGTTCGCCCGCTCGCTCGGCGAGTACGACACGGTCGACGCGTTGCGGCAGCAGGTGACGGACGATCTCGCCGCCCAGGCGGAGCGGGAGACCGACCGCCGCACGCGCGACGGGCTGCTGGTGCAGCTGGCGGCGCGGCTGCCGGGCGAGGTGCCCGAGGCCCTGGTTGCCCGCGAGCTCGACCGCCGCGTCGAGCGTCTCGCCTCGCAGCTCGTCGCCCAGCGGGTGGACCCGCGGCGCGCGGGCATCGACTGGGAGGAGTTCCGCGCCGAACAGCGCAGCGCCGCCGTCGATACGGTGAAGAGCACGCTGGTGCTCGACGAGATAGCGCGGCAGGAGCGCATCGAGGCGACCGAGGACGACATCGCCGGGCACATCGACCGGCTGGCGGCCCGCACCAACCGGGGGGCCGCGGCCGTGCGCGCCCTGCTCGACAAGGAGGGGGGCGTCGCGTCCCTGGCCGTCGGCATCCGGCGGGAGAAGACCATCGAGTTCCTGCTCGCGCATGCTACGATCGTCGTCGCGTGACCGCGGGCTCCCGCCGCGCGAGCGCGTCCCACGACAAGCCGCCGCCCCCGAGCGACGCGACAGGCGCGGACGACGACGGCCGAAACCGAGAACAACATGCCCGACTCGCAACTGCAGCTGATCCCGATGGTCGTCGAGCAGACCAATCGCGGCGAGCGCGCCTACGACATCTACTCGCGGCTGCTCAAGGACAGCATCGTCTTCATCGGCGCGCCGATCGACGACGCGCTGGCCAACCTGGTGATCGCGCAGATGCTGTTCCTGGAAGCCGAGGACCCGGACCGCGACATCCTGCTCTATCTCAACAGCCCCGGCGGCTCGATCTCCGCCGGCTTCGCAATCTACGACACCATGCAGTTCATCAAGCCGGACGTGCAGACCTACTGCATCGGCCAGGCGGCGTCGATGGCCGCCGTGCTCCTTGGCGCCGGCGCCAAGGGCAAGCGCTACTCGCTGCCCAACTCCCGCATCATCATTCATCAGCCCCTGATGACCGGCCTCGGCGGCCAGGCCACCGACATCGACATCCACGCGAAGGAGATCCTCCGCATGCGGGCGCGGCTGAACGAAATCCTGTCGGCGCATACCGAACAGCCGCTCGAGCGCATCGCGGAGGACACCGAGCGCGACTACATCATGAGCGCGGAGCAGAGCCGCGAATACGGTATCATTGACCAGGTCATCGAGCGGCGGGGCTGAGCGGCGGTTCGTCCATGGCGAAAAAGAGCGGCGATAGCGAAGTGTTGCGGTGCTCGTTCTGCAACAAGGACCAGAACGACGTCCGCAAGCTGATCGCCGGCCCCACGGTGTTCATCTGCGACGAGTGCGTCGACGTCTGCAACGACATCATCGCCGACGACAACCGGTCGGAGGCCAAGACCGGTCCGCGCGCCGCGCTCCCCGTCCCCCAGGAAGTCAAGAAGTTCCTCGACCAGTACGTGATCGGCCAGGAGCGCACCAAGAAGAAGCTGGCGGTCGCGGTCTACAACCACTACAAGCGGGTCGAGATCCAGAAGCAGTCCAAGAACCGCAACGAGCCCGAGCTCACCAAGTCGAACATCCTGCTGATCGGGCCCACCGGCACCGGCAAGACGCTGCTGGCCCAGACGCTGGCGCGCCTGCTCGCCGTCCCTTTCACCATCGTCGACGCCACGACGCTGACCGAGGCCGGCTATGTCGGGGAGGATGTCGAGAACATCATCCTCAAGCTGCTGCAGGCCGCCGGCGGCGATATCGAGAAGTGCCAGCAGGGCATCATCTACATCGACGAGATCGACAAGATCTGCCGCAAGGACGAGAACCCGTCCATCACCCGCGACGTGTCGGGCGAAGGCGTGCAGCAGGCGCTGCTCAAGATCATCGAGGGGACGGTCGCCAACGTGCCGCCCCACGGCGGCCGCAAGCATCCGCACCAGGAGTTCTTCCAGATCGACACGACCAACGTGCTGTTCATCTGCGGCGGGGCCTTCGTGGGGCTCGAGAAGATGATTCAGCGCCGGCGCGGCAGGAAGACGCTGGGCTTTCAGGCCGACATCCGCTCGTCCAAGCAGTCCAGCGTGGGCTCGCTGCTCTCGCACGTGGAGCCCGAGGATCTCATCCGCTACGGCCTGATTCCCGAGTTCGTCGGCCGCCTGCCCGTGATCGGCACGCTGCACGAGCTCGACAAGGACGCGCTGATTCAGATTCTCACCACGCCCCGCAACGCCATCACGCGGCAGTACCAGAAACTGTTCGAGTACGAGGGCGTGACCCTGCGCTTCGCCGACGACGGCCTCGAGGCCATCGCCGAGTCCGCGCTCGAGCGCAAGATCGGCGCACGCGGCCTGCGCATGATCATCGAGGACCTGATGCTGGATCTGATGTACGTGCTGCCGGGGCAGAAGAAGGCAAAGGAGTGCGTGATCACGCGCGAGGCCGTGCTGGCCAAGAACGCGCCGCTCACGCTCGTCGAAAAGGCCGGATGACGTGGAAATCTACGAAACGCTGCCGATCGTGCCCCTCCGGGACGTCGTCGTCTTTCCCCACATGATGATGCCGTTCGTCATCGGGCGTCCCTCGTCGACGCGGGCGCTCGAGCACGCGCTGACGAAGGACAAGCGGATCTTCCTGGCGGCCCAGAAGGATGCGGCCAAGGACGATCCGAGCCCGAACGACATCTTCACCATGGGTTGCGTCGCCAACATCGTCCAGAGCCTGAAGCTGCCGGACGGCAACGTCAAGGTGCTCGTGGAGGGCGTCGATCGCGCGCGCACGGTGGAGTGGAAGGAAGACAAGGGCTTCTACCGCGTCGTCGCCAAGGTGCTGGCGCGGCCGGCGGAGGAGGACGGCGACGTCGAAGGCACGATGAGCCGGGTCGTCTCGCTCTTCGAGCAGTACGTCAAGCTGTCCAACACCCTGCAGTACGACGCGATGATCGCCGCCGTGCGCGTGGACGACCCGAGCAAGCTGGCCGATACCATCGCCGCGCATCTGGTCGTGGGCGTCGAGGAGAAGCAGAATCTCCTGGAGATCATCGCTCCGCTCGAGCGCCTCGTCCGCATCGCCAGCATTCTCGAGATCGAGGTCGACAAGCTCCAGGTGGACCGCCGCATCCAGTCGCGCGTGAAGAAGCAGATGGAGAAGGCGCAGAAGGAGTACTACCTCAACGAGAAGATGAAGGCGATCCAGAAGGAGCTGGGCCGGAAGGAGGACCGCGGCAACGAGGTCGACGAGCTCCGCAAGAAGATCGAAGACAGCAAGATGCCGCGCGAGGTCGAGGAGAAGGCGGCCCAGGAGCTCAAGCGCCTCGAGGCGATGCCGCCGATGTCGGCGGAGGCCACGGTCTCGCGCAACTACCTGGACTGGCTGATTGCCGTGCCCTGGTACAAGCGGAGCCGCGAGGGGCGCGACCTCGGCCGGGCGGAGCACATTCTCAACGAGGACCACTACGGTCTCGAAAAGATCAAGGATCGCATCCTCGAGTTCCTGGCCGTCCGCAGCCTGGTGCGGAAGCCGCGCAGCACCATTCTCACGCTGACCGGCCCGCCGGGAGTCGGCAAGACCTCCCTGGCCAAGTCGATCGCGCGCGCCACGAACCGCAAGTTCGTCCGGCTGTCGCTGGGCGGGGTCCGCGACGAGGCCGAGATTCGCGGCCACCGGCGCACCTACATAGGCGCCTTCCCGGGCCAGATCATCCAGATGATGAAGAAGGCCGGAACGCTCAACCCGGTCTTCCTGCTCGACGAGGTCGACAAGATGTCGATGGACTTCCGCGGGGACCCCTCGGCGGCCCTGCTCGAGGTGCTCGACCCGGAGCAGAACCATACGTTCCTGGACCACTATCTGGACGTCGAGTACGACCTGTCGCACGTCATGTTCATCTGCACGGCGAACGTGCTCCACACGGTGCCCCAGGCGCTGCGCGACCGGATGGAGGTGCTGCAGCTCGCCGGCTACACCGAGCTGGAGAAGATCGAGATCGCCAAGCGCTTCCTGCTGCAGAAGACCCTGAAGGCGAACGGGCTGACGCAGAAGCACCTCAGCTTCACCGACGACGCCTACGAGACGCTCATCCGGCGCTACACGCGCGAGGCGGGCGTCAGGAACCTGGAGCGCGAGATCGCCTCGATCTGCCGCAAGGTGGCGCGCAAGGTCGTCGCCCAGGGCAAGAGCTTCACGGAGGCGATCGCCTCCGAGCAGATCACGGAGTATCTCGGCGTCCCGAAGTACCGGCCGATGCTCGCCGAGCAGGAGAACGAGGTGGGCATCGCCACGGGCCTCGCGTGGACCGAGGCCGGCGGCGAGCTGCTGCTCACCGAGGCGATGCTGATGCCCGGCAAGGGCCAGTTGACGCTGACCGGCAAGCTCGGCGACGTGATGCAGGAGTCGGCGCAGGCGGCAATGAGCTACGTGCGCGCCAAGGCCGAGGAGTTCGGCATTCCGAAGAAGTTCACCCGCAACACCGACGTGCACGTGCACGTGCCCGAGGGCGCGATTCCGAAGGACGGGCCCTCGGCCGGCATCACCATCACCGCGGCCCTGGTCTCAACGCTCGCGCGCATCCCGACGCGGCGGGACGTGGCGATGACCGGCGAGATCACCCTCCGCGGCAAGGTGCTGCCGGTGGGCGGCGTCAAGGAGAAGGT
The DNA here is from genome assembly GCA_012271165.1 of Vicinamibacteraceae bacterium. Taxonomy (GTDB): domain Bacteria; phylum Acidobacteriota; class Vicinamibacteria; order Vicinamibacterales; family UBA8438; genus JAAXGX01. The sequence continues at coordinate 133 of JAAXGX010000212.1, read as the reverse complement.
GCTGGCGGCGCACCGCGCGGGGTTGAAGACGATCATCCTGCCCAAGGACAACGAGAAGGATCTGGCGGAGATCCCCAAGGGGGTGCTCGACTCCCTCGACCTGTACATGGTCGACACGATGGACGAGGTGCTG
>JAAXGX010000099.1 GCA_012271165.1 Vicinamibacteraceae bacterium | reverse complement strand
GGATCGATCCGGACCGGCACGGACCCGGAGGCGGGCAATTCCCCACCATTACGCCCGAAAAGTCGGCATGTTTGGACAGATGCGGACCGACACGGACCAAGTCCCACGTTAAGGCAGCGCGAACACGAACAGCGTGTTGCCCGAGCTCGGGCGCAACTCCGGCGTCAGGCGCGTGTACACAGAGACGGTGGCGGCGCTCCCGGTGCTGACCGCGACGTACTGCCGGCCGTCCACGGCATAGGTGATCGGCGGCCCGGTGACTGGCGAGCCGACGTTGATCTCCCACAGGACCTCGCCGGTCTCGTCGTCGAGCGCCCGGAAGCGCCCGTTCGTGTCGCCGCCGAACACCAGCCCGCCGCCGGTGGCGACGACCGCCAGCGTCGCGGCCCGCTGGTCGCGGGTCCACACCGTGGCGCCGGTCTCGGCCGAGATCGCCCGCACCATGCCGAGCTCCTCGGTATCGGGAGTCATCTGGTTGCGCACGGCGAGCCGGTAGATGCTGTCGTCCGCGGTGGTCTGCATCCGGGCGCAGGTGTTGCGCAGCGGGAAGTACATGAGGTTCGTCCGGGGGCTGTAGGCGCCCGGATCCCAGTTCTTGCCGCCGAAGAAGCTCGGGCAGATCATGGCCTCCTGGCCCACGGCGCTGAAGACGACCTCCGAGTTCGTCGCCACCTCGCCGGTCGCCCCGTCGATGCCGTTGACGACGTTCTGCGAGATCGTCTGCGTGGCCCACAGGAACTCGCCCGTCTCCCGATCCAGCGTGAAGACGATGCCGGTCTTGCCCGGGATGCCGGTGACGACGCGGCGCCGCTCGCCCGGCCGCAGCCGCGGATTGATCCAGTCGACCGTGGACGGGTCCGGCGCGACCGCCGTGTCCACCAGCATGCGTTCGTACGGATGATCGAGGTCCCAGTGGTCGTTGAGATGCTGATAGTACCAGGCGATCTCGCCCGTGTCGCCGTCGAGCGCCAGCGTGGAGTTGTGATAGAGGTGCTGGTTCTCCGCGCCACCCAGCATGAACTTCGGCGCCGGCGAGGTCACGGAGGTGCCCATGTAGATCAGGTTCAAGGCCGGGTCGTAGCTCGGCACCATCCAGGCCCCGACGTGCCAGCGCTCTTCGAACGGCACGCCGCCCCACGACTCGTCACCGGGCTCGCCCGGCCGCGGAATGGTGCTCGTACGCCAGAGCTCCGCGCCGGTGTGCGGGTCGTGCGCCGTGATGATGCACGAGTAGGGCCCGGCCCGCGGACGGCAGCTGCGCCCGGAGATCACCTTGCCGTTGGCAATGATCGGGCCGGACGACTGCCTGGCCGGCACCGTCTTGTAGTCGAGGATCTCGGTGTCCCACACGAGCTGGCCAGTGGCCGCATCGAGCGCGAAGATGTGGTCGTCGGCGCTGGTGTCGATGATCCGGCTGCCGTAGATAGCCAGATTCCGGTTGGTGTCCTCGAGACCGCCCACGTACTCGGCGATGTCTTCCGGAACAGGCCGCCGATGCTCCCAGCGGAGATCGCCCGTGGCCGCGTCGATTGCCTGGATGACGTCGCGCGGGTTCGGCATGTACATGACCCCGCCGTACACCAGCGGGGTTCCCTGCTGGCTCGCGCCGGCCGTGAGCGCCCGCGACCAGACCAGGCGCAGGTCCGCGACGTTCTCCCGGTTCATCTGATCCAGGGGACTGTAGCCCCAGCCGTCGAGCGTCCGCCGCCACATCAACCAGTCGCCGGGCGCGGGATCCTGGAGCATCGCGTCGGTGACCGGAACGAAGTCGGCGCTCGTCTGCGCCTGGGCGGGGACCGAACCGGCCCACAGCAGCGCGAGCGCCGCAGGCACGAACACGCAACGTGACGTGAGGGACAACTTGTGCATGGGTTAGATTGTAAGGTGTGATCGCCCGCCGGAGGTCCCCGGCCGGGCACCGTCGGCATCTGACGCCTATCTGCGCGAGCTGGTCGAGTACTGGCGAACCGACTACGACTGGCGCGAGCACGAAGGGCGGCTGAACCGGTTCCCGCAGTTCACCACCACGATCGACGACCTCGAGATCCATTTCATCCATCAGCGTTCGAGCCGCGCCGACGCGCTGCCCCTGCTCCTGCTCCACGGCTGGCCGAGCTCCTTCTACGAGTTCACGAAGGTCATCGGACCGCTGAGCGAGCCGACCCAGTTCGGCGGGGAGCCCACGGACGCGTTCCATGTGGTCGTGATGTCGCTCCCGGGCTACGGGTTCTCGGGCAAGCCGACCCGCCCGGGCTACGGCACGCGGCGCACCGCCCGCATCGCCGCGGAGCTGATGGCCCGACTGGGCTACGAGCGCTACGGCGCACAGGGCGGCGACTGGGGAGCGCACATCCTCCGCCAGCTGGGCCAGATCGACCAGGAGCATTTGATCGGCTTCCACAGCAACATGTGCCGCGCGGTGCCGCCGCCCGGGACCACCGATCCGAACGCCGGCGTGCCGCCGGAGGAACGGCGGCTCATCGCCGCGGCGCGCCAGCGCACCGCCGAGGGAAGCCGCGAGGGCGGTTACGGCGAGATCCAGCGCACGCGACCGCAGACGCTGGCCTACGGACTCAACGATTCGCCGGCGGGCCAGGCGGCCTGGATCCTCGAGAAGTGGCGGACGTGGTCGGACTCCGGCGGCGATCCGGAAGCGCGCTTCACGAAGGACGAGCTGCTCACCAACATCATGATCTATTGGGTGACCGAGACCGGCAACTCATCGGCCCGCATGTACTACGAGGCGCGCGCCGAACCGGTCCACTACACGGAAGGCCGCGTCGAGGTGCCCGTGGCCTGCGCGCTGTTCGCGCGGGAGATCGTGCGCTGGCCGCGCCGCTGGGTCGAGGCGCAATACAACCTGGTCCGCTGGACCGAGATTCCGCGCGGGGGTCACTTCGCCGCGTTCGAGGAGCCGCTCCTGCTGGCCGAGGACGTGCGCGCGTTCTTTCGCGATCTGCTCGACCGCTGAACGGCAGGCCGTGTGCTGCCCACCCTACCTCGACACGACCAGCAGGACGCCGGCCACGATGACGGTCGAGCAGCCCAGCGACCAGAGCGACAGCACCTCGCCCGCGAGCAGGTAGCCCAGCAGCAGCGCGATGACCGGGTTCACGTAGGCGTAGGTGGCGACCTTGGCGGGCGGCGCCACCTTCAGCAGCCACAGGTAGCTGCCGTAGGCCACCGACCCGAGCACGGCGACGTAGCCCCACGCGCCGAACGCGGCCGGGGACACCGCCGACCAGTCCAGGCCGGCCAGCTCGCCGGACAGCGCGGACATGCCCACCAGGACCGCGCCGCCGCCGAGCATCTGCATGCCGGACGACAGGGCCTGCGACGCCGGCTGCGGGGCGTAGCGGGCGCAGATCGAGCCGGACGCCCACAGCAGGCTGGCCACGATGATCGTGCCCGCGCCGACGGTGTCGAACGCGTGCGGGCCCGCGATGTCGGCGGGATTGACGAGTAGCGCGACCCCGGTGAAACCGAGTCCGAGCCCGAGCGCCGCGCGGCCCCGCGGGCGGGCGCCGCCCGGCCGCAGCCAATCGGCCAGGGTCACCCACAGCGGCACCATCGAGACCAGCAGCGCGCCGACGCCGGACGGCACGCGCTGGAGGCCCCAGCTGACCAACCCGTTGCCCCCGGCGGCCATCAGCAGCCCGATGCACCCGGTCATGAGCCAGTCGCGGGCGGTCGGCCGCGCCGCGCCCCGGTGCACCGCCCACGCGACGAAGACGAGCCCGGCGCCCAGGAACCGGCCGGCGGCCATGATGAACGGCGGGATCTCCGCCACGCCCCAGCTGATGGCCAGGTAGGTGGAGCCCCAGATGACGTAGACGGCCGCGAAGGCGGCCACGAGCGACACGCGCGAGGGATGGGCCATCGGATCGTCGGCTGTTGGGCGGAGTGACCGCGTGCGATGCGGGGAGCGCGCCGGGACGCGGCAAGTGTAGCACCCGCGCCCCGGCGCGGCGCCAGGCCGGGCGGCCGCCGGACGAAGGTGACATAATCCTGCCCATGCCGTCTCCCCCGCTCACCCGGCGCCGGCTCCTGCAGGCTCGAGCGCATGGAGGCGCGCGCCTGCACCGACCTGCGCGGCCTGCATCTCCTGGCTGGGGCCGGGCACTGGGTGCAGCAGGAGCAGGCGGCGGAGGTCAACCGGCTGGTGCTCGAGTTTCTGCTTGCCCTGTGAGGCGAAAGGCCTGGTGCCGCGCATGAATCACGATTCCGGGCGGCCGGCGGCCGCGCGCTACCTCGTTGTCGTCGGCCTGGTGCTCGCCGGCGGCGTCCAGCCGGGGGCCCAGGAGTGGGCCGGTTGGCGCGGACCCGCGCGCGACGGGATCGTTCCCGCCGCGCAGGCGCCCGGGACGTGGCCCGACGCCTTCGCGCGCGCCTGGCAGGTCGAGGTCGGCGAGGGCTACTCCTCGCCGGTGGTCGCGGGCGGGCGGGTCTTCATCCACAGCCGCCGCGCCGACGCCGAGCTGGTGACGGCGCTCGACCTGGCGAGCGGCGCGCGCCTCTGGCAGCAGGACTACCCGGCGCGGTTCGTCCAGAACACGATCGCCCCGGCGGAGCTGCGGGGGCCCTTCGCGACCCCGGCCGTCGCCGACGGGCGCGTGTTCACGCTCGACGGGGGCGGGGTTCTCTCGAGCTGGGACGCGGCGTCGGGAGCCCTGGTCTGGCGGCACGACTACTCGCCGTCGGTGCGCGTGACGGATCTGTTCTGCGGCACCGCCGCCTCGCCGCTGGTGGCCGGCGGCGTGCTGTTCGTGCAGATCGGGAGCGATCCCGCGGGCGGCCGCGTGCGCGCGCTGGACCCGGCGACGGGGGACGAGGTCTGGTCCTGGAGCGGCGTCGGACCCGGCTACGCGTCGCCGATCGTGATCGAGGTCGAGGGCCAGCGGCAGCTCGTGACGCTCACCGAATCGTCGATCATCGGGCTCGACGCCGCGCGCGGCGTGCTCCTGTGGAGCGTGCCGTTCACCGACGAATGGCACGAGAACATCACGACGCCCGTCTGGACCGGCGCGCACTTGGTCGTCTCCGGTCCCCGCCAGGGGACGCACGCGTTCACGCTCCGGCGCCGCGACGACGGCTGGCGCGCGGCGAGCGCGTGGAGCAACGCCGGCGTGACCATGTACATGAGCTCGCCGGTGCTGGCCGCCGGTACGCTGTACGGCCACTCATCGAAGCGCAGCGGCCAGTTCGTGGCGCTCGACGCCGCCACCGGCGCCATGCGCTGGGCGAGCGAGGGGCGCGCGGGCGACCATGCCTCCGTCCTGCTCGCGGGCGACGACCTCCTGCTGCTGACCAGCGACGCCGAGCTGCTGGTGGCGATGCGGGACCCGGCAGCGTTCGCCGTAGCGCACGACTACCAGGTGGCGGACGGCGCCACCTGGGCAATGCCCGTCCCCCTGCCCGACGGCCTGCTGGTGCGCGACGCGACCAGCCTCGCCCGGCTCGTCCCGGCCGATCACCGACCGGATTAGGTGCGGGACGATCCTGGTCAACCGATTGCCGGCACGTCGACGCCCGCCGAACGGGCCGCAGCCTCGAGATCCCGGTCCAGCGTGGTGAGCGGCATCCGGAGCCGCATGGCGAGCTCCAGGTACGTCGCATCGTAGACGGAAATACCATGTGCGCTCGCCAAGTCGAGCGCTACGCCCCATGTGCGAGACGCCGAGACGGGATCGACCTCGATCGGCAGCGCATCGAGGTGCGCACGAATCCCGGACCATTCGTCCTGCGTAATCCGCCTGCGCCGGGTCGCAACGAGCAATGCGTTGGCCGTCTCGACCGGCCACAAGGCTGGGACGAAGGCACGCGTCTCGAGCAGTGCGTCACGCAGCCGATCCGTCACATCGGTCGCCTCGTCCGGGAAGATCCATGCCATGGTGACGGAACAGTCGAGCACGAAGGCCATCAGTAGCGCCGCCCCTCCTCGAGCATCCGTCGCACAGTCAGACCGCCGAGGCTGTGAGTCCGCTGGAACTCCTTCAAACCCTGGATCGCCGTCCGGATTCGGTCGCGGTCCGGTTGCCGGAATGGAATCAATTCGGCCACAGGGTGCTTGTGCCTGGTGATCACGAACCGTTCGCCTTGCTGCACCCGCTTGAGCAACTGCGGCAGATGTGTCTTCGCCTCGAATGCGCCAACCTCGGACACAGGTGCCCTCCCATGGACAGGCAGCCATAGAGACCGTACCCAGACCAGTCTATCCTACTGCACCCGACTCGCCCATCTCGCTCAAATACCTTACGGTGGCTTGTGGCGGAGGGACTGGGATTCGAACCCAGGAGCGAGTTTCCCCGCTAACGGTTTTCAAGACCGCCGCCTTCGACCGCTCGGCCATCCCTCCGTTCAACGCTTGGCCTGGGGCGCGGCCGGCTCGATGATCTCCCGGCCCTGCATGTACGGCCGCAGCACGTCGGGGATGAGGACCGAGCCGTCGCGCTGCTGGTAGTTCTCCAGAATCGCCACCAGGGCCCGGCCGACGGCGACGCCCGAGCCGTTCAGCGTATGCGCGTGCTCCGGCTTGCCCCGGCCGTCCCGGCGGAAACGGATGCCGCCGCGCCGCGCCTGGAACGCCTCCGTGTTGCTGCACGACGAGATCTCCCGGTAGGCCCCGTAGCTGGGCAGCCACACCTCGAGGTCGTAGGTCTTCGACGCCGCGAAGCCCATGTCGCCCGTGCACAGCAGCATCGTGCGGTACGGCAGCCCGAGGCGCTTGAGCACCTCCTCGGCATGCCGGGTCAGCGCCTCGTGCACGTCCCAGGAGGTCTCGGGCGTCGCGTAGGCCACCAGCTCGACCTTGTCGAACTGGTGCTGGCGAATCAGGCCCCGCACGTCCTTGCCGTACGAGCCGGCCTCGCTCCGGAAGCAGGGCGTGTAGGCCACGTACCACACCGGCAGCGTCCGCCCGTCGAGAATCTCGTCGCGGTGCAGGTTGCAGAGCGGGACCTCCGCGGTCGGGATCAGGTACAGGTCCCACTGCCCGGCAATCTTGAACAGGTCCGCCTCGAACTTCGGCAGGTTCCCCGTGCCGGTCAGGGCCTCGCTGCTGGCCAGGAACGGCGGCTCGACCTCCGTGTAGCCGTGCTCGGAGGTGTGGAGGTCGAGCATGAAGTTGATGAGCGCGCGCGCCAGCCGCGCGCCGGCGCCGGTGAGGACGGCAAAGCGCGCCCCCGCGAGCTTCGCGGCTCGCTCGAAGTCGAGGATTCCCAGCGCCGGGCCGATCTCCCAGTGCGGCCGCGGCTCGAACTCGAAGCCGGGCCGCTCGCCGTGCGCCCGCACCTCGACGTTGTCGGCCTCCGAGCTTCCGACCGGGACGCTTTCGTGCGGCAGGTTGGGCAGCTTCAGCGCCCAGGCGCTGCGCTCGGCCTCGACCGACTCGAGCTTCGTCTCCTGCTCCTTGATCGCCGCGGCGTGCTCCTGCCCGGCCTTGACCAGGTCGTCGGCCGACTCGCCCGCCCGCCGGGCCCTGGCGATCCGCTCGCCGACGTCCTTGCGGGCGTGGCGCGCCGTCTCGAGCACCGGGAGGATTGCCCGCCGCTCGACGTCGAGCTCGACCAGACGGTCGAGATCGCCGCCGAACCCGTTGCCCCGCGTGCCGAGCCGGGTGCGGACTTCGTCGAGCCGAGTGCGAAGCAGGACTGGATCGAGCATGTCGTCTGGGTCCCCAGCGTGCGCGCTTCATTCTAATGTAGCCGTGCTGTACGATCGCCTGCCATGGCAGCGCCGGTCCGCACCGTCGTCTTTCCCGCCGCCGGGCTGGGCACGCGCATCCTGCCGGCCACCAAGGCGTTTCCCAAGGAGCTGCTGCCGCTGGTCGACCGCCCCATCGTTCAGTACGGCGTCGAGGAGGCGGTCGCGTCGGGCATTCGCCGCGTCGTGCTGGTCACGAGCCCGGGCAACACGATGACCGGCGCGCACTTCGCGCCGCACCCCGCGCTCGAGGCGGTGCTGGAAGAGCGCGGGAAGACGGAGAGCCTGGCCGTCGTGCGCGCCCTCTCGGCGCTGGCGGAGGTCACGACGGTCCATCAGGCGCAGCCGCTGGGTCTCGGCCACGCGGTGCTCATGGCCAGGCCCGAGGTCGGCGACGAGCCGTTCGCGGTGGTCCTGCCGGATGACGTGATCGACGCCGACCCGCCGGCCTTGCGCCGGATGACCGATCTGTTCGCGGCCGTCGGCGGGCCGGTGCTGCTCGTCGAGCGGGTTCCGCGCGAGGCGGTGCAGCGCTACGGGATCATCGACGCGAAGGCGCTCGGGCAAGGCGTCTTCGAGGTTCGTGATCTGGTCGAGAAGCCGGACCCGGCGACGGCGCCGTCGGACCTGGCCATCGTGGGCCGCTACGTGCTGACCCCCGACGTATTCGACGCGCTGGAGCGGACCGGCGCGGACGCCGGCGGCGAGATCCAGCTCACCGACGGCCTGCGCCGCCTGCTGGAGCACCGGCCGCTCCATGCCTGCGAGCTGGTCGGCACCCGCCACGACGCGGGCAACCGGCTCGGGTTTCTCAAGGCCTCGGTCTACTTTGCGCTCAAGCGCCCGGACCTCGCGCCGCAGTTGCGGGCGTTCCTGACCGAGCTGGACTGACGGCGCCGTGCTACGGCGTCGACTCCCGGCCGGCCGACGGCGAGGGCGGACTCGGCTTGGACCCGGCCGAGTCGGCGGTCTTCGAGTCCCCGGCCGGCGCGGCCGTGTCCTTCGAATCGGTCTTGCGGTCCTCGGACGACTTGTCCGGCTCGGACGCCGGCTCGCCGCCAGACGGCTTGCGGGCGTAATCGGTGACGTACCAGCCGGTCCCCTTGAACTGGATGGCCGGCGACGAGACGAGCTTCCTGACGCGCCCCGCGCACACCGGGCAGTCGGTGAGCGGCTGGTCGGAGAACTTCCGGATCAACTCGAACCGGTGCCCGCAGTCGTCACACTCGTATTCGTACAGCGGCATGGTCGGCGCCTCACTCCAGCAGGGTGCCGGTCGCGCCCAGCATCAACTGGCGGTGCATCCAGAACGGCACGCCTCCCTGGCCCAGGAAGCGGTCGTGGAACGACTGCAGCGACCCGCCGTTCCCGGCGGCCTCACAGTCCCTGCGGAGCTTGAGGAGCATCTGCTTCCCGAGCGAGTAGAGCACGTAGCCCGGATCGTACGTGCCGCGCTCGGCCTCGCGGCGCGCGCTGCCCTCTTCCAGAAAGGCCTCGTCGCGGAAGAACCGCACCCCCTGCTCCACCGACAGGTCCTCGGTGTGGAGTCGAATGCCCACGACGGTCCGGGCCAGCCGCACCAGCGCCTCCGCGAGCTGCCCCAGCTCGACCTCCGCGTTGCCCCGCTCGAAACCCTCGTCGAACATCATCTGCTCGCAGTAGTGCGCCCAGCCTTCGATCAGCGACACGGGCGTGAAGAAGGTCGACTTGCGGAGCGGCGACGCCACCCGGCGCAGATGCTCGAAGTGGAGGAAGTGGCCGGGAAAGGCCTCGTGGATGGAGATCGACCACAGGGCCGCATAGCTGAAGTCGCGCAGGTGCTCCTCCTGCCGGTCGGCGGGCCAGCTCGGGTCGACGTTGGTGATGTAGTAGTACGCCGGCATCGGCCGCGCTTCGAACGGTCCGACCGGCACGATGCTGGCGAACGTTCCGCGATAGTACTCCGGCGTCGGCGCCACCACGAGCGGCCCGTGGTCCGGAACCGTCACTATCCGTTTGCGTCTGATGAAGTCGAGCAGCGTCGCGAGATGGTCCTCGACGGTGCTCAGCAGGCCGTCGGCGTCGGGATGATGGGCCTTGGCCTTCTGCCACGCATCGCCCGGGCCGCGCGCCACCCCGGCCGCGACCTCCCTGAATCGTTCCTGGGTCTTGCCCAGCTCTCGCAGCGCGATCTGCAGCAGCCGGTCCACCGGCACGTCGATGCCCTCGTCGAGGCGCAGCTTCTGGGAGAAGCGGTCCGCGCCCAGCCGAAACGAGGCGCGGCTGCGCGGTGCGACGGCATCCCGCAGGTGGGCGCCGTAGTCGCGGACCGCGTCGACCGCCACGGTCGATGCGTCCGCGAGGTCGCCCAGCAGGTGCATGTCCTCCAGGTTCCGGAACGCCCTGGGGAGGTCGCGCTCGACGAACGTGAGCACCCCGTCGAACGACTCGAGGCCGACGCGCACGAAGAGGCCCGGCGGATCCGTCACGTTCTGCCGCGCCGACTCCAGCAGGCGCGGCACCTGCCGCAGCTTGGAAACCACGCGCCGCGCGCGCTCCGTGACCGGGGCATAGTCGAACAGCACCTGCCCTGCCAGGCTCTCGGCGATCGTCTCGGCGTAGTACAGGGGACTGCGCTGCCAGACGCGGACGTCCTCGAGCGCGAACAGGCGCGCCCGGATGCCGTCCGCCAGCATGCGCCGCTCGAGCTTCTCGTCCGCGGTCAGCGTCGAGGCCTTGATGCCGTCCAGGCGCCGCGCCCAGCCGCCGAGCTCGCGCACCTGGGCGTCGACCGCGCTCCGGCTGAAATCCTCGAGCAGATCGTCGTGCAGGTGGACGCCGTCGGCGGCAGCCGCCGTCGGATGGGTCTCGTGCAGGTACGACAGGTACTCGTCGACGAAACGGGACAGCGGTTCAGCGGAGTGGGCAGGCGATCGATCCATGGTCGTTCCGGTGAATGGTACAATAACGATGCTTCCTTGCTCTCGGCCGCGGCCCGTGCCACGATTCCCGCGAGTGCCGGATTCTCCGCCGCCGCCGGCCGGCGCGCTCTACCTGGTGTCCACCCCGATCGGCAACCTGGAGGACATCACGCTCCGCGCCCTCCGCGTTCTCGCGGAGGTGACGCTCGTCGCGGCCGAGGACACGCGGCGTACGGCCAAGCTGTTCAGCCACTACGGCATTCATACCACGACGACCAGCTTCCACGCCCACAACGAGGTCCGGAAGGGCCCGCAGATCCTCCGCCGCCTGGCCCGCGGCGACTCGGTGGCCCTCGTCGCCGACGCCGGCACGCCGCTGCTGTCCGATCCCGGCGCCCGGCTGGTGCGGGAAGCGCTCGCGGCCGGCGTCAAGGTGCATGCGGTCCCCGGTCCGAGCGCCGCGCTCACCGGCCTGGTCATGTCCGGCCTCGGCGGCGGCGCCTTCACCGTGGTTGGCTTCCCACCGCCACGTTCAAACGACAGAAAACGCTGGCTGGAGTCACTGGCCGCCGAACCCCGGCCGCTCGTCGTCTTCGAGGCGCCGCACCGGCTGCGGGCGGCGCTGGCGGACATGGCGACTGTCCTGGGCGATCGGGACATCGCGGTCTGCCGCGAGATGACGAAGGCTCACGAAGATTTGGTCACTGGACCGATAACGGACGTGATGAAGCGCCTTTCCGCGGCGCGAGGCGAGTACACCCTCGTTGTCGGACCGCCCGCCGCGCCGGCCGGCGACCGCGGCGGCGCGGTTGACGGAGAGCGGCTCTGGCACGAATTCTGTCATCTGACAGAGTCCTTGGGTTGCGATCGGCGTCTCGCCGTCCGGATCCTCGCGGACCGGCACGCGCTGGGCGGCCGCTCGGTCTACTCGCTGCTCGAGGCCCGCAAGAAAATTGGGTCTATCGACCAATAACGGGCGCCGGTCGCCCTCCTTGACCGCCATTTCGCATTCTGCTAGTTTAGGCTCCGCTTTGCAGCCCATGGGGCAAAAGCAGCCATCGCCCGGCAATCCCGCAAAATCGTCCAGGCGTGCCGTGACGGCCGCCGCCCGGCGCCGAACGACCCTGGCGCAAGCGCAGCAGGAAGCGTACCAGCAAGCCGTTGGCCGCTACGAGCAGGCCATGGCAGCGCTGCAGCACCGCGAGTTCGAGACGGCGGCGGCCCTCTTCGGCCAGGTGATTGACGAGTTCCCCGCCGAGCGCGAGCTTCACGAGCGCAGCCGCCGCTATCTGCAGGTCTGCCGGCGGGAATCGCTGGAGGCGCCCACGCCGGAAACCCTGGACGAGCGCGTCTACGCCGCCACGCTGGCGCTGAACGCCGGCCTGCACGACGAGGCGCTGCAGCATCTCGATGCGGCGCAGCGGCAGAGCCCCGACAGCGATCGGGTGCAGTACATGCTGGCCCTCGCGCGCGCCGACGGCGGCGACCTGGAGGCGGCCGGCACCCACCTGCTGCGTGCCCTCGAGCTGAATCCGGAGAACCGCTACCTCGCACGCCACGAGCCGAGCCTCGAGCTGCTGCGGGAGGACGAAACCATTCAGGAAGCGCTCAGGACCCCACCCGCCGACGGCTCCCCGGGAGGAGCCGGAAGCCACTCAGCCCGGTGAGCCCCCAGTCTGCTGACGCCGGTCCCGCCGCGGTGGCGACCTGTCACGTGATCGTGCTGGCGGCCGGCAAGGGCCGGCGGATGGCCTCCACCCGGCCCAAGGTGCTCCACAGGATGGCGGGCCGGTCGCTGATCGAGCATGTGCTGCGGGCTGCCGCCACGCTGTCGCCGGCGACCACGACGGTCGTGGTGGGACACCAGGCCGACGTCATCCAGGAGGCGGTCGGGCCCGGGCCCCGATTCGTGCGGCAGGAAGCGCAGCTGGGAACCGCGCACGCGCTGCTGCAGGCCGAGTCCGCGTTCGCGCGCGCGGAGGGCAATCTGGTCGTCCTGTCCGGCGACGTCCCCCGCATCCGGCCGGTCACCCTGCGCCGGCTCGTCGACGCGCACGACCGCGCGCGCGCCGCGGCCACCGTGCTGACCGCCCGACTCGCGCGCCCCTACGGCTACGGGCGGCTCGTACGGCAGCGCGGCCTGTTGGCGAGCATCGTCGAAGAGGCCGACGCCACCCCGGCCCAGCGCGCCATTCGGGAGGTCAACAGCGGGATCTACGTCTTCGACCTCGCGCCGCTGTTCGCGACCCTCCGCCAGATCCCCGCGGCGGGCCCCCGGCAGGAGCGGTATCTGCCGGCTCTGCTCGCGCTCTATCGACGCCGGGGTCTGACCGTCGAGACGCTGGAAACCGACCATCCGGACGAGATTCGAGGCATCAACAGCCAGACGGAACTGGCGGAAGTGAGCTCGCTCATGAGACAAGGCAAGAACGAGGAGCTGATGGCTGCCGGCGTGACGCTCGAAGATCCGGCCACCACCTACATCGACGCCGATGTCGTGGTCGGGCGGGACACGGTGATCCACCCCGGGGTGATGCTGGAGGGCCTGACGACCATCGGCGACCGGTGCGAGCTGCACGCGGGCGTGCGGATCGTGAACTCCACGGTCGGCGACGACGTCACGGTCAACAACCATTGCGTGATCACGAACGCGCACGTGGAGTCGGGCGCCCGGATCGGTCCCTTCGCCCACCTGCGCCCCGGCACGGTCGTCCGTGAGACGGCCCGGGTCGGCAACTTCGTCGAGATCAAGAAGAGCACGCTGGGCGCCGGCTCGAAGGTGGGCCACCTCTCGTACCTGGGCGACGCGGCACTCGGTGCGCAGGTCAACGTGGGAGCCGGCACCATCACCTGCAACTACGACGGGCAGTCCAAGCACGAGACCGCGGTCGAGGACGGCGCCTTCATCGGCAGCGGCACCCAGCTCGTCGCCCCGGTGACGGTCGGGCGCGCCGCCTACGTGGCGGCCGGGTCGTGCGTCACCGAGGATGTGCCCCCGGGCGCGCTGGCCATCGCGCGCGGCCGCCAGGAGAACAAGACGGGCTGGACGGATCGCAAGAAGGGCTCCTAGGCCAGGCAGTATGCTGGTCTCGAGAGGACGCGCATGTGCGGCATCATCGGCTACATCGGCGACCGTGAGGTGGTCCCCGTCCTGCTCGAGGGCCTCCGCCAGCTCGAGTACCGGGGTTACGACTCGGCGGGCATCGCGCTGGTGCGTGACGGGCAGATCGCGGTCCGCCGCAGCGCCGGCAAGGTGGCGCGGCTCGCGGAGGTCCTCCGGGCGCAGCCCGTCAGCGGCGACTACGGCGTCGGGCACACGCGCTGGGCAACCCACGGCCGCCCGACGGAGGAGAACGCGCACCCGCACCGCGACTGCACGGGCCGCCTTGTCGTCGTGCACAACGGCATCATCGAGAACCACCTCGACCTGAAGCGCCGGCTGCAGGCGGCGGGCCATCGCTTCCAGACGGAGACCGACACCGAGGTCGTCGCGCATCTCGTCGAACAGGAGCAGCGGGACGACGGCCTCGAGAACGCCGTCCGCCGCGCGCTGCGGCAACTCCGCGGCCTGTTCGTGCTGGTCCTGGCGGCGGCCGGCGATCCGGACAAGATCGTCGCGGTGCGCAACGGCCCGCCGATCGTCATCGGCATGGGTCGCGGCGAGTACTTCCTGGCCTCGGACATCCCGGCGGTGGGGGGCCACACGCCGGACGTCGTCTTCCTCGGCGACCGCGAGATGGCGGTCATCACGCGGGCGCGGGTGGAGTTCACCGACTTCTCGGGGCGCGCGGTCTCGAAGGCCACCGAACGGATCCAGTGGGATCCGGTCGCGGCGCAGAAGGCCGGCTACAAGCACTTCATGCTCAAGGAGATCTTCGAGCAGCCGTGGGCCATCCGCGAGACGGTGGCCGGGCGCCTCTCGGAAGACCGCGGAACCGTGATGCTGGGCGAGCTCGACATCGCCGCCGAGCGGCTGCGGGCCGTCGAGCAGATCGCCCTCCTGGCCTGCGGGACATCCTGGCATGCCGCGCTGGTCGGGAAGTTCCTCGTCGAGCAGCTCGCACGGATGCGCGTCGACGTCGACTACGGGTCCGAGTATCGCTATCGCGATCCGCTGGCCGGCGACCGCACGCTGGCCGTGGTGATCACCCAGTCGGGCGAGACCGCGGACACGTTGGCGGCGCTGCGGGAAGCGCAGGCGCGGGGCGCCGCCAGCATCGCGATCTGCAACGTCGTCGGGAGCATGGCGGCACGGCTGGCCGATGCCGCAGTCTACACCCACGCGGGCCCGGAGGTCGGGGTCGCCTCGACGAAGGCCTTCACGTCGCAGCTCGTGACCGTGGCCCTGCTGGCGCTGCACCTGGCGCGAGTCCGCGGCGCGATCGGCGCCGGCGACGCGCGGCGGCTCGTCGAGGCATTGACGCAGCTGCCGGGGTTGATCCAGCGCGCGCTCGGGTGCGACGACGCCGTCGCCGCCATCGCGAAACGGTTCTACCGGCGGACCAATTTCCTGTATCTGGGACGGGGCGTCAACTACCCGATCGCGCTGGAGGGCGCTCTCAAGCTCAAGGAGATCTCCTACATCCACGCCGAGGGCTACCCGGCCGGCGAGATGAAGCACGGACCCATCGCGCTCATCGACGAGAAGATGCCGATCGTGGCGCTCGCCCCCAGCGGGCCCGTCTTCGGGAAGATGATGGGCAACCTGCAGGAAGCCAAGGCGCGCGGCGCCGTCCTGATCGTGGTCACCGATGCGGATCCGGGGACCTTCGCCGACGTGCTCGACCCGGAGCACGACTGCATCGTGCCGATTCCGCCCGCCGAGCCGCTCCTCGTTCCGATTCTGGCCGTCATCCCCCTGCAGCTGCTCGCGTACCACATCGCGGTCCTGCGTGGCTGCGATGTCGATCAGCCGCGCAACCTCGCGAAGAGCGTCACGGTCGAGTAGGCGGTGCAGTTTCTCCAGGACCTCAATCCGGAACAGCGGCAGGCGGTGCTGCACCGTGAAGGTCCGCTCCTGATTCTGGCGGGCGCCGGCTCCGGCAAGACCCGCGTCATCGCGCATCGCGCCGCCTGCCTGATCGGTGACGGACACGCGGAGCCGCACCGGCTGCTGGCCGTCACGTTCACGAACAAGGCCGCCGAGGAAATGCGCGAGCGAATCGAGCGGCTCCTCGGCGCCCCGCAGCCGCGGCTGTGGCTGTCGACGTTCCACGCGTTCTGCGCACGCCTGCTCCGCCGCGAAGCCCCGCTCGCCGGCCTGTCGCGCGACTTCGTCATCTACGACACCGCCGATCAGCTGGCCGTCGTGCGGCGGGCGATGCAGGAGCTCCGGATAGACGAGCGCACGACCGCGCCCCGGGCGGTGCGGGCGCGGATCAGCCACGCGAAGAACCGGATGCTCGACGCCGACCAGCTCCTCGAGGCCGGGTCGGGCTTCCGCGACGAGCAGCTCGCCCGGGCGTTCGAGCGCTACGACCGGCTGCTGGCGGCGGCAAACGCGCTCGATTTCGACGACCTGCTGCTCAAGGCAGTCGCCCTGTTCGATGCGTCGGACGCGGCCCGCGAACGTTACGTCGAGCAGTTCCGCTACATCATGGTGGACGAGTACCAGGACACGAACCGGCCCCAGTATCGGCTGCTGCAACAGCTGGCGTCCCACCGTAACCTGTGCGTCGTCGGCGACCCCGATCAGTCGATCTACAAGTGGCGCGGCGCGGACGTCCGCAACATTCTCGACTTCGAGCAGGACTTCCCCGAAGCCACCGTGGTGCGGCTCGAGCGCAACTACCGCTCCACGCAGGTGATCCTGGACGCCGCCTCCGGGTTGATCAGCCGCAACAGCGAGCGCCGGGACAAGCGTCTCTGGACCGAGCGCGCGGCCGGCGACCCGATTGTCTGCCACCGCGCCCGGGACGAGCTGGAGGAGGCCGACTTCGTGATCGGCCGGCTGCGCCCGGCGCTGGCCGCCGGCGCCGGGTCGGCGGCGGTCCTGTATCGCACCAACGCCCAGTCGCGCGCCATTGAGGACGCGCTCACCCGCGCGGGGCTCGCCTATCGCGTCGTCGGCGGCGTGCGCTTCTACGAGCGCAAGGAAATCAAGGATGCGCTGGCATACCTGAAGCTGCTGCTCGAGCCGGCCGACGACGTGAGCCTGCGCCGAATCATCAACGTGCCGCCGCGCGGCATCGGCAGGAAGGTGATGGAGGCGCTGGAGGGTTCCGCCGCGACCGGACCGCGCTTGTCGCTGTGGGAGCGGCTCGTGCGGGCTGTCGACGAGCAGACCGTCCCCCCCCGGGCGGTTGCCGCGCTCGAGAGATTCCGCACCTTGCGCACCGCGCTGGCGGCGACCGCCGGGACGGAGCCCGCCTCCGTCACGCTGGAACGGACGCTCGACCAGACCGGCTACGTGCGGGCGCTGCGCGACGCGGCCACGGAGGAGTCGGAGGGCCGCCTCGCCAACCTCATGGAGCTGGTCGCGGCGGCCCGCGACTATGAGCTGCGCGCGCCCGAGGCCAGCCTGGCCGGCTTCGTCGATCAGGTGTCGCTGCGCTCCGAGGCCGACGAGGAGGAAGGGGCGGCCGACGCAGCCGTCTGGCTGATGACGCTGCACGCGGCGAAGGGTCTCGAGTTCCCCCTGGTGGTCATCACGGGCATGGAGGAAGGACTGTTTCCGCACGCGCGCTCGGCGGACGATGCCGGCGAGCTCGAAGAGGAGCGGCGCCTCTGCTACGTGGGGATTACCCGCGCCCAGTCGCAGCTCGTCCTGACCAGCGCCGCCCGGCGCCGGACGTTCGGCGAGTACCGGGACACGGACCCCTCCCGTTTCCTGCGCGAGATTCCGGACGAGCTGTTGGAGACGGTCGCCTCGCCCCAGGTGCGCGGCCGCCGGGTCCCCGCGCACGAGCGCCACCGGGCGGGCCGCGGCCGCCCGCCCCGGCCCGCCGTCGGCGCGCCGGCAACGACGTTCTTCGACTATGCCGACGAGGACCAGTCCGCCGCGTACGTGCGTCCGGGGATGCGCGTGCGCCATCCCACGTTCGGCATCGGCACGGTTGCCAGCGTCGAGCCCCTCGCGGGCGACGTGAAGCTCACGGTCCGGTTCGAGGCCGCGGGGAGCAAGAAGCTGCTCGGGCGCTACGCGAAGCTCGAACCGGCCTGACGGTGTCCGTTTGGAATGTCCGGTAGTGAAGCGGCTTGCAGCCGGGCGCCGCGGGCGGGCGCCCGGCTGGCAGGGTTTACTGGATGTCGGTGATGATCCAGCGGCCCTGGAGCGGCCCGTCCGGCCCGTCGAGCTCGACCATCTGGAGCGTTATCACCATCGTTCGGTCTTCCGAGCTCCCGTCCCGATCGACCTCCGCGCTGATGGTGACCTCCTTGGTCACGAGCTCCCCTTCCAGCCCGCGAACGGCAATCGGGTTGTTCGGATCGTACGCGCTCACCTCGGCGACCGCGCTCTCCGCGCCGAGCTCGTTCTCGGCCTCCGACACGGTGCGCGAGTGCTGCTGGGACTCGTCGCGAAACCGCGTCCACTCCTCCTGGATGTCCCGGTCGCGACGGCCAACGTCCTCGCCGGCGCGCTCGGCCTCGATGACGCGCGCGATCGCATCGAAGTTCTCGTCCTGGTACATCTTCATCTCGTCGGCGAACTCCTGCTGAGCGCGCCTGACTTCCCGGACCGTCTCCGACTGCTCGCGCATCCGCAACGGGCGCCGCTGCTCCTCGGCAACGTTCTCGAGGTCGAAGCTCCCGACGGTGCCGTCCTCCTCGGGACTGAAAGCCACCATGGAGATGCCACCGAGCGTGGCCCGGTCGTTGAAGCGCGACGCCCGGAAGAAGCTGCTGATCAGCGCCTGCTCCTCGCCACCGCCGCCGCAGCCGGCCAACACGCCGCCAAGTGCCAGTACCAGGGTCACGAGCAAGCTGGTCATCTTTCTCGACATCCTCAAGCCTGACATCGTTCTGCCTCCCATGAACTGTAGCGCTCGGCCGGACGGCCGGCTCCATCGCTCAAGCGCCGGTGTCCGGGTCGCCGCCATCGTCCGCGTTCTTCTCTACGAGTCTGGCGATCGACACCACCCGGTCGTCGTCATCGATCCCGATGAGTCGGACTCCCTGGGTCGCCCGGCCGATGGACCGGATGTCCCGGGTCGACATCCGCAGGATCTTGCCCTGCTGGGTGACCAGCATGAGCTCGTCGTCCTGCTCCACCCAGGCCACGCCGACGACCCGACCGTTTCTGGGGCTGGCGTGGATGTTTATGATACCGACTCCCCCGCGCGATTGCACGCGGTATTCGCCCAGCTCCGTGCGCTTGCCGTAGCCGTGCTCGGTCACGGTCAGGAGGGTGCCGCTGGGCCGCAGGGCGGTCATCGCCACCACCTCGTCCCCGCCGCGCAGCGCCACGCCCCGCACGCCGCGGGCCGTGCGCCCCATCGATCGCACGTCGGTCTCCCTGAAACGGATCGCCTTGCCGGCGCTCGTGCCGAGGAAGATCTCGCCGCCGCCGTCCGTGAGCTCGGCGCCGACCACGGCATCGCCCTCGGCGACGCCCATCGCGATGATTCCCCCGACCCGGGGGTGGCGAAACGCCCGCAGGTCCATGCGCTTGACGATGCCGCGGCGCGTGCCCATCACCACGAACCGCTCGCCATCCGCCTCCGGCCAGGTCTTGACGGTCTCGAGCGCGGCAATGCGCTCGCCGGGCTCCATCTGCACGAGGTTGGCGATGGCCTTGCCGCGGCCCGCGGGTCCCACGTCGGGGATCGCGTGGACCTTGAGCCAGTACATCCGGCCTCGATCGGAGAAGATGAGGACGTACGCGTGGGTCGACGCGATGAAGACGTGGGTCAGGAAGTCCTCATCGCGCGTTCGCATCCCGAGGCGGCCCTTTCCGCCGCGCCGCTGGTTCCGGTACTGCGTGACGGCCGTCCGCTTCACGTAGCCGGTGTTGCTGACCGTGATGGTCACGTCCTCGTCGGCAATGAGGTCCTCGATGCTGAACTCGCCCTCGGCGTCGATGATCTCGGTCCGCCGCTCGTCGCCGTACCGCTCCTGGACGGCCCGCAGCTCCGAGACCACGATCTCCATGAGCCGCGCCTCGCTCTCGAGGATGGCCCGCAGCTCGGCAATCTTCTTCACCAGCTCCGCAAGCTCGTCGATGATCTTCTGCCGCTCCAGTCCCGTCAGCCGCTGCAGCTGCATGTCGAGGATCGCCTGCGCCTGGATCTGCGTGAGCGAGAAGCGCTCCATCAGCCCGGCTCGCGCCTCGGCGGGCGCCCTGGCCGCGCGGATCAGCCGGATGATGGCGTCGAGGTTGTCGAGGGCAATCCTGAGTCCCTCGAGGATGTGGGCCCGCGCCTCGGCCTTGCGCAGCTCGAATTCCGTTCGCCGCCTCACCACGCCGCGGCGGAACTCGACGAACTGGTCGACCATGGCCAGGAGGGGCAGGATGCGCGGCCGGCCGCCGACGATCGCGAGCATGATGATCCCGAACGACGTCTGCAGCGGCGTGTGCTTGTACAGATTGTTCAGCACGACCTCCGGCACTTCGCCGCGCCGCAGGTCGATCACGATGCGCATGCCGTCGCGGTCCGATTCGTCGCGCAGGTCGGTGATGCCCTCGACGACCTTGCCGCGCGCCAGGTCGGCGATCTTCTCGAGCAGCCGCGTCTTGTTGAGCTGGTAGGGAATCTCCGTCACGACGATGGCGGTCTTGTCGCCCTTGCCGGTGGTCTCGATCGTCGTGCGGGCGCGCAGCGTGATCGATCCGCGTCCCTCGCGGTAGGCCTGCGCAATGCCCGCGCGCCCGACGATGAAGCCGCCGGTCGGGAAGTCGGGGCCCGGAACGAAGCTCGCCAGCATGCGCCGCTTGTCCTCGGCCGGCTCGTCGGGATGCTCCGCCACCCACACGATGCCGTCGATGACCTCGCGCAGGTTGTGGGGCGGCACGTTCGTGGCCATCCCCACGGCGATTCCGGCCGATCCGTTCACCAGCAGGTTGGGATAGGGCGCCGGCAGCACGGAGGGCTCCTCGGTCGTCTCGTCGTAGTTCGGGACGAAGTCGACCGTCTCCTTGTCGAGGTCGGCCATCAGGTCGTCGGCCAGCGCTTCCAGCCGCGCCTCGGTGTACCGCATCGCCGCCGGCGGATCGCCGTCGACCGACCCGAAGTTCCCCTGGCCGTCGACCAGCGGGTAGCGCATGTTGAAGCCCTGCGCCAGACGCACGAGCGTGTCGTAGATCGACGCGTCGCCGTGCGGATGGAAGTTCCCCATCACCTCGCCGACGATCTTGGCGCACTTGCGGTACGGCCGGTTCGCGGCCAGCCCCATGCCGCGCATCCCGAAGATGACGCGGCGATGGGCCGGCTTGAGGCCGTCGCGCACGTCGGGCAGCGCACGCCCGATGATCACGCTCATGGCGTAATCCATGTACGAGCGACGCATCTCGTCTTCGATGCTTACGGGCACACTGGAATGGGTCGGCTCAGGCATGGATCGATGATGGGCGCGGGGGCCCGGGGCCCCCTATACGTCGAGGTTCTCGACGTCGAGGGCGTTCTCTTCGATGAACCGGCGGCGAGGCTCGACCTGGTCGCCCATCAGCGTCGAGAACACGAGATCGGACTCGGCGTGGTCTTCGGCGCGCACCTGCAGCAGGGTGCGTGCCTCCGGCTCCATCGTCGTGACCCACAACTGGTCGGGGTTCATCTCGCCGAGCCCCTTGTAGCGATTCACCGCGACGCCGCGCTTGCCGGCCGCCACGATGTGCTCCACCAGGTCGTCGACCGAGGTCACTCGCACGTCGCCGCCCTTCTCTCCGGCGCGCGGCTCGCGGGCCGGCGGCGCGCCGTCGGTCGCCGCGCCGCCGGCCGGGGCGTCCTCCGCCTGTGGGCCCTCGGTTTCGGCGCCGTCGCCGGCGCCGCCGGCCGACGTCGTGGACACGACCATCGGCCCTGTCAGGCCGCGCACGTCCTCGTCCTCGAAAGCCGTCAGCAGCGCACGATACTCCGCGGATTCCGTGAACGCCACGCCCACGTCCTGGCGCCGCAGGTAGCCGTTCGTCCGCTCGGCGACCCGCAGCATGAACGCGTTGTGCTCCTCGTCGGGATCGACCGTCACCGTGCGGGCGGGCGTCGTGAGGGACGCGGCGATCGCGTCCAGGGCGGCGCGGTCGGCGAAGAAGCGGCGCGGCGAGACGATCCCGTGCGTCAGCAGCTCCATGACGATGTCCCGCGCGACCCCGCGGCGCTCGACGACCTGCAGCAGCTTCCGAAACGCGGTCAGCTTGTCGAGGAGCTGCGCGAGCCGCTCGCCGGCGAACTGCCGCCCCTGATCCGGGAGCTGCAGGCGCCGCGAGGCGCAGGCGCGCTTGATCAGCCAGGTTTCGAGATCGCGGTCGTCCTTGATGTAGTGCTCGCTGCGGCCCCGCTTGACGCGATACAGGGGCGGCTGCGCGATGTAGATGTGACCGTGCCGGATCAGCTCCGCCATCTGCCGGTAGAAGAACGTCAGCAGCAGCGTCCGGATGTGCGAGCCGTCCACGTCGGCGTCCGTCATGATCACGACCCGGTGGTAGCGGAGCTTCGCGAGGTCGAAGTCTTCCTTGCCGATCCCGCAGCCCAGCGCCGTGATCATCGTCTTGATCTCGTCGCTGCCCAGCATCTTGTCGAAGCGGGCCTTCTCGACGTTGAGAATCTTGCCCTTGATGGGGAGGACGGCCTGATAGCGCCTGTCCCGTCCCTGCTTCGCCGACCCGCCGGCCGACTCGCCCTCGACGATGAACAGCTCGCTGCGGGCCGGGTCCCGCTCCTGGCAGTCCGCCAGCTTGCCGGGCAGCGAGCTGCTATCGAGCGCCCCCTTGCGCCGCACCAGGTCCCTTGCCTTGCGCGCCGCCTCGCGGGCGCGCGTGGCCTCGATCGCCTTGTTGACTATCCGCTTGGCAACCGCCGGGTTCTCCTCGAGGTACGCGCCGAGCTTGTCGTTGAGGATCGCCTGGACGATGCCCTTCACCTCGGTGTTGCCCAGCTTCGTCTTCGTCTGTCCCTCGAACTGCGGCTGGGGGATCTTGACGCTGACGACCGCGACGAGACCCTCGCGGATGTCGTCGCCGCTCACGCTCTCCTTGAGATCCTTGGCCAGGTTCTGCTTGTTCGCGTAGGCGTTGATCGTGTACGTCAGCGCCGATCGGAAACCGGACAGGTGGGTGCCGCCCTCCTGGGTGTTGATGTTGTTGGCGAACGAGTACACCGTGTCGCTGTAGCCGTCGTTCCACTGCAGCGCGATCTCGGCGTCTATGCCGTCCCGCTGCCCCCGCATGTAGATCGGCGACGTGTTGACGGCGGTCTTGTTCTTGTTGAGAAACTGCACGAACGAGATGATGCCGCCCTCGTACTGGAAGCGGTGGTTCTTGCCGGTCCGCTCGTCGTCGAGCACGATCGTCACGCCCGCGTTGAGGAATGCCAGCTCCCGCAGCCGGTGGGCCAGCGTGTCGAAGCTGAACTCGCCGATTTCGAAGATCTGCGCGTCGGGCCTGAACGTGATCTTGGTGCCGCGGCGCTTCGTCGTGCCGATGACCTCCAGGGGAGCGCGCGGGACGCCGCGCGTGTAGCTCTGGCGGTAGACGTGCCCGTCCCGCCAGATCTCCAGATCGAGAGCCTCGGAGAGGGCATTGACCACCGACACGCCCACGCCGTGCAGCCCGCCCGAGACCTTGTAGCTCTTGTCGTCGAACTTCCCGCCGGCGTGCAGGACCGTCAGGACGACCTCCGCCGCGGCCTTGCCGCTGGTGTGCTCGTCGACGGGAATGCCCCGGCCGTTGTCGACGACGGTCACCGAGTTGTCGATGTGAACCGTCACGCTGATCGTGTCGCAGAAACCGGCCAGCGCCTCGTCGATCGAGTTGTCGACGATCTCGTACACGAGATGGTGGAGCCCGGGCGCACCGGTGGACCCGATGTACATGGCGGGTCGCTTCCGCACGGCCTCGAGTCCCTCGAGGACCTTGATCTTGTCGGCCCGGTAGTCTTCGCCGCCCTCTTCGGCGACGGCGTCCGGAGCGTCAGGGTCGGGCGGGGTCGCGCGATAGTCTTCCTGGTCGAGTTGCGTCATCTAGTCACGACGTCGGATTGGGAGGCATGGGGGACGGAAGCGGGGTGCTCAGACGCGCATCGGCATGATGACGTACGTGTAGTCGCAGCCGTTGCCACCGATCGGTCGCATCACCGCCTGACTCATCTCGTCCTTGAACTCGAGCTGCACGCTGTCGGTCTCCGCAACGCTCAGGAACTCGAGCATGTACTGCGCGTTGAAGCAGATGTCGAGCGGATCGCCCTGGTAGTCCACGGCCAGCGACTCGCTCGCCTCGCCGATCTCCGGGCTGCTCGACGTGATGTCGATCTGCTGCTCGGCAATCTGGAACTTGACCGCCCGCGAGCGCTCGCTCGACAGCAGCGCGACGCGCTTGATCGCGCTCGTGAGCCGGTCGCGCTCGAACTCCACCCGCTTGTCGTTCTGCTTGGGAATCACCCGTTCGTACGCCGGAAACTGCGCATCGATGACGCGCGAGATGAGCTGGCGGCCGTCCACGTCGAAGAACAGGTGGTTCTCGCCGCGCGCGTAGCGCACGTCGCCCTCTCCGTCCACCAGCAGCCGCGCCAGCTCCCAGAGCGTCTTCTTCGGGAGAATCGCCTGCACCTCGTCCGCGTCGCCGCCCTCCGCCTCCCGCTTCGTCGACACGAGCGCGAGCCGGTGCCCATCGGTAGCGACGAGATTCATCGAGGTGGGACCCAGCACGAACAGCGCGCCGTTCAGGAAGTACCGCGTGTCCTCGCCCGTGATGGCGAACTGCGTTCGCAACACCATCTCGCGCAGCGCCGTCCGCGGCAGCGCGAAGGCCGCCGCCCCGTCAGGTTCCGGCAGGGTCGGGAAATCCTCGCGCGGCAGTGTCTGCATACGGGAATCGAACTTCTCGGCGGCCACGCGGACCGCCCCCTTCGGGCCCTCCTTTATCAGGACATCCACCTCCGGCAGGGCGCGCACGATCTCGTACAGCTTCTTCGCCGGGATGGTGAGCGCGCCGTCGCGGGCGACGGCAGCCGCGCACCGGCTCCGCAGCCCGACCTCCAGATCGGTGGCGAGCAGCCGCACGCCCTCGCTGCCGTCGGTTTCGATGAGGACGTTCGCGAGGATCGGAATGGTGTTCTTGCGTTCGACGATTCCCTGGAACAGCTGCAGCTCGTGCAGCAGATCGGATTTGCGGACGGTTATTTCCATGCGGCTAGTGACCTCGGCCGAGGGCGTCGTGCATTCGAATCCGAGTAGAGGAAAACACTGAAATTATACAGGAAGAAGAAGGCGAGATGAAACTGTGGACGGTTTTGTAAATTCTTCTGACTGAAACATTTAGCGAGGGTGCAGGTTGTGCGTGAAGCCCGCCCTAGCGGCCGTCGTCTGTGGACGGCCGTGGAAGCCGCGGGCCGGGGGGGCGCGGCGGCCCCGGGGCTGTGGACGCGCACGACGTCGGGCCGACCTGCACTAGCCGAACGACTCGAGGAAGCTGTTGATGAGGGTGTGGAAATCGCGGTCGCGCTTGCAGCGGTCGTCGATCTTGCGGATCGAGTGGATGACCGTGGAATGGTGCTTGCCGCCGAAGCTCTTGCCGATCTGGGGCAGCGAGGCGCCGGTGAGCGACTTGGCCAGGTACATCGCGATCTGGCGCGGGAGCGCGACCGCCTTGGAGTTGTTGCGCGACTTCAGATCGGCAACCTTGAGCTCGTAGTGGTTGGCGACGAATTTCTGCACCATGTCGATCGTGACGGCGTCGTCGCCGCGGTCGATGAGGTCCCGCAGCACCTCCTTGGCGAGCGACAGCGAGATCTCCAGGCCCGTGAGCGAAGCGTATGCGATGAGGCGGATCAGCGATCCCTCGAGCTCCCGGACGTTCGACTTGATCCGGCCGCCGATGTACAGGGCCACGTCGTCGGGCAGGGGCACGGCCTCCGCGCCGGCCTTCTTCTTGAGGATCGCCACCTTGGTCTCGAGGTCGGGCGGCTGGATGTCGGCGATCAGGCCCCATTCGAAGCGGGACCGGAGACGCTCCTCGAGCGCCGGGATCTCGTTCGGTGGGCAGTCGCTGCTGATCACGATCTGCTTCTGCGCGTCGTACAGCGAGTTGAACGTGTGAAAGAACTCGGTCTGCGTGCCCTCCTTGCCCGCCAGGAACTGGACGTCGTCGACCAGCAGGATGTCCATGCTTCGATAGCGCTCGCGGAAATCCAGGATGCGGTCGTACCGCACGGCGTTGATCATCTCGTTCATGAAGCGCTCGGACGAGATGTAGCTCAACCTGAGGTGCGGCGACTGGCTGAGGAGATACTGACCAATCGCGTGCATCAGGTGGGTCTTTCCGAGGCCCACGCCGCCGTAGATGTACAGGGGGTTGTACGAGCGCGACGGGGCCTCGGCGACGGCTTGCGCGGCGGCGTGGGCGAACTGGTTCGACGGGCCCACGACGAACGTGTCGAACGTGTATCGCGGGCTCAGCACGCCCTGCGGCGGCGTCGGAACCCTGGAGGCGCCGGGCGGCTCGGCCCCGGCCCGCGGGCCGTCGGCCTCGGCTGCGGTCACGAAGTCGATGCGGACGCCGCCGGGGCGAATTTCGAGGGCCGCCTCGTTGATGACGCCGGCGTAGTGCTTCGCCAGCCAGTCGCGGAACTCGCTGTTCGGCACGCGGATCCTGAGGCACTCGCGGTTCTCGTCCACGAGAGCTGTCGGCTTGAACCAGGTGTAGTAGGTGTGGCGGTTTATCTTGGTTTCGACACGCGCGAGGATGTCGTTCCAGACGTTCTCCGCCATGGTGGTACCGTGTGACGTTCCGGAGACGAGCGCGCTGGGATCAGCCGGCGACGGGACGGCTCGAGTCCCTTCGACGCGGCCCGAGACAGGCGAACCGGGGCCCCCTTCAAGCACCCTCGGATTTCCACAAACTTTTCCACAGGTGTGGAAAACTACAGGAAAGTAGGGAGGCTTTCCCGGGAGCGGGCTGAATGTAGCACACCCATTAACGGGCCGCCAACCGTTGACACTGCCGACCCGAGTCGACTACGATTCACTTCCCGTGCGCCTCGGGATGCACCGACCGTTCGCACGGAGTCGCGGGGGGATCAACCAGGATGAAGCGCACGTATCAGCCGAACCGCCGCCGCCGGAAGCGCACGCACGGCTTCCGCAAGCGGATGAGCACCAAGAGCGGGCGCCTCATCCTGAAGAGTCGGCGGGCCAAGGGACGCCGGCGGCTGGCGGTCTCTTGAGCCGGACCTTGACCCGCCGGGAACGCCTCCGGACCCGGCCGGAGTTCCTCGCGGTGCAGCGGCGCGGCGCCCGCAGCCGCGGGCGTTACCTGACGCTGCTCGGCCTGCCGAACGGCCTGGACGTCACGCGCCTGGGCGTCGTGGCGTCGCGGCGACTCGGCAAGGCGTTCCGCCGGAACCGGTCCAAGCGCCTGATCAGGGAACTCTTCCGCCTCAACAAGCGCCGCTCCGGATTCGATCTCGTCGTGCTGCCGCGTCCGGAGCTGTGCGATGCGGCGTTCGACGCGCTGCAAGCCGACTACCGGAACGTGCTGCGACGATTCGAGCGATCTCATGGCTGACCCCGGCAGCGTGGCGAGATGGGTGGTGGGCCTGCCCGCCGCAGGGTTGCTGGGGGCGATTTCCGCCTATCGGGTGCTGCTGGCGCCGCTGTTCGCGGGGTCCTGCCGCTTCGTTCCCTCGTGCTCCGCGTACGCCCGGGAGGCGATTGCCAGGCACGGCGCGCTGCGGGGCAGCCTGCTGGCGGCGTGGCGCCTGGCCCGCTGTCAGCCGCTCTGCAGGGGCGGGCTCGACCAGGTGCCCGGCCCGAAGCTGCGCTGATCACGTCGCCGAGCACGACGCGTCATGGAGAGAAGGGTTCTCCTCGCCGTCTTCCTGTCCTTCCTGGTTCTCTACATCTACCAGGCGCTGGTCGGACCACCGCCCGGAGAGCGTACCGGGCCTGGGCCCTCGCCGTCACCGGCGGCGCCGACGACGTCGACCGAGCTGCCCCCGCCGCCGCCGGTCGCGGCGGATGCGCTCGCCGCTCCCGGTGCGGCAGTGCCGGCTGCCGGCGACCCGGGCGGCGTCGCGGCGGATCCGGTGGTCGCGGACACGGAGGCGCGCGAAATCGTCGTCGAGAGCGACTGGTTCAGGGCGGTCTTCGCCAACCGCGGCGCGGAGCTGCTGAGCTGGCAACTGGCGGACTACCTCGAAGAGGGTCAGCCCGTGGATCTCGTGCCGCGGGATCTGCCGCCGGGCGAGCCCGCGCCGTTCGCGCTGGCGTTCGAGGACGAGCAGTTGACCCGCCTGGCCGGTGACGCCCTCTACCGGCCCAGCGCCGGCCGCGTGCGGCTTGGCGATCGAACGGAAACGCTGACGTTCGACTACGAGGACGCCGGAGGGCTGCGGATCCGCAAGACCTTTCGGTTCGATCCGTCGTCGAGCCCGTACCTGATCACGCTGGTGGTGGAGGCGGCGCTGGGGGATGAGGCGCTCAACCCCGCGCTGCGCTGGGGTCCGGCGCTCGGCGGCGGCGAGCACACGACCGCGGGGTTCGCGTTCCGGCAGGGCCCGCGCGGCGTCGTGTACGGCCGGCTGCTGGAAGACGGCGTCATCGCCGAGCTCGAAGTCACCCGCCCTGCGGCCTCCGACGTGGCGGCGCAGCCCACCTACCAGGGCCAGATGGCGTTCGTGGGCGTCGACAACCACTACTTCCTGGCCGCGGCGCTGCCCGGGGTGCAGGAGGCAACGGTGCGGTACCGGGCCGTACCGCTTCCCCCCCGGACGGTGGACGGCGAGCCGCGCGAGCTGATGGCGTTCGACCTGCGGCTGGCCGGCGGTCCGGGCGGCCTGCCCTTCTACCTGGGGCCGAAGGACTTCGACATCCTGGAAGCTGCGGACCTGGCCCTGCCGCGCGCCATCGAGTTCGGCTTCCTGTCCTGGCTGGTGGTTCCCCTGCACCGGTCGCTGAGCTGGGTGCATGCCGGCGTCGGCAACTGGGGGCTTTCCATCATCATCCTGACCATCCTGATCAACATCGTCATCTTCCCGCTGCGGCACAAGAGCGTCGTGTCGATGCGCAAGATGCAGGAGCTGCAGCCGGAGATGAAGGCGATTCAGGAGCGCTACAAGCACCTGAAGGCGAGCGACCCGGACAAGCAGAAGATGAATCAGGAGG
Organism: Vicinamibacteraceae bacterium; assembly: GCA_012271165.1. GTDB lineage: Bacteria > Acidobacteriota > Vicinamibacteria > Vicinamibacterales > UBA8438 > JAAXGX01. Next base: position 21,194 of record JAAXGX010000099.1, on the reverse strand, counting down.
TCATGGCGCTCTACCGTGACCGCGGCGTCAACCCGGCGAGCGGCTGTCTGCCCATGCTCGCGACGATGCCGATACTGTTCGCGTTCTACCGGTTGCTCACGATGGCGATCGAGATTCGCGGCGCGCCGTTCCTGCTCTGGATCGAGGACCTGTCGGTGCACGATCCGCTGTACATCACGCCGCTCGTCATGGGCGCGTCGATGGTCCTGCAGCAGCGTCTCTCACCGGCCCAGGTCGACGCGATGCAGCAGCGGATGATGATGCTGATGCCGGTCGTCTTCACGTTCATGTTTCTCTGGGCCCCGAGCGGACTCGTGCTCTACTGGCTCACGAGCAACGTGCTGGGGATTGGGCAGCAGGTGATCACGAACCGCGTGATCGGGCCGCCGAAGGTCCGTACCGTGCGGCCGCCGGCCGAGCGTCGCGTCCGGAATCCGCGCCGGGACAAGGGCGGCAGGAAGGCCGCCGCGGCGGGCCAGGAGTCGGCGCGGTAGAGCGGCGCGGACGCCGGTTGGCCGGGTCGGGAATCGGAGCCGCGGGCTCCCGGAGCGAGGGCCGTGGGGAACGATCTGAGCGCGCAGCTGGTCGGGTTCGTGGAGTCGGTCACGGCGGCCATGGGGCTCGAGTCGAAGGTCACGGTCGAGCCGATCGCCGACGGGACCCGGATCGTGATTGCCGGCGCCGGAAGCGAGGTGTTCCTGCGCCGCCGGGCGGCCGCGCTCGACGCGATGCAGCATCTCGTCAACGCCGCGTTTCGCCGGCAGCATCCCGGCCGGCACATCGTGGTGGACTGCCTCGACTACCGCAAGGGCAAGGACGCCGAGCTGCGGGAGACCGCGCGGCTGCTCGTCGACCGGGCCCGCGAGACGGGCGAACCGCAGGAGATCGGCCCGCTCAACCCGTACGCCCGCCGCATCGTGCATCTGGCCGTCGCCGAGCTGCCGGGTGCGTCGTCGGAGAGCATCGGCGACGCATTCACGAAGACCGTCGTGATCACCGCGGACGCCCCAGCAACCTGACGGGAGGCATGTACTCCCCCGACGACACGATCGTCGCGGTCGCGACGCCCCCGGGGCGCGGCGGCATAGGCGTCGTGCGTGTCAGCGGACCGGGTGCGGCGGAGGCCGTCAAGGCCGTCCTCTGCGACCCCGTGGACCTGCCGCCGCGCCGCGCGACGCTGACCGCGGTGAGGGGCGCGTCAGGCCGCCTGGACCGCGTCCTCGCCACGCACTTCCCCGCGCCCGCGTCGTACACCGGCGAGGATGTCGTCGAAATCAGCGGCCACGGGAGTCCCCTGCTGCTGCGGCTGATCGTCGAAGCGGTCGTCGACGCCGGCGCCCGACTGGCGGAGCCGGGCGAGTTCACCCTGCGGGCGTTCGTCAATGGCCGCATGGATCTGGTGCAGGCCGAAGCGGTCGTCGATCTCGTCAACGCGGTGACGCCGCTGCAGGCGCGCGTCGCCTTCGACCAGCTCGAGGGCACGGTCACCGGGGCAATCGGCGAAATCGAAGCGGAGCTGTTCGACCTCGCGGCGCGCCTGGAGGCCTCGATCGACTTTCCCGATGAGGGCTACCATTTCACCGCAGCCTCCGCGGTGGCCGCGGAAACGCAGGCGCTGCGTCGTCGGACGGAGACGCTGCTCGCCGACGCGCGCCGCGGCCGACTGGTCCGCGACGGCTGCCAGGTCGTCATCCTCGGCAAGCCGAACGTCGGCAAGTCGACCCTGTTCAACCGGTTGCTCGGCACCGCGCGCGCCATCGTGACGGAAGTGGCCGGCACGACCCGGGACCTGCTCACCGAGACGGTGGAGATCGACGGGGTGCCGGTCACGCTTGTCGACACGGCCGGGATCCGCGCAACCGCCGATGCCGTCGAGTCGGAAGGGGTCGCGCGCTCGCGGGGTGCCCTGGGCGTGGCCTCCGCGGTGCTGCTCGTGCTCGATCGGTCGCGGCCGCTGGGGCCGGAGGACCACGAGCTGCTGCGGGCGACCCGGTCGGCCGGCAGGGTCCTCGTCGTCAACAAGACGGACCTGCCGTCGCGCTGGGAGATCGGCGATCTGCCGGCCGAGAGCCCCGTGGTGCCCGTGTCGTTGCGGGCGGAGCCCGCCCTCGGGGACCTGCGGGCGGCCCTGGCGGACATGCTGGGGGCCGGCGAGCGGCTCCGCGATACGCCGCTGCTCTCCAATCTGCGCCACATCGGCCTGGTCGAGCGTGCGGCCGCCGCGCTGGCCCGCGCCGTCGCGGCCGCCGCCGCCGCCGCGCCGGAGGAGCTGGTGCTCGCGGACCTGCAGGACGCGCGCGCCGCGCTCGAGGAGGTGACGGGGAAACGCACGTCGGACGATCTGCTGGAGCACATCTTCGCGCAGTTCTGCATCGGGAAGTAGGGCGCGGTACGCAAGATGGACAGGTTCGACGTTATCGTCATCGGCGCCGGGCACGCCGGCTGCGAGGCGGCGTACGCGGCGGCGCGCATGGGCTGCCACGTGGGCCTGTGCACGCTCTCGCGCGAGACCGTGGCCCACATGCCGTGCAACCCGGCGATCGGTGGGACCGCGAAGGGGCACCTCGTCCGCGAGATCGACGCGCTCGGCGGACTGATGGGCGTGGCCATCGACGCGACCGGCATCCAGTTCAAGCTGCTCAACCGCAGCCGCGGGCCCGCCGTCTGGTCGCCCCGCGCGCAGGCGGACAAGCGGCGCTACGGGACCTGGGTGCGCGACGAGCTCGACCGGCAGCCCGGGATTCGGTGGGTGACCGGCCGGGCGGGTCGGATCCTCGCCGAGCATGGCGCCGCGACCGGCATCACGCTCGAGGCCGGCGACCGGCTGGCCTGCAAGGCGGTGGTGGTCACGACCGGGACGTTCCTCAACGGGCTGATCCACATCGGGCCGGAGACGCGCTCGGCCGGCCGGGCCGGCGAGCCGGCGTCGCACGAGCTCGCGGAGTCGCTCAAGGCGCTGGGGTTCCGCTGGGGCCGCCTGAAGACCGGGACGCCGCCGCGGCTCGACCGGCGCAGCATCGACTTTCGGCGGTTCGAGCCGGCGCCGGGCGATGCGCGGCCGGTGCCGTTCTCGTTCATGACCGATGCGATCGACCGCCCCCAGATCCTGTGCCATCTCCTGCACACCAACGCGCGCGTGCGCGCGATCGTGCGCGCGAACATCGACCGCTCGCCCCTGTACAACGGCCAGATCTCGGGCATCGGACCGCGCTACTGCCCGTCGCTCGAGGACAAGATCATGCGCTTCCCCGACCGGGAGCGACACCAGGTCTTTCTGGAGCCGGAAGGGATCGGCGTCGACGAGACGTACGTGAACGGCTACTCGATGAGCCTGCCGCGCGATGTTCAGGAGGACCTGGTGCACGCGTTGCCCGGCCTCGAGGACGCGGTCATGCTGCGCCCCGGTTACGCGGTCGAGTACGACTTCGTGCAGCCGACGGAGCTGCACCCCACGTTCGAGACGAAGCGTATCGGCGGCCTGTTCCTGGCCGGCCAGATCAACGGCACCTCGGGGTACGAGGAGGCGGCCGCGCAGGGTCTGCTGGCAGGCATCAACGCCGCGTTGCGCGTACGCGGCGGGGAACCGCTGGTGCTGGGCCGGGAAGACGCGTACATCGGCGTGCTCGCCGACGATCTGACGACGAAGGGCTGCCTGGAGCCGTACCGGATGTTCACGTCGCGCGCCGAGCACCGGCTGCTGCTGCGGATCGACAGCGCGGATCTCCGGTTGACCGAGCGCGGGCGCCGCGTCGGCCTGGTGAACGACGGGAGGTGGGCCCGCTACGAGGCGCGGCGCAGCCGCTACGAGCGCAACATGCACCGCGTGCGGCGGACGAGCATAGTGCTCAACGGTGCGGACCGCGCCCCGGCGGCGCAACTGCTGCGACGGCCGCAGGTTCGTCTGGCCGACCTCGCGGAGGCCGGCGACGTCGAGCTCGACGTCGCGCCCGGGCAGCGGCACCTCGATCTGGCGAGCGTCGAAACGGAGTTCAAGTACGCCGGCTACCTGGCTCGACAGCAGGCGGCCGTCGAGCGCGGCCGGCGCCGGGAGCACCAGGCCATCCCCCCGGGCTTCCGCTACGACGGCGTGCCCGGCCTGTCCCGGGAGGTCGTCGAGCGTCTCTCGGAGACTCGACCGCGCACCCTCGGGCAGGCGCTGCGGGTGCCGGGCGTCACGCCGGCCGCCGTCACGATCATTGCCGCCTACGCGGCGCGCGGCGAAGCAGGCGTTGCGGCCCGCGACGCATGAGCGGCGGCCGAACCCGGTCGCGCGAGCCGCGGGGACCGCTGCCGGCCGGACCGTTGAACCGGCGGGAGGTGGCCGAGCGACTGCGCCAGCGCGCCGCGCGCGTGCAGCTCGACGTGTCCGGGCAACTGCTCGAGCAGCTGTTGTCCTACGTCGAACTGCTGCACCGCTGGAACGCGCGCGTGAACCTGACAAGCCTGGATGCCGGCGACGACGGACTGGACAGACTGATCGTGGAGCCCCTGGCGGCAGCCCGGCACGTGGGGAGCCCGGCGCCACGGGTCATCGACATCGGCTCCGGCGGCGGATCACCGGCCATACCGTTGCGGTTGGCGCTGCCGGGGGGCTCGCTGCTGATGGTCGAGGCGAAGGCGCGCAAGGCCGCCTTTCTGCGCGAGGCGGTCAGGCACCTCGGCCTGGCGGACACCGTCGTGGAGGCCCGACGCTTCGAGGAACTGGCAGGCCGACCGTCGTTGCAGGGCGCGTTCGATCTGTTGACGCTGCGGGCGGTGCGCGTGGACGCCACGGTACTGTGCGGCTTGCAGACCTTCCTGAGAGGCGGCGCGGATCTCTTCCTCTTCGCGGGACCGCGCGGCGACGCGCCGCCGGCTGCCGTGGAGCTGCCGCTCGTGCCGCACGCGACCCATCCGCTGGTCCCGAGCCTGCGCAGCCGCCTCATGGTGCTGCGCAAGGCACCAGCCGACCCGTAAACGAAGAAAAAGCGAATACGAGGCGCTCAGGCAGCAGCAACTCGACCCGGGCGACGTGCGCTGGCGCGACAGGTACGGGGCGCTACGCTACGCCTCGATAAAACGCGCTGGGCCGGACTCAGCTCCCGCCGTCGGCGGGCAACCCCGCAGCGACGTCGGCACTGGCAATCTGCGGAAAGTCGCGCCGCGAGTACAGGGCCACATAGCCGGGAACCTGGCCGCGGATGGCCTCCGCACCGCCTTCGTCGCGATCCACCAGGGCGACGACGCCGGCGACGATGCAGCCCGCCTTCCGCGCTTCGTCCACCGCCTTGAGCGCGGAGCCGCCGCTGGTCACGACGTCCTCCACGATGACGACCCGCGTGCCGGGCGGGGGCGGGTTCTCGATGAGTCGCATGGTGCCGTGCGTCTTCGGCTGCTTCCGGACGTAGAACCCGTCGAGTGGTCTTCCCTGCGCCGCGGCTCGCAGCATCGTGGCGCCGATGATCGGGTCCGCGCCGTGGGTGAGTCCGCCGATGGCGCGGACTTGTGCCGGCAGGGTGTCCGGGGGCAGGGCGTCGAGAGCTTTCACGAAGGCATCTCCCACCAACGGGGCGCCGTCAGCGCTGAGCGTCACCGGCTTGCAGTCAAAGTAGTACGTGGAGGCCTTGCCCGAGCTCAGCGTCAGCCGGCGTCCAGTATGGAGGGCCCGGTCGGCAAGCAGTTTCCAAAGCGGATCGTTGGGCATGGACGGCAACCTCTGCGGACCAGAATGGCGCGGCGCAAGCAGTATGGTAGCACCTGGGCGTATGCGGAAGGGAACGGCACGCGGGCATGCGGCAGCGAACGCCCATTGGCGGCGGGAGGCGCAAGGGATGTTCCACGTGGAACATCGTCCGGGAGCCCGTGATGAAACCGGGCGTTGCACCGAGATCTCGGCCGTAGCGCTACGTCGCGCGCGCGGACCAGGCGCGACGAAAAAGATATCGGGCGCACGCGACCCCTGCCGAGGAGAGGTTCCGGCGGGCCGGCTCTTGCGGGATGCCGCGCTGCTCGAATGGAGCGATACCGTTTGCCCACGGCCTCCAGGAGCCGGTGGCGCAAGGCATGGCGGCTGGGGCGGAGGCTTCGGCGGCGGGGAAGTCAGTGCCCCGGCGGGATGGCGCCGACCGGCCGGCGAGTTCGACGTGGCAGCCGTCGCGCACCGGTGTTCCACGTGGAACATTTTGCAGGGGCGACATCGCAAAGGGGAACCGGCTGCCGTACGCCCGGCAGTGCGTGGCCCATGCGACGTTGACCGTGAGCGGCAAAAGTCGTACCTTGGGAGCTGGCTGCTCGGCGACGAGGAGCGACGCGCAGACCATGTGGTTTCGCCTGAAAAAGCCTGCCCCGCCCCCTCCGCGCGAGAGTCCGCTCAAGCCCGTCGTCGCCATCGCGAACCAGAAGGGCGGCGTCGGCAAGACGACGACGGCCATCAACCTGGCCGCGTCGATGGCCGTTGCCGGGCGCAAGGTGCTGGTCATCGACATGGATCCGCAGGCCAACCTGACCAGCGGCGTCGGCTTGAAGGGCCGGCGCGCCGCAGGCGGGACCATCTACGATGCCCTGACCCGCGATGCGCCGGGCGGTGTGGAGGACTTCGTCGTCGAGACCGTGGTGCGGAATCTGTCGCTCATACCCGCGGATCGTCACTTGACGGGTGCCGAGCTCGAGCTCGTGACCCTCCCCAACCGCGAGTCGCGCCTGCGGCCGCTCGTGGCGGCGGCCCGCGACCGTTTCGAGCACGTCTTCATCGACACGCCGCCGTCGCTCGGTCTGCTGACGCTCAACGCGCTCGTGGCAGCCGACGAGGTGCTGATTCCGCTGACCTGCGAGTACTTCGCCCTGGAGGGGGTCGCCGAGCTGACCGCCACCGTGCGGCGGGTTCGCGGCGGCCTGAATCCGGAACTGTCGATTGGAGGCGTCCTGTTGACGATGACCGATACACGCACGAATCTCGGCCGGCAGGTCGCGGCGGAGGTAAGAGCGTTCTTCAAGGACAAGGTATTTTCGACGGTCATTCCCAGGAACGTTCGTTTGGGCGAAGCCCCTAGTCACGGCTTGCCGGCGATCATGTACGACAGCCGGGCGCGAGGCGCTGCGGCGTACGCGGCGCTTGCGGACGAAGTCCTGGCGGCGGCGCGGGACGTCGGAGCCGGGGGGCGCAGGGACCGTGGCTGACAAACGACCCGCGCTGGGACGGGGGCTGAGCGCGCTCATCCCGGACGTGCCGCCGCCGCCGCCGCGCGTGGACACGCCGGCGGAGGTCGACCTCGACCTGATCGAGCCGAACCGCCTCCAGCCGCGCCGCATCATGGACGACGCGAAGCTGGAGGAGCTGGCGCAGTCGATCAGGGGCAGCGGGATCATTCAGCCCATCGTGGTGCGCCGGCGCGGGGAGCGGGCGTACGAGATCGTCGCCGGCGAGCGTCGCTGGCGCGCGGCCCAGCGCGCGGGCCTGCTGAAGGTGCCGGTCGTCATCCGCGACGTGCCGGACGACAAGCGCCTCGAGCTGGCGCTCATCGAGAACGTTCAGCGGGAGGATCTCAATCCGATCGAGGAAGCGCGCGCCTACAAGCGCCTGGCCGACGAGTTCGGGCTGACCCAGGAGGAGACCGCCCGCGCCGTCGGCAAGGATCGCGCGACGGTCGCCAACTACCAGCGCCTGTTGTCGCTGGCCTCCGAGGTTCAGGCGGACGTCGCGACGGGAGCCCTGAGCATGGGCCACGCCCGCGCGCTCGTCGCGCTCCCGGACGCGGCGGCCCAGCGCCGTGCGGCGCGGGACGTGCGGTCCCGCGGGCTGTCCGTCCGCGAGACCGAGCTGCTGGTCAAGCGCCGCCTGGCGCCGCCAGCCCCGCCGCCCCCCGGCCCCGACCCGCACACGAAGGCGGCGGCCGAGCGGCTGCGCGTCGCGCTCGGAACCAGCGTGGAGATCGTGAGGCGGCGGCGGGGCGGAAGGATCGAGATCCGCTTCCGTTCCGAGGAGGAGCTGCAGCGGTTGTTCGAGCAGCTCACGGCCCCGGAGGGCTGATCCGGCGGCTTGCCCCGGCTGCCCGTGGATGGTATAAAAAACTGTTTGGCCCGCCGCGGATCATCCCTTAGTGACAGGTCCTGCGTGCGACCGTGCGACAGTCCACGCCCGCCCGAATGCAGCGGGGTTTTTTGGCCACGGGCTGCTGAGAGTCTGCGCCGCAAGAACGGCACAGACTCCGCAAGGCGCGCACGGCGCGTCTCGGCGGGAGCGGCGCGGGGCGCAGAGGTCCCCGCAAGCGGACGCCGGGGGGGCGGGGCGCAGCCCCGTCTGATTGAAGCTAGCATGCGAGTTATCTGACGATGGCGAATCGCACTGCCGCCGCGCGGTACGTACGTGCCCTGCTCGAGGTCTGCGAGCAGGAGGCCGAGCTGGAGCGCGTCGAGCGGGAGGTGTCGGCGTTCGCGGGGTTGTTCGACGAGCACCCCACGCTGCGCAAGAGCCTGCTCAATCCGGCGGTGCCGCCCGCTCCGAAACGAACGGTGGTCGCGGAGCTCCTCGATCGCGCGGGCGATCTGTCGCCGGTCACGCGGCGGCTGCTCACGCTGCTGGCCGAGCGCGACCGGTTGTCGCTGCTGCCCGAGATTCTCGACGTGTACCGCGACCGGCTGATGGAGCGCCAGGGCATGGTGCGGGCGCGGATCACCACGGCGGCGCCGCTGCCGGACGGCCGAACGGACGAGATGACCCGGCGGCTCGAGGCCGCGACCGGCAAGCGGGTCACCGTCGAGACCGCGGTCGATCCGGAGGTCATCGGCGGCGTGGTCACCCAGATCGGCAGCACCGTCTGGGACGGCAGCATCGCGCGGCATCTGGCCCGGCTGCGGGAGCGGTTCCTGGGCGACGCGGCCGGCTGAACGGAGTCGAAGCATGGACATCAAGGCAGACGAGATCTCCAGAATCATCAAGGACCAGCTCGGGGGCTACGCGCTCGACGTCGACGTTGCCGAGGTCGGCACGGTGGTGTCGGTCGGCGACGGGATCGCCCGCATCCACGGCATCGAGGGCGCGATGGCCACCGAGATGCTCGAGTTCCCCCAGGGCGTCTTCGGCATCGCTCTCAACCTGGAGGAGGAAAGCGTCGGCGCCGTGCTGCTGGGCGAGTCGACCGAGATCAAGGAGGGCGACCCGGTCAAGCGAACGGGACGCATCATCTCGGTGCCGGTGGGCGACGAGCTGCTCGGCCGCGTCGTCAACGCGCTCGGCCAGCCGGTGGACGGCAAGGGTCCGATCACGACCGGTCAGCAGGCGCCCATCGAGAAGATTGCACCGGGCGTCGTGGACCGCCAGCCGGTGAAGGAGCCGCTGCAGACGGGACTCAAGGCCATCGACGCCATGATTCCGATCGGCCGCGGCCAGCGCGAGCTCATCATCGGCGACCGGCAGACCGGCAAGACGGCCGTGGCGGTCGACACCATCATCAACCAGAAGGGGCTCGACGTCGTCTGCATCTACAACGCCGTCGGCCAGAAGCAGTCGACGGTGGCGCAGGTGGTCCGCACCCTCGAGGACGCCGGCGCGATGGAGTACACCATCGTCGTGACGGCGGGCGCCTCCGACCCGGCGCCGCTCCTGTACATCAGCCCGTACTCGGCCTGCGCGATGGGCGAGTACTTCCGCGACAGCGGGCGCCACGCGCTGTGCATCTACGACGATCTGTCCAAGCACGCGCAGGCCTACCGCGAGATCTCGCTTCTGCTCCGCCGGCCGCCCGGCCGCGAGGCGTATCCCGGGGACGTGTTCTACCTGCACTCCCGGCTGCTGGAGCGGGCCGCGAAGATGCGGAACGAGCTCGGGGGCGGCTCGCTCACGGCGCTGCCGATCATCGAGACCCAGGCCGGCGACCTGTCGGCGTACATCCCCACCAACGTAATCTCGATTACGGACGGGCAGATCTTCCTCGAGTCGGATCTGTTCCACCAGGGCATTCGGCCGGCGATCAACGTCGGCAACTCCGTGTCGCGGGTGGGGGGGTCCGCACAGGTGCGGGCCATGCGGCAGGTTGCCGGCACGCTGCGCCTCGACCTGGCGCAGTTTCGCGAGCTGGCCGCGTTCGCGCAGTTCGGCAGCGACCTCGACAAGGCGACGCAGGACCAGCTCAACCGCGGCCGGCGCCTGGTCGAGGTGCTCAAGCAGCCGCAGTACCAGCCACTGGCGGTGGAGCGGCAGGTCCTCATCATCTTTGCCGGCACGAACGGCTTCCTCGACGAGGTTGCCGAGAGCGACGTGGCGGCCTACGAGCGGGAGCTGTACGAGTCCATGGAGGTGCGGCACCGGGACGTGCTCGAGCGCCTGATCTCCCGGAAGAAGCTCGACGACGAGCTGCGCAGCGACGTGTCCGCCGCCATCAAGGCGTTCACCGAGCAGTTCACCGCGGCGCGGAAGGGAGTGGCAGCCTAAGCGATGCCCTCGCTCATCGACATGCGGCGCCGCATCCGCGCCGTCAAATCGACGCAGCAGATCACGAAGGCGATGAAGACCGTCGCCGCGTCGAAGCTGCGCCGCGCGCAGGAGCGGATTACGGGCGCGCGCCCGTTCGCCCAGTTGATGCTGGGCGTGCTGAACAGCTTGGCGACGCGCGTCGACCCGGCGCTGCACCCGTTGCTCGCGGCGCCGGCGGATCGCCCGCCCGCGCCGACGCTCCTCGTCGTGGTGACGGCCGACAAGGGGCTCTGCGGCAGCTTCAACTCCAGCCTGCTGCGGCGCGCGGGCACGTACGTCGCCGACGCGGATCGCGAGGTGGCGCTCGGCCTCGTCGGCCGCAAGGGCCGCGACTTCTTCGTGCGGCGCGGATTCGACGTCCGCTACGAGGACATCAACGTGTTCACGAACCTGCGCTACACGCATGCCCAGGCCGTGGCGCGGGCGGCGATCGGGGAGTTCACCAGCGGCGCGGCTCGCGACGTGTACCTGCTCTACAACGAGTTCAAGAGCGTGCTGCAGCAGCGTGTCGTCGTCGAGCGGCTGCTCCCGATTCCGCGCCTCGAGGACGACTCGGCCGCGGCGGCGGAGGCGTTGGCCGGCCATCTGTTCGAGCCGACGCCGGCGGAGATCTTCGACGAGCTGTTGCCCCGGCACGTGGAGACGCAGCTCTTCCGCGCGCTGCTCGAGTCCGCCGCGGCGGAGCATGCGGCCCGGATGACGGCAATGGACGCGGCCACCCGGAACGCCGGGGAGATGATCGATCAGTTGACGCTCTACATGAACAAGATGCGGCAAGCCACGATTACGCGCGAGCTGATCGAGGTCGTGTCGGGCGCGGAAGCCCTGTAACGCGGGAGCCGAGAGAGCATGGCCAACGGAGTGAGCACGAGCGAGAAGACCGGCAAGGTCGTCCAGGTGATCGGGCCGGTCGTGGACGTCGAGTTCGAGAGCGGACATCTCCCGCCCATCTACAACGCGCTGCACATCAAGGCGGAGGTGGCAGGGGGGGAAGCCATCGACGTGATCGCCGAGGTCGAGCAGCATCTCGGAGAGAGCCGGGTGCGGGCCGTCTCCATGAAGCCCACCGACGGGATGCAGCGCGGCATGGCGGCCGTCGACACGGGCGCTCCCATCTCGATGCCGGTTGGCCCGCAGACCCTGGGGCGGGTGCTGAACGTGCTGGGCGAGCCGGTCGATTTCCCGGACCGCCCGGTCACGGCCGAGGAGCGCTGGCCGATCCATCGGCCGGCGCCGCCCCTCGAGGATCAGTCCACCGAGCTGCAGATGTTCGAGACCGGCATCAAGGTCGTCGACCTGCTCGAACCCTACCTGCAGGGCGGCAAGATCGGGCTGTTCGGCGGCGCGGGCGTCGGCAAGACCGTCATCATCCAGGAGCTGATCCACAACATCGCCCTGAAGCACGGCGGCGTTTCCGTGTTCGGCGGCGTGGGCGAGCGCACGCGCGAGGGGAACGACCTGTGGCTCGAGTTCCAGGAGAGCGGCGTGGTCGACCCCGCCGACCCGGACAAGTCGCGCGCGGCCCTGGTCTACGGGCAGATGACCGAACCGCCGGGCGCCCGCTTGCGGGTAGGGCTGAGCGCGCTGACCGTGGCCGAGTACTTCCGTGATGCCGAGGGCAAGGACGTCCTCCTGTTCATCGACAACATATTCCGCTTCACGCAGGCGGGCTCGGAGGTGTCGGCGCTGCTCGGCCGCATGCCCTCCGCCGTCGGCTACCAGCCGACGCTCCTCACGGAGATGGGCGCGCTCCAGGAACGGATCACCTCGACGAGGAAGGGCTCGATCACGTCGGTGCAGGCCATCTACGTCCCGGCCGACGACTACACGGATCCCGCGCCGGCCACGACGTTCGCCCACCTCGACGCGACGACCAACCTGTCGCGATCGATCGTCGAGCTCGGCATCTACCCCGCGGTGGATCCGCTGGCGTCCACGTCGCGCATCCTCGACCCGCGCGTCATCGGCGACGAGCACTACGCGACGGCCCGCGACGTCAAGGAAGTGCTGCAGCGCTACAAGGACCTGCAGGACATCATCGCCATTCTCGGCATCGACGAGCTGTCGGAGGACGACAAGCTCAGCGTCTCCCGGGCGCGGAAGATCCAGAAGTTCCTGTCGCAGCCGTTCTTCGTCGCGGAGCAGTTCACCGGCCTCGAGGGCAAGTACGTCCCGATCGCGGACACGGTGCGCGGGTTCCGCGAGATCGTCGACGGCAAGCACGACGAGGTGCCCGAGCAGGCGTTCTACATGGTCGGAACGATCGAGGAAGCGCTCGCGAACGCGGACAAGATGAAGGCGGCGGCGGAGTAGACGCGGCCGGAGAACCCATCGCCATGGAGCTGCCGTCAGCGCTCAGTTTCGAGCTGGTCACGCCCGAGCGGTCGATCGTGCACGAGTCGGTGGATGAGGTGCAGATTCCCGGCTCGCAAGGGTATCTCGGGGTGCTGCCCGGTCACACGCCGCTGCTGACCACGCTGCAGGTCGGCGAGCTGTGGTTCCGGCGCGGCGCCGAGCGGTCCTTCGTGTCCGTGGCGTTCGGATTCGCCGAGATTCTTCCCGACCGCGTCACGGTGCTCGCCCAGATCGCCGAGCGTGCGGAGGCTATCGACGTCGACCGGGCGGAGGAAGCCCGCCGGCGCGCGCGCGAACGTCTGGCCGGAAGCACGGCCAACGTGGACTTCGAACGGGCGCGCGTGGCCCTGCTCAAGTCGCTCGTCCGGCTGCAGGTGGCATCGCACGCGCGCATCCGGCCCCCGGCCGGACTGTAGCCGTCCGCCGCAAGGCGCGCACGGCGCGCCTCGGCGGGAGCGGCGCGGCGCGGGGCAGTGGGTCCCCGCAAGCGAACGCCGGGGGTTCGGGGCGCAGCCCCGTCTGAAGGAAGCTCCATGCATGCGTCGTGGGCGGCTCGCACGGACCCCGGCCTGCGCCGCTCACACAACGAGGACTGCTACTGCGCACGGCCGGAGCTCGGTCTCTTCGTCGTCGCGGACGGCATGGGCGGACACGCCGGCGGCGAGATCGCCGCGCAGATCGCCGTCGATGCGATCGCGGGCGCCGTGGAGTCGACGAGGTCGCTCGGTCCGGACGACCCTTGGCCGGTGCCCTTCGATGCCTCGTTGAGCCCTGCCGGCAACCGCCTGCGGGCCGCTTTCGACCAGGCGCAACGGTGCATCGCGGATCGCGCGGCGTCCGTCGTGGCGCTGCGCGGCATGGCGACCACGGCGGTGGCCGTGCTGCTGGAAGAGAGCGCGGGCGTGATCGCCCACGTCGGCGACAGCCGGGCGTACCTGTCCCGCCAGGAGGGGCTCATCCGGCTCACGTCCGACCACTCCTGGGTGGAGGAGAGGGTGCGCGCGGGACTGCTGTCGGAGGCTGCCGCGCGCGCGCACCCGTGGCGCAACGTCGTCACGCGGGCCATCTCCGGCGAGGAACCCGTCGCGGCCGATGTGAGCGAGCTGTCGCTCCGGCCGGCCGACCGGCTCCTGCTGTGCTCGGACGGTCTGTCGTCCGTGCTGCCGGACCCGGAGATTGGCGACGTCGTGGCGCGCGACGCCGACCGCCAGGCCGTGTGCGACGAGCTCGTGCGCCGGGTCAATGCCGGCGGCGGGCCGGACAACGTCACGATCCTCGTGCTCGATATCGGTGCCGGTTGATCCGGGCCGCGCCCCCTGTGCGCGGCATTGCGCGCGCGGCGGCGGCGGCAGGGGAGCCCGCGTGCTAACATCGGCTGCTCTCGCATCAGGGGCCCGCCCGTGCCGCTTGCCGCTACGCCACTCACGCTGAGCTCGATTCTCAAGACCACTGCCAGCCGCGCCGGTTTCGGGAGTGCGTCGCCGCTGGTCACCGGCCTGTCGCCGGCCGCGCAGGCGTTCGCCGCCGCCGCCACGGCGGCAACCTCGCCGGTGGTCTTCATCGTGCCGTCCGACGCTGGCGTGGAGCAGATGACGGCCGACGCGCGGTTCTTCTGCGGCGCGCTGCTCGGGATTCCCGAGCGGGAGCTGGCGCGCACCGTGCTGCCGTTCCCTTCGCCGGAAGTGGATCCCTACCGGGCCATCGCACCGCATCTGGACGTGGCGTCCGCCCGGGCCCGGGCGCTGGCCGCCCTGGCACAGGGGACCGCGCGGCTCGTCGTCGGCTCCGCCCCCGCGCTGCTGCCCCGCGTGAGCTCCCCGCAGCGCCTGCTGGCCGCGACGCAGGAGCTCGTGGCCGGGGGCTTCGCGTCGCCGACCGCCCTGGGCGAGCTGCTCGCCGACGCCGGCTTCAGCCCGGAGGATCCGGTCGACCAGCACGGCGAGTTCTGCGTGCGGGGCGGGGTCGTCGATTTCTTTCCCGCGGGCGAGACCTGGCCGGTGCGCGCGGAGTTCGTCGGGGACATGATCGAATCGCTCCGGCGCTACGACCCGGGCACGCAACGCTCGGTCGCCGCGCTCGACCGGGCCGCCATCGTTCCGCTACGCGACACGTTCGACCCCCTCGATGGTGATGCCGCGGCAGCGGATTGTGCCGAGCCGGACCGCGGGGCCAGCATTTTCGACTACCTCGCCGGCCGGTCCGTGCGGCTCCTCGTGCAGGAGTCCGAAGAGTGCACGCGCCGGGTGGCGGACCTGCTCGAGCAACTGGCCGGGAGCTACCGTTCGGCGGCGGAGAACGGCCGCAGCGTGCCGCCGCCGGAGACGTTGTTCGTCGAGGCGGATGCCGTGCGGGAGGCCCTCGGGGGGGCAACCCGGCTGGAGACGCTGGGCCTCGACGGGGAGGCGGAGCAGCACGTGGCGTGCCAACCGGCCATCGCGTACCGGGGCCGGCTGAGCGACTGGGTCGCCGAGCTCCGGACCGGGCGTGACCAGGGAGAGACGCAGCTCTTCGTCGCGGCCACCGCCGGTCGCGCCGAGCGCATCGTCGAGCTGCTCGGGGAGCACAGCCTGCGCGCGGTGCCCGTCGCGGCCGCGGAGATGACGGACGGCGCGGCGCTGCTGGTCGCCACCGGTCAGCTCTCGCGGGGGTTCCGGCTGCCCGCCGCGGGCCTGCGCATCCATGCCGAGGCGGACCTGTTCGAGGAGCAGCGCCACGAGCGCCGGCGCCCGGTAGCCCGCTCCTTCCTGTCCGACCTGCGCGATCTGAAGGTGGGAGACCATGTCGTGCACGTCGACCACGGCATCGGCTCCTTCGTCGGGCTGCGCCAGATGGCCGTCGGCGGCGCCACGCACGAGCTCATGGAGCTCCGCTATGCCGGCGGCGACAAGCTCTTCGTCCCGGTCGAGCAGCTCGACCTGGTCCAGAAGTACACCGGGGGCCAGCGGCCGGCCGTGGACCGCCTGGGCGGCACCACCTGGGAACGCGCCAAGACCCGCGTGCGGCGCGCCATGCGCGACATGGCCCAGGAGCTGCTCCGGCTCTACGCCGCCCGCAAGGCCGTCGCCGGCCACCGCTTCAGCCCCGACGGCCACTGGCAGGAGGAGTTCGACGCGGCCTTCGAGTACGAGCTGACCCCCGACCAGCAGACGGCGGTCGCCGACATCCGGCGCGACATGGAGGCGCCGTCTCCGATGGATCGCCTGCTGTGCGGCGACGTCGGCTACGGCAAGACGGAGGTGGCGCTGCGGGCCGCCTTCAAGGCAGTGATCGACGGCAAGCAGGTGGCGCTGCTCGCGCCGACGACGGTGCTGGCCTTCCAGCACCTCAAGACGGTGGTCGAGCGCTTCGCGGCGTTTCCGGTCCGGATCGAGATGGTCAGCCGCTTCCGGAGCCGCGCCGAGCAGAAGGCGTTGCTGGCCGACCTCGCGGCCGGCCGGATAGACGTCATGGTCGGGACGCACCGCCTGCTGTCGAAGGACGTGCGGTTTCACGATCTGGGCCTGCTCATCGTCGACGAGGAGCAGCGCTTCGGGGTTGCCCACAAGGAGCGCATCAAGAGCCTGCGGCAGAGGGTCGACGTGCTCACGTTGACGGCGACGCCCATTCCCCGCACGTTGAACATGTCGCTGATGGGCATACGCGACATGTCCGTCATCGAGACGCCGCCGAAGGACCGCCTGGCGATTCAGACCAACGTCGTCAAGTTCGACACGGCGACCATCGCCCGGGCGATTCGTTCCGAGCTCGAGCGCGGGGGTCAGGTCTACCTGGTCCACAACCGGATCGACTCGATCCATTCCGTGGCGGACCTCGTCCGGCGGATCGTGCCGGAGGCCAGGCTGGCGGTCGCGCACGGGCAGTCGAGCGAGGCGGCGCTCGAGCGCGTCATGCTCGACTTCGTCGCGCACGAGTACGACGTGCTGCTGTCGACGACGATCATCGAGAACGGGCTCGACATCCCGAACGTCAACACGATCATCGTCAACCACGCCGAGCGCTACGGCCTCTCGCAGCTCTATCAGCTGCGCGGCCGGGTGGGCCGCTCCGGCCGGCGCGCGTACGCCTACCTGCTCGTGCCCCCCGGCGACGAGCTGTCGCCGGTCGCGCGGCGGCGGCTGGCTGCCATCAAGGAGTTCAGCGACCTCGGCAGCGGCTTTCGCGTGGCCGCGCTCGATCTGGAGATCCGCGGCGCCGGCAACCTGCTCGGCGCGCAGCAGAGCGGCCACATCGAAGCGATCGGGTTCGACATGTACGTGACCCTGCTCGAGCAGACCGTGCGCGAGCTGAAGGGCGAGCCCGTCGAGGACGACCAGCGCGCCGCCGTCAACCTCGGCGTCGATCTGAGGATCGACGAGCAGTACGTGACGGACACGAACCAGCGGCTGGCGCTCTATCGGCGGGTGGCCGGCGCCCGCGACGAGGAGAAGCTGGCGACGGTGCTCGAGGAAGTCGCGGATCGCTACGGGCCGGTGCCGCCTTCCGTCCTGCGCCTGGCGGAGTACGGCCGGATCCGGATACTGGCCGACCAGTTGGGGATCGAGTCGGCCGACTGCGAGCGCCACCACCTCGTCATACGTTTCGGAGACCGGGCGCGGCTGGCGCCGGACCGGCTGGTGGCCTTCGTGCAGGCGCAGCCGGCCGTGCAGCTCACGCCGCCGGCGGTGCTCCGCGTCGACCTCGACGCGCTGAATCGGGCGGCGGGCGCGCCGCCGCGGCGGGGGCCGGACGCCGCACCGGCATCGTGGTGGACGACGCCGGCCGGCGCCACGCGCCGCGGTGCGGGCCAGGGCGAGCATGCCGGCGACCTGCTGCAGCAGGTGGGGGCGCTGCTCGACGAGTTGAGAGGCCCGGTGGCGAACGGCCCGGAGTCTGCGCCGTAGCACGGCGCAGACTCCGGGGAGGGTTGGTTGGGCGGCGATCGGAGCCGCAGGCGACGATTTCCGGGCTAGAATGCGGGGATGAGGGTGCAGGCAGGGATGGAGATCATGATGCGACGAGCCGCTGTCCACGCGCTCCACGCGCTGCTGGTCCTGACGATTGCGGGCGCGCTCGCCACCCCGGCGGGCGCGCAACCGGCCAGTGGTGTGCCCAGCCGCCCCAATGGCCGCATCATCGAGCGGATCCTCGTCAAGGTGAACGGCGAGATCATCACGCAGTCCGACCTGGAGGATCGTCAGATCGCGGCGATTCGCGCCCGCGGCGTCCAGCCGTCCACGAACGCGGAGCTGTTCCAGCTTCTCGCCGAGGTCACGCCCGGGGTGATTGCGAACCTCGTGGAGGAGCTGCTGCTCATCCAGCGCGGCAAGGAGCTCGGGTACCAGCTTTCCGACGACCAGTTCCGGGACTTCCTCGACAACCTGAAGGAAGAGAACGGCATCGAGACCGACGAGGAGTTCATCGAGCTGCTCGATCGGCAGGAGGGGATGTCGCTCGATGACTTCCGGCGGCTCACCGAACGGCAGATGCTGGCCAGCCAGGTGCAGAGCATCGAGATTCTGAACCGCGTGGCGATTACGGACATCGAGGCTCGCGAGTACTACGACGAGCACATCGACGAGTTCACGGAGCCGGCGACCGTCACGCTCAGGGAGATCATCATCGCCGTGCCGCCCACCGGGGGGCTGATGTCGGACCAGCGGGCGCGCACGAGGGCCGCCGCGGTCATGGAGCGCCTGAACGACGGCGAGGACTTCGCGGCTGTCGCCACCGAGGTGTCGGACGGGTCCTCCGCGCGCTACGGCGGCCTGATCGGACCGTTTCAGCTCAGCGATATTGCCGAGACGATCCAGGAGCTGATCACGACGCTGGAGGTCGGCGACGTGAGCGACCTGCGGCGGACGCCGCAGGGCTACCAGATCCTGCTGCTCGAGGACCTGACGGACGATGCCGCGCGCCCGTTCGCGGACGTCCGCGATCAGATCTCCGAGAACGTCTTCAACGACCGCCGGCTGGACGAGTACGCCAAGTACCTCGACGAGCTGCGGGAAGAGGCGATCATCGAGTGGAAGAGCGCGGAGCTCCACGAGGCGTACGACGAGTTCCGGACCCAGGCGCTCGCGGCCGCGCCGCAGCAGTAGCTGCCCATCCTCCCGCGACTGTCATGCAGATCGGGGACATCCAGCTCGCGCCGCCGTTCGCCCTGGCGCCGATGGCGGGGATGACCGACACCGCCTTTCGCCGCCTGGTGAAGCGCCGCGGCGGGTGCGGCCTGGTCGTCACCGAGATGGTCAGCTCCGAGGGACTCGTGCGCGGCATCGATCGGACGCTCGAGTACGCGGAGTACACCGAGGAGGAGCGGCCGGTCTCGATACAGATCTTCGGCGGCAACCCGGCGACCATGACAGCGGCGGCCCGCATCGTGGAGGGGCTGGGCGCGGACATCGTCGATGTGAACATGGGCTGCCCGGTACCCAAGATTGCCAAGCACAACGCCGGCTGCAGTCTGATGCGGGAACCGTCGCACGCGGCCGCCATCATCCGCTCGATGAGCCGCGCCGTCCGCATTCCCGTCACCGTCAAGATGCGCGCAGGCTGGGACGAGCGTGACATCAACGCGCCCGCGCTGGCGCGCATGATGGAGGACGCCGGCGCGGCGGCCGTGGCGGTGCACGGCCGGACCGCCGCCCAGTCGTACACCGGCTCGTCCGACTGGGGGCTGATCGACACGGTGGCGGCTGGCGTCGGGATCCCGGTCTTCGGCAGCGGCGACTGCGTCACGGCCCGGCAGGTGGTCGACCGCACCACGCAGACCCAGGTGGCCGGTGTGCTGGTCGGCCGCGGCGCCTTGCGCAACCCGTGGATCTTCCAGCAGTCGGCGGCGCTGGCTGCCGGCCGCCCGGCCCGCGAGGCCACGGACGCCGACCGCGGTCGGTTTCTGCTGGAGTACATCGACATGCTGCTCCGGGAGGGGTTGGACGAGCAGCAGGGGTTCCGGCACCGCGCGACGGCCGCCGCCGCGCGCACGCGGCATGCCCGGGGTCGCGAGCGGTGGGTCATCAACAAGCTGCGGGCGCTCGGCTCGTGGTACACGAAGGGACTTCACGGCGGGTCGAACCTGCGCACCGCGATCAACCGCGCCGAGTCGATCGGCGAGTTGCGCGACGTCATCGAGACGTTCTTTCTCACGCCGGGGGTTCGGGGCGTAGCCCCGTCAAATTGACGCCAGATAGTCCATCGCCGCGTCCACCCCGCCGCGCCGATGCGGGACGCCGCCCAGTCCGAGGCCCATCTCGACGCCGGCCAGCGTGCCCGCCAGGCTCAGGTCGTTGAGGTCTCCGAGGTGGCCGATCCGGAACACCCGGCCGGCCAGACGGCCGAGGCCGACGCCGAGCGCCATGTCGAAGCGGTCGAGGATCACGTCCAGCAACCGGTCGGCGTCGTGGCCGGCGGGCATCAGGACCGCGGTCAGCGAGGAGCTGTACTCGGCGGGATTGAGGCAGAGCAGCTCGAGCCCCCACGCCCGCACGGCGCGCCGCGCGGCCTCGGCGTGGCGATCGTGCCGGGCAAACACGTTGTCGAGTCCCTCGGCCTGCAGCATGGCGAGCGCCTCCCGCAGGCCGAAGAGGAGGTTGGTCGCGGGGGTGTACGGAAAGAACCCCTTCTCGCTGGCGTCGCGGATCGGTCCCCAGTCCCAGTAGCTCCGCGGCAGCCGCGCGCCGGCATGCGCCGCGAGGGCCTTGTCACTGGCGGCGTTGAAGCTCAGGCCGGGCGGCAGCATGAGCCCCTTCTGCGACGCCCCGACGGTGACGTCGACGCCCCACTCGTCGTGGCGGTAGTCGATCGAGGCCAGCGACGAGATCGTGTCGACCATCAGGAGCGCCGGATGGCGCGCGGCGTCGAGCGCGCGGCGCACGGCCGCGATGTCGCTCGTCACGGCGGTCGACGTCTCGTTGTGCACGACGCAGACCGCCTTGATCTCGTGGGCGCGATCGTCCGCCAGGCTGGCCTGGACCTGCGCGGCGTCGACCCCGCGCCGCCAGTCGCCGGGCAGGAACCGCGGCTCGAGGCCGAGCCGGGTCGCGATGCCCTTCCAGAGCGTGGCGAAGTGGCCCGTCTCGACCATCAGCACGCGATCGCCGGGCGCCAGCGTGTTGACGAGCGCGGCCTCCCAGGCGCCGGTTCCCGACGCCGGAAACAGCAGCACCGGCTGGCGCGTGCGGACGACGGACGCCAGGCCGCCGAGCACGTCGCGCGTCAGGTCGCGGAACACCGGCCCCCGGTGGTCGATGGTCGGTGCGGCCATCGCCCGCAGGACGCGATCCGGGACGTTGGTGGGCCCGGGAATCTGCAGGAAGTGCCGGCCGCTCGTGTGGAGCATGCCCTAATCTAACATTGGACGGGGCTGCGCCCCGCACCCCCGGCGTTCGCTTGCGGGGACCCCTGCGCCCCGCGC
>JAAXGX010000216.1:32374-32969 GCA_012271165.1 Vicinamibacteraceae bacterium | reverse complement strand
GAGGCGCAGCCTCCCCTCGCCAGCCCAATGTAGCACATTGGGTATGCTGGCTCCTGAGCACCAAGGGTCAGGAGCCAGCCTGTTCCGTGTGGTTGTTTCCTCGGCCTGAGTTTCGGGTCCCAGAGGTTGTACCCGGCCGGTCTCTTCCACCATTGCGCCGGGCTCTGGTTCCTCGTGTGCTGTGGGTTCCGGCGTCGTAGCCCGGCCAGATGTACCACGAGGGCCGGATCATGGTGATCGCGGTGTTGGTGTTCGGGTCCGGTCTCGTCGTGGTGGCGGTGGGGTCGGACTGAGGTTGCCGGGTTCCGTTTCCTCGTCGTCCGGCTGTTGGTCGAGCTTCAGGTTCACCAGGTCGTCGTTCATGGCTGCGGCGTGGTTCCTGAGATCGGCACTGGGGACGGCTGGCGCGGACGTGGAGGCGTTTCGAGGTGCGCAGTCTGGGTCGAGGTCGCGGCAGTCGTCAGACGGCGCACGGAGGCGGTTTCCCGGTGTTCGATGCTCGCGTTCAGGTAGGCCGGCGATAAGAGGCCCTGCCCGTTAACTGCTCGGTCTTCACAACGCGGCGGAGTCGCGCCAGAGTCGTTCCGGTTGGTTG
>JAAXGX010000216.1:0-32301 GCA_012271165.1 Vicinamibacteraceae bacterium | reverse complement strand
TGATTCGTCCATGCCGGGTTTCTGGAGGCCTCTGGATTCCAGTTCAGAAAGAGGGGTACAACAAGGGAAGTCCAGCTAGTGAACAGAACCCAAGTCATTCATTACGAGTGGCTTACGCCTATTTCATGGCGGCCGGCACAGCCGCACCAGGTTCGAGAGCTTCGTCGCCCCGCCGTCCGCCCAGTGCTCCACGTGGTGAACATCGCACCGCCGTGCCTGGCAGCCCGGGAACCGGCAGCACCGGTCGCGCGCCTCCAGCGCCCGCCGCAGCGCCGGCGGCACCGTCCGCGTCCTGCGCCCCACGTCGAGCACCGCGCCGTCCCCCGCATGCCGCATCACCACCAACGCCGCATCGCACGCCAGCCGGCGCGACGTCTCCGCGGAGACGCGCAGCCCGTCGGCGTCCTCCAGCACGGCCTGGGCAGTCGGCGCCGGCGGTTGTGGGCATGCCGCCTGTGCGCCTGGGCCGGCCGTGCCGCCGCATCCGCATGCCGGCGCGTCGGCTTCGGCGGCAGCCGCTGCCCGCTCCTGACCCCCGGTCCCGGCGGCCGCGGCCTCGTCTCCGGAGCGGCTTGCCGCCCCATGGGCATCGGCGCTGTTGCTGCCCCGCGGCGTCTCCGCGGAGACGCGAACCGCGCCCGCTTCCGCCGAACCGGCGGCGTCCGGCAACGGCGCCGGCGCCGACCGGCGCCCGCCGTCGCCGCTGGCGTCAGCCGGCGACACAACCTGCAGCGCATCGGCCTCGACGTGCAGCACCACCTGGTAGCGGTCGCCCGCCGTCCCCCGGTCCAGCCCGCCCGCCAGCGCGCTCTCGGCCACCAGCCCCAGCGCGTCCGCCCGCCGCTGCCCCGTGCTCGTCTCCGCCGCCTCGTCCGGGGACACCTCCGCCCGCAGCCGGTCGGCCGCCGCCTCCAGCGCCTGCCGCACGACCGCCCCCACCTCGGGCGCCAGCCGGCCGCGGACGACCACCATCCCGTCGTCGTCCACCCACGTCTGCAGCTCGCGCCCCTCGTGCCGCTGCCGGTCGGCGTCGGCCTCGGCCTGCCGGTCCACCCGTTGCCAGGCCCGGGTGAGCCGCTCGACCTGCGCGGCCGTGGCGCAGCGGGCGCAGTCGAGCAGCCGGGCCTCGTTGGCCGGCGTGGCCACGCGGGTCAGCGCGCGCACCTTCGAGTAGGAGAGCTGCCCTTGCCGCATGGCCTCGCTCAGCAGCGGCAGCTCGCCCAGCGCGCGGGCGACGCGCACCTTCTCGCGGGCGGCCCCCGGGGCGAGCCCGGTGCGCCAGTGCAGCCAGTGGGCGCAGGAGGGAAAGCCGGCCCAGCCCTGCCGGGCGTCGAACTCGCAGAGCATGACCAGCAGCTCGTAGGTGGCGGCCTGGATGCGGGCGGCCAGCTTCGCGATGTCGTCGCCGAGCCGCGCGGACGCATCGCGCCGGCGCACGATGTCGTCGCCGGGCGACTCCGGGCCCTGCGGTTCCTCGCCGTGCGGCGCCGGGCCCCGCCGCTCCTCGCCCTGCCATACCGCGACCGCCGCGGCGGGCGGACCGACCGGCACGGGGGTCGCCTCGTCCGGGCGAGGTTCCGCAGTCGGTGCCGGTGGGAGAGCTGGTGGGACAGGTGTGCCGTGCGGCGTTGCGTCGGGCCGGGGAACAGGGATCATGAATCCATTGTAACCCCTTGTTTTCAAAGGCCTTGATAGCCGCCAGGAGGCGCTTTCGGAGCTTCAGGGCCGCCTCGCGACGGTTCGACGCGCGGTCGGCCGCCAGCGGCCCGCCGAGGCGGCGTCGCGGGCATTCCACGACCGGCACGCAACTCCCCGGAACTGGGCGCCGGATCGGCTGTCAAGGAAAATCTGGAATCTGGGCCAAAGACGCTGTCCGCAGGCGCACGCCAGGGTCGGGCCCGCGCAGTCTGTCCGGTCCGCATGCAGACGGCCCTCCACGACCCGGGCCGCCAAGCGAAGAGCCTGCTCGCGGGCGGCCTGTTCGATGGCCTCGAAATCCAGCCCGTCGACCGCCCCGGCCCCACGAGCGCTTCGATTTCGGCGTCGACCTCGGCCGTGAACCCTTCCCTGAAACCTTTTCGCCGCCTCGACGGCGTCTCCGCGACCGGCCGACAGTCGCGGCTGGCACCGGGCGTCGCTGACCTCGAGCAACTCCCCTCGGACATCTCCTTGCCGCCGATCACAATCCTGACGTGCACCCGTTCTCCCCTCGCGCGCCGGTCGCGTAGAATGGCGCAGACTCCGCAGGGCGCGCACAGCGCGCCTCGNNGTCCCCGCAAGCGGACGCCGGGGGGTTCGGGCGTAGCCCCGTCTGATGGAGGCACGCAATGAAGCAGCTCACACGGCGCGAATGGCACCGGCTGGCGTTCGGCGGGGTCGCGGCGGCGGGCGCCCGCATCCTGCCCGGGACCCCACCGCGGGCCGTCGCCGCCGAGTCACGCTTCGCCGGCGTGCTGATTGGGATGCAGAGCTACAGCTTGCGCGACATGGGCCTCAACGAGGGACTCGCCGCCATGCAGGAGCTCGGCATCAGCAGTTGCGAGCTGTGGTCGCTGCACGTGGAGCCGCGCGAGCTGTACCGCCCGGAGAACCGCGAGCTGCTGCGGCGCTGGCGCCTGACGGTCTCGCTCGACTACTTCCGCGACATCGCCTACCGGTTCGAGGACGCGGGCATCGGGCTGAACGCCTACAACCTGAGCTTCCGGGACGACTTCTCCGACGCCGAGATCGATCGCGGCTTCGAGATGGCCCGGGCCCTGGGCGCACCGGCCATCACGGCCTCGGCGCAACTGAGCACCGTCCCGCGCATCGCCCGCGTTGCCGACCGGCACGGGATGCCGGCGGCCATGCACAACCACTCGCGCATCGATCCCAACGAGTTCGCCACGCCCGCGGACTTCGACCAGGCCATCCGCCGCGGCGGCTCGGCCCCCATCGCGGTCAACCTCGACATCGGCCACATGGTGGCGGCCGGCCACGACCCGCTCGCCTACCTCGCGGCCAACCACGCGCGCGTCGTGGCGCTGCATCTCAAGGACCGCAAGCGCAACCAGGGCCCCAACGTGCCGTGGGGCGAGGGCGACACGCCGATCCGCGAGACGCTCCACCTGCTGCGCGACGAAGGCTGGGACATCCCGGCGAACATCGAGTACGAGTATCCGGGCGGCGACACGCTGACCGAGCTCCGCCGCTGCCTCGAATACTGCCGGGATGCGCTCGACGGCTGACGATACCGACAGCGGACTGGGCGTCGCCGTAGACGGTGTTCGATCTCCGGTTCGAATGGGACGCAGCGAAGGCCGCGAGCAACGGGCGCAAACACCGAGTCACGTTCCAGCAGGCCGCGACGGTGCTCCTCGATCCGCTCGCCGTGTCGATCCGGGATGAAGCGCACAGCGATGGCGAGGTACGCTGGGTGACCGTGGGACAGACGGAGGACGGCGCGCTGGTGGTGGTCGTTCATACGTATCATGACATCGGGACCCACGCGGCCGACGTGCGGATCATTTCGGCGAGACCGGCAACCCGGAGCGAGCGCCGGAACTACGAAACAGGCCAATGAAACCCGAGTACGACTTCTCAACCGGCGAGCGGGCCAAATTCTTCCACACAAGCGCCAAGTTGCACCTGCCCGCCGGTAACTTGTCGCAGCCGTCGGCCGGACCCGACGAGGGGCCGGCACCCGAGTTCTTCGGTGAGGAAGATCCGGTTCCCCTAGCCGCCGTCTGGCCCGGGCTCTGGCCGGTGCTGAAGGAATGGAAGCTCGATGTTCCTGACAGGCCAAGAGACCTCGTGCGCTGTGATCGAATTCTTGTCGGCGGCAAAGAATATGACCGCATTCTGCACAACTCGAACATCTACCTCCGCCGCCTCGGAGACGGCCGGCTTGAGTTGCGCACAGTTCTCAACGTCCTCTCGGCACCCCGGCTTTTCCGGCTTCTGAAGGTCGTGGACGAGAGAGTCCAAGCGAAGAAGTCCATGGAGCAACGCAAGACAGAAGTAGCTCGATGGACGGCCGGTCTCCTATCGTCGATATCGAAATCGATTCTCGAGTACAAGCCTCCGCCGACCGCAGCAGCAGTCCGTCAACAGTCGACTGACGCCGAGCGTTTGCTGAAGGCGGTGGGTGCGTCGAACCTGCGCGAACTACTGCCCGAATCGTTATTGACCATACTCGACAGCGGCTCCACGCCGCTGACCGGCATCGGTGTGGCCGAGGCAGCCATTGCGACCTACGACACGGGCGCTCTCAACGCCTATCGCCGCTACCTGCAGCATCTGGATCCACCCCGTAGGTGGGCCGGCTCGCGCCACGCGGTCGATTTCGTTCGATCGCTGGGATTCTCTCCGGAGTGGGCAGGAGAGCGCAATGTGCGCAGCGCGCCATTCGTCGAGGTCGAGGGACCGTACACACTTCCCCCGCTGCACGAGTACCAGGAATTGATCGTCAGCAAGTTGCGGAACATGCTTCGCCGCGCGAGTTGCGGGACCGGTCTGCCCACTGATGGATCGTCCACCAACGCTGCGGCCGACAGCCGCAACGCGGGGAGTCGACAGCGGCGGGGGATGATCAGCCTGCCGACCGGAGCGGGCAAGACGCGCGTCGCCGTGCAGGGGATTGTCGAAGCGATGTGCAACGACGGCTTTGGCGGCGGCGTCCTCTGGGTAGCCGACCGGGACGAGTTGTGTGAACAGGCCGTCGAAGCGTGGACGCAGGTATGGTCGAGCGTCGGCGCATACGGGAAGCGACTGCGTGTTTCCAGGATGTGGGCCGGCCAACCCGGCCCGGCGCCGACGAGCGACCTTCACGTTATTGTCGCGACCATTCAGACGCTGCACGCAAGAATCCAGAACAGTCGGGGCGAGTACGATTTCCTCACCGACTTCGAGCTCGTGGTGTTCGACGAAGCGCACCGATCGATCGCGCCCACCTTCACCTCCGTCATGGAGGAAATCGGCTTGACTCGTTGGCAGCGCGAGGACGAGCCTATCCTGCTCGGCCTGACTGCAACGCCCTACCGCGGCCATGACGAGGGCGAGACGGCGCGACTCGTCCGGCGCTACGGGAGTCATCGGCTCGATGCCGGCGCATTCCCCAACGACGAGGCGGAGGCCGTCGTCTCGGAACTGCAGCGCATGCAGGTGCTGGCCCTTGCGGAACACCAGACGATCGATGGCGGCCGCTTTTCGTTGAATTCCGACGAACTCGCTCAGATGACGACGAAGCCCCGTCCGCCGTGGCTTCCCCGCAGCGTTGAAGATCGCATCGCCCAGGATTCCGAACGCACCCTACGGATCGTGGAAGCGTACGAGAGGCAGGTCCGCGCCGTCGATGCGGATTGGCCGGCGCTCATCTTCGCCACGTCGGTCGAACATGCACAGACCGTTGCGGCGCTGCTGAGCCGGAGCGGCGTTCCGTCCAGAGCCGTGAGCGGGACGACGGAACCCTCAACGCGGCGAAGAATCGTCGAAGAATTCCGGCGCGGCAAGTTGAAGGCGCTTGTGAACTACGGTGTCTTTCGCGAGGGATTCGACGCGCCGCGGACGCGCGTCATCATCGTGGCGCGGCCAGTCTACAGCCCGAATCTCTACTTCCAGATGATCGGGCGCGGCTTGCGCGGTCCGAAGAACGGCGGCACCGAGCGGTGTCTCATCATCAACGTCCAGGACAATATCGACAACTTCGAGA
This sequence comes from Vicinamibacteraceae bacterium, assembly GCA_012271165.1. Taxonomy (GTDB): domain Bacteria; phylum Acidobacteriota; class Vicinamibacteria; order Vicinamibacterales; family UBA8438; genus JAAXGX01. Next base: position 26,612 of record JAAXGX010000216.1, on the reverse strand, counting down.
GAAAGCTGGCCTTTTCCGACCTGGACTGGCTCTGGGCTTGAAAACGATCCGGAAGACCCGCTTGGTTCGGGACGGGTAACGCCGGAGAGGCCGATCCGCGCGCGTACAGACGAACGGCCCCGCGCCGGCTGCCGCCGGAGCCCGGGGCCGTTCGCAAGAACCGCCTGGCTGCCGCCTACTGCAGCCCCTCGGCCTGCTTCATCAGGTTGGCGTGCGTCTGGGCCACCTCGAGGCCGCCCTCGCCCGTCTGCCAACCGACGCTTCCGTCGCCGTTCGCGTCGACGCCGCCGAGCAGCGCCTGCGCCAGCGTGTTCAACTCGGCCACGAGGCTCGAGGCGTCAGCCGCCGAGTCGGACATCGCGATCTTCTGGGCGAGCATGACGATCTCGTCCGCCCGCGAGACGGTGTTCTGGGCCGAGGCCGCGACGTGCTCGGCGTGGGCCTTCACCGCGCCGGAGGCGCCGTCCGAGTTCGCTGCCGCCATGATGTGCTTGGCGGCGCCCTCCGCGCCCTGTCTCACGCCGTAGCCCTGTCCCGGACCACCGTCGATCTGGGTGGGATCGACCGCGTGCAGCACGTGCGCGGTATGCAGCTTGATGGCGTCCAGATTGCTCGGATCCTTGGCCGCGAGCGACGCGTGCCGGGCGGCAATCTCGGCCTCGGCGATGGCGGCCGGCAGCAGGCCGACCATCTCGGGCGTGTCGTTCCACCTGTCCATGACGTGACCGATGTGGTTGTGGGCTGCGTTCTGCGCGGCCGCGACGGGCGCCCAGGCGACGACGACGGCGGCGGCCAGCGCGAGCGCGAGGCCGATGTTCAGAGTCCGAGACATGATGCAAACCCTCCTTGGATTGACTGACGTGCCGGGAACAACGAGCAGACCCCGACGGGGCTGCCCCCTTTATACCCCGCCCCGTGTCCGGCGGCAAGCGGCGCGAGCGCGCCCGCCGCCGCGCCGGCGCAGGGCCGCGCGGCGGGCTGTTGCACGCCGGATCGCGGGTGCCGAGGGTCAGCGCACCAGCGCCGCCGGCAGACGCTGCAGGCGGCGAACGATCTCGGCGCGCGCAAGCGGCACGTTGGTCAGGAACTCGCGGTGGGTCCGATCCCCGCGCCATGCCGGGCGGCGCGTGGGCTCGGGCAGCAGCGCGTCGACCAGGTCGAGGTCGAAGTCGTATAGCAGCACCCCGTGGTGCAGCAGCGCGCCGCGCACGCGCCGCTGGGCGTGCCCGGCGAACTTCCGCTCGCGGAGCGCCAGGTCGGAGACGCGGACCGCGATGCCCTCGACGGCCAGGACGCCGGCCGTCCGGCCGAGAAGCCAAGCGTAGCTGCAGGTGACGTCGGCCAACCCGGGACGCCCGTCGAGCGACAGCGCGAGGGCGAAGTTCAGGCATCCGGGCCCGACGACCACCGCGCCGCCGCCGGACTCGCGGCGCAGCAGCGGGATGCCGCGAGCCGCGCAGGCTGCGACGTGCGCCCACGACGCCGAATCGCCCAGCCGGGGCAGCATCACGGCCGGCCGCGCCGATTCCCAGACGAGCAGGCGCTCGGGAGGAGCGGCCGGCCCCACCCCGCCGCCCGCCGCCCCGGACGCGCGGCGGTGCCCGGACGCTCGCGAATCCGGGCCTTGCGCCGCGGCCCGCTCCAGGCGCCGCAGCGCCTGCATCTCGAGCGCGAGGCCCCGCCCGGGCGGAAGCGATCCGTGATCCTCGAGCTGCAGCGGCAAGGGGTTCACGCGAGGCGGCTCCCGACGGTGTCCGGGACGCGCCGCGTCCGGGTACAACGGGTACAATCTGGATCCACGTGCCGGCACCTGCACCTTCCGGGCCAGTCTATCTGGACTGCGCGGCCACCTGCCCCGTCGATCCGCGGGTGCAGGCGGAGCTGCGCCGCTTCACGGAGGTCGACTTCGGCAACGCCGGCAGCCGTACGCACGACTACGGCCAGACCGCGCGGCAGGCGGTGGAGCGGGCGCGCGCGCGCGTCGCGCGGGTAGCGGGCGTGCGGCGCAACGAGGTGGTCTTCACGAGCGGGGCCACCGAGTCGAACAACCTGGCGATCCTCGGTCTCGAGTCCCATGGCCGCGCCGCGCGGCGCCGGCATCTGGTCAGCACGACGATCGAGCACCACGCCGTGCTGGAGCCGCTGCGGGTGATGGCCGCGCGCGGCTTCGACCTGACGCTGGTCGATCCCGAGCCCGGCGGCTGGGTGGACGCCGACCGCGTGGCCGGCGCGGTGCGGCGCGACACGCTGCTCGTCTCGGTGATGCAGGTCAACAACGAGACCGGCATCCAGCAGCCGATCGCGGAGATTGCGGACCGGCTCGCCGGGTCACCGGCGTTCCTGCACGTCGACGCCGCGCAGGGATTCGGCAAGGCGCTCGCTGCGCTGCGGCATCCGCGGGTCGATCTGATCAGCGCCAGCGGCCACAAGCTCTGCGGCCCGAAGGGCGCCGGCGCCCTCGTCGTCCGCCGCCGCGACGGCCAGCGCCTCCCGCTGACGCCGCTGCTCCACGGCGGCGGACAGGAGCTGGGACTGCGGCCCGGCACGCTGCCGGTCGCGCTCATCGCGGCGCTCGGCAGGGCGGCCGAGCTGGCGCTCGACGAGCACGATGCCCGTCTGGCGGCGGCCAGGGCGTTTCATGACCGCCTGCTCGCGGGCCTCGCGCCGCTCGCCCCGCGGGTGCACGGCGACCCCGACCGCCGGCTGCCGTACATCGTCAACCTCTCCATCCCGGGCTGCGACCGCGAGACGCTCATCGAGGCCTGGGCAGGACTGGCCGCCATCTCGGACGGCGCCGCCTGCACCTCGCAGTCCTACACCTGCAGCCACGTGCTGGCCGCGATGGGCCTGTCGCCGGCGGAGGAGGCCGGGGCGGTGCGCTTCTCGTGGTGCCATCTCTCGGAGCTGCCCGACCTGGAGGCGATGACCGGCGCGCTGGCCGCGGGCGCCGTCTCCGGCGCGCCGCGGTCATCATGACGCCGTCCGGAGGCCGCTTCATCCGCTACAAGCGGTCGCGGTTCGCGACGCGCCTGCCGGTCGGCCGCCGCTACACGCGGTCGCACTACTGGCTGGACCGCGACGACCGGGGTCGCTGGCGGATCGGGTTGACGACCTTCGCCACCCGGATGCTCGGCGATCTAGTAGAATGCACGTTCGCCGTGGCGCCGGGCGATCAGGTCGCGCTCGGCCAGGCGATCGGGTCGATCGAAGGGTTCAAGGCGCTGTCCGACGTCTACGCGGTCGCTGCCGGTCGGTTCGTGGAGACCAACGCGGCCCTCGACAGCGACATCACGCTGGTCGAGTCGGCGCCCTACGGCGACGGCTGGCTCTACGCGCTGGACGGCACGGCGGATCCCGAGAGTCTCGACGTCGAAGAGTACGTCCATGTGCTCGACGCGACGGTCGATCGGATGCTGGCCAGCCGCCGCGAGGGTGAGAAGGATGTCTAGCCCCGAACCGGAACCGAAGGCGCAGGCCGCGGGCGGCGCGCGGGCCCGCTACATCATGGTCGGCGGCTTTCTCGGCGCCGGCAAGACGACGGCGATCATCCGCCTCGCGCGGCTGCTGACGGAACAGGGTCAGCGGGTCGGACTGATCACCAACGACCAGAGCGTCGGCCTGGTCGACACCACGCTAGCCCGCGCGCAGGGATTCCCGGTGGAAGAGATCACCGGCGGCTGCTTCTGCTGCCGGTTCAACACCCTGATGGACGCGGCCGACCGGCTGAACGCCGAGGCGCGGCCGGACGTCTTCATCGCCGAGCCCGTGGGCAGCTGCACGGACCTGCGGGCCGCGGTCAGCTATCCGCTGCGCCGGATGTACGGAGACGCCTTCGAGATCGCGCCGCTGAGCGTGCTCGTCGATCCGATTCGCGCGGAGCGCGTGCTCGGCCTGGAAGCGGGCCGGTCGTTCTCGCAGAAGGTGCTGTACGTCTACGACCGGCAACTGGCTGAGGCGGACGCCATCGTGGTGAACAAGGTCGACCTCCTCGACGCGGAGCGCGTGGAGCGGCTGCGCGCGGCGCTGGCGGCCCGGTATCCGCAGGCGGCCGTGCTCGCGATGTCCGCGCGCGACGGCGGCGGCACGGCGGCCTGGTTCGAGCGGGTCACGCGCGGCGCGATGGGCCTTGGCGCGTCCCCCGACGTGGACTACGAGGTGTATGCCGAGGGCGAGGCGCTGCTCGGCTGGCTGAACGCGACGGTCCGCGTCGCCGGCGGCGAGCCGTTCGACGGCAATGCCCTGCTGCGCGACCTCGCCGCGCACATGGCCGGCACCATCGGCGCCGGGGAGATCGCGCACCTCAAGATGACGCTCACGGCCGAGGAGCTGCCGTCGGACATCGCGGTGCTCAACCTCGTCGCGGGCGACCGCGGTGCGGAGATGGCGCATATGCTCAAGGCGCCCGTCGAGGCGGGCGAGCTGATAGTCAACCTGCGCGCCGAGGAGGATCCGGAGCGCCTCAACGACGCTGCCCGCGCCGCGCTCGCAGCATGGGAGGCGGGCGGTCCGGGCCGCCGGGCGGCGATCGACCACAGCGAGCATTTCCGGCCGGCGAAGCCGACCCCCACCTACCGCATGGCGACGGTGTGATGAGCGAGACCGGCAGCTCCCCGGCGGCCCCGAACCTGGTCTACTGCCGCTGCGCCTACGCGCGGGTGGTGCCGCGCAAGGTGAAGGACGGCGTGCTCGAGGCGCTGGCCGACGCCGGCGTCGACTTCGACGCGGTGCCCGACCTGTGCGAGATGTCGGCCCGCAAGGACCCGCGGCTGGCGGAGATCGCCGGCGGCAAGGACGTGACCATCGCGGCCTGCTACCCGCGCGCCGTGCGCTGGCTGTTCTCGTCGGCCGGCGCACCGATCGACAAGGAGCGGGTCACGATTCTCAACATGCGTGAAGAGACGGCCGAGGCCGTCGCGGCCGCGATGGTCGACCGGAAGAACGGAGGCGAGCGATGAGTGGTGCCGGCGGCCTGACGCTGCCCGTGCTGCGGGTGGCGCTGTACGAGGGGCGCGGGGCCCGACCGCTGGACGGCGCGCACCGCTTCGCCGTCATGCAGACGCTGCTCGAAAAGGGCTACCGCGTGACGCGCATCGGGTCGGGCGACGCGAGCCGCCGCCCCGACGACGGCAACTCGCTGGCGGTGCTCGGCCGCTTCACGGAACCCCAGCCGGCCGAGGCCGTCGGCGATGCGGGCGGCCGGGTCTGGTTCCGCGACATCGGCGACGAGACCCCGGACGCGGTGGCGGCGCTGGTCGAGGCCATCCGCGCCGAGTGCGAGGTCCACGAGCCGGGGGGCTGGAAGCCCTGGTTCCCGGTCATCGACTTCGACCGCTGCACCAACTGCATGCAGTGCCTCAGCTTCTGCCTCTTCGACGTCTACGGCGTCTCGAAGGGCGGCCAGATCCAGGTCCAGAACCACGACAACTGCAAGACCGACTGCCCGGCCTGCTCGCGCGTCTGCCCCGAGGTGGCGATTCTCTTCCCCAAGTACCGCCACGGGCCGATTCACGGCGGCGAGATCCAGGCGGACGACGTACGCCGCGAGGCCATGAAGGTGGACATCTCGGCCCTGCTCGGCGGCGACATCTACGCGGCGCTGCGGGACCGGAGCGCGAAGGCGAAGTCGCGCTTCTCGAAGGAGCGCGACGAGGAGCGGGCGCTCAAGGAGCGCCAGAAGTGCCTCGTCAAGCTGCAGGAGAACCTCGACATCCCGGCCGAGGTGCTGGCGAGCCTGCCCACCCTGGACGAAATCCAGGCCAAGGCCGAGGCGGCCAAGACCCGGGCGCAGGCCGCCATCGACGCCGCCGCGGCGCGGCAGGAGGGCTGACCAGGTGGTGCTCGGACTGGCCAGACGGATGCTCACCGAGCCCGACCCGCGCGCCCTGCGCAAGCTGGTCTGGAACATGGGCGTCAAGGGCGTCCGCTCGGTGCAGCGCTACAAGCAGCGGTTGAAGCGGGGCGAGCATTTTCCCCCGTTCCTGTTCATCTCGGTCATCTCGGGCTGCCAGCTCCGCTGCCAGGGATGCTGGGTCGACGTCGAGGCGCCGAGCCGCAAGATCGAGATCGACGAGCTGAACCGGCTCGTGGGCGACGCCAAGCGGCACGGCAACAGCTACTTCGGCATCCTGGGCGGCGAGCCGCTGATGCACCCCGACCTGTTCGACCTCTTCGCGGCCCACCCGGACTGCTACTTCCAGCTCTTCACCAACGGCCAGCTGATCGACGACGCGCGGGCGGCCGAGCTGCGGCGTCTCGGGAACGTGACCCCGCTCGTCAGCATCGAGGGCACCTCCGTGGTGAGCGACGAGCGCCGCGGCCGGAGCGACGTGCTCGACAAGTCGCTGGCCGGGCTGGAGGCCTGCACCCGCAACCGGCTGGTCACCGGCGTGGCCACGAGCGTGTGCAAGACCAACATCGACGACCTCGTGCAGGAGTCGTGGCTGCGGCGGCTCATCGACCTCGGCGTGCACTACGCCTGGTTCCACACCTACCGCGTCGTCGGCCCGAAGCCGACGGCCGAGATCGCGCTGACGCCCGAGGAGGTGCTCCGCGTGCGCCGCTTCATCGTCCGCATGCGCGCGAAGCTGCCGATCGCCATCGTCGACGCCTACTGGGACGACGAGGGGCAGGCGCTGTGCCCCATGGCGACCGGCGTGAGCCACCACATCAGTCCCTACGGAGACATCGAGCCGTGCCCGATCATCCAGTTCGCGACCGAGACCGTCTATGATCGGCCGAGCGTCTACGAGACCATGACGGGCTCGGCGTTTCTCAAGGACTTCCGCGAGACGGCGGCGCGGACCACACGCGGCTGCATCGTGCTGGAGAGGCCGGACCTGGTCCGCGAGCTCGTCGAGCGGCACGGCGCGCGGGACACGACCCAGCGGCAGACGGCGTCCGCGGAGCTGGCGGAATTGACGCCGCGGAGCAGCCAATACGATCCCGGGAACGAGATCCCGGAGGAGCACTGGGCGTACGCCTTCGCCAAGAAGCACTGGTTCTTCGGATTCGGCGCCTACAGCTAGCAACGGACGACTCCCATGAGCTACCAACTGCCTGTCGTTTCGCTCCCGCGCGCGGTGCCGTCGACGGTCATGCGTCCACCGCAGGAGACCATCCCGCAGACCCGGACGGAGCGCGAGGTGATGCTGCGGCAGGTCCAGGCCTACGTCGCCGCCCGGCGGAGCGAGATCACGCCGCCGCTCGTCCTCGACGAGCTGCGCGCGCGATCCGAGGAGCTCGTCCGCACGCACGGCATCGATCCCAAGTACCTCGACTACGTCGGGGTGCTCCTCGGCAACGAGACGTGGCGCGAGCACCTGGCCGCCGTGCCCTACGACCGGCGCCTGCTGCTGCTGCCCAAGTGCCTGCGCGTGGAGGATCGCTGCCCCGCCCCGTTCGACGAGTTCGGCCTGCTGTGCAAGCAGTGCGGCCTCTGCACCATCCAGGACCTGCAGGAGGAGGCGGAGAAGCTAGGCTACGCCGTGCTCGTCGCCGAGGGCTCGGCGCTGGTGATGGCGCTCATCCAGACCGGCAAGATCGAGGCCATCGTCGGCGTGAGCTGCCTCTCGGTGCTGGAGCGGGCCCACCCGTTCATGGAAGCGGCCGCCATCCCGGGCGTCGCGATCCCGCTGCTGCAGGACGACTGCAAGGACACCGGCGTGGACGTCGAATGGGTCTGGGACTTCATCCACGCGACCAGCGACGACCGGACCCGCCGGCTCGATCTCGACGCGCTGCGCAAGGACGTCGAGAGCTGGTTCGCCCCCGCCGCGCTCGACGAGCTGTTCGGCGGCCCGGCCGAGGGCGAGACCGAGACGCTGGCCCGCGGCGAGCTGACCCGCGCCGGCAAGCGCTGGCGGCCGTTCCTCACCGTCTGCGTGCACCAGGCGCTGCAGGACGACCCGCACGCGCCGCCGCCGGACGCCCTGCGCAAGGTGGCCGTGGCCGTGGAGTGCTTCCACAAGGCCTCGCTGGTCCACGACGACATCGAGGACGGCGACGCGCGCCGCTACGGCGAGCCCACGCTGCACGCCACGCACGGCATTCCGGCGGCGCTCAACGTGGGCGACTTCCTCGTCGGCGAAGGCTACCGGCTGCTGGCCGAGAGCGACTTCGCGCCCGGGATCCGGGCCGAGCTGACGGCGATCGCGGCCCGCGGCCATCGGACGCTCTGCCTCGGCCAGGGCGAGGAGCTGGCCTGGGCGCGCAGCCCGCGGCCGCTCAGCTCGCAGCAGGTGCTCCAGATCTTCCGGCAGAAGACCGCGCCGGCGTTCGGCGTGGCGCTCGAGCTCGGCGCAGCCTGCGCCGGGGCCGACGAGGAGGTCTTCGACAAGCTGCGGGCGTACAGCGACGCGCTGGGCATCGCGTACCAGATCCGCGACGACCTGGACGATCTGGAGCCGTCCGCCGACGCGCCGGACGACGTCGCCGCGCTGCGCCCGTCGCTGCCGCTCGCCGTCGGCTTCGAGCAGGCCAAGTCCGAGCCGGAGGCGCGGGCCGCCCTCGAGGCGGCGTGGCGCCGCGAGCAGGCCATCGCCGGCCGCTCCGACGAAGTTCGCGAGCTGCTCGACCGCTTCGACGCAGCGGACCGCAGCCGGCGCCTGATGGAGGGCTACAAGGAGGAGGCGATCCGCTGCCTGCCCGGGCTGACCAATCCCAGCCTCAAGGGACTGCTCCGGCGGGTCATCGGCAAGATCTTCAGCGTCGAGATTCAGGGCTGGTGCAGTGAGTTTGAGGCTCGAAATGCTGCAGGTAGCCAGACTGTCGCCGACGCTGCTCGGTGACGCGGCGGACCTGACGGCGGGTTTCCTCTCCACCAGGCTGAATCCGGACGGCGGCTTCCAGGATCGCGACGGCGCGAGCGACCTGTACTACACCGTCTTCGGCCTCGAAGCGCTCACCGCCCTCAGTCGCGACCTGCCGGCCGCAGCGGTGCGGCAATACCTCGAGCACCACGCGGACCCGGCCGGGCTGGACTTCGTGCATGCCGCCTGCCTCGCCCGCTGCTGGGCCGACATCGGGGCCGCGAGCGAGGCGCCGACCGCTGCGCTGCTGGCCCGGATCGAGACCTACCGCACGCCGGACGGCGGCTACAGCCCGACGGACGGGGCCGGCCACGGCACGGCGTACGGCTGCTTCCTGGCCCTGGGCGCGTACGAGGACCTCGGCGCCACGCTCGACGATCCCGACCGTCTGCTGGCCTGCCTGGCCGCCCTGCGCGCCGCCGACGGCGGGTACGGCAACCAGCCGGGCGTGCCGACGGGCCTGACGCCGCCGACCGCCGCGGCGGTGACCGTTCAGCGGCGCCTTTCCAAGCCTGCCGATCGGCAGGCAGCCGAGTGGCTGCGGGCGCGCCACGCGCCTGCCGGCGGGTTCTGCGCGTCGCCGTCGACGCCGCTGCCCGATCTGCTCTCGACCGCCACGGCCCTGCACGCGCTCGCCGGCGCCCACGCCCCGCTCGAGCCGATCCGGGAGCCGTGCCTCGACTTCGTCGACAGCCTCTGGACCAACTCGGGCGGCTTCTACGGAAGCTGGGGCGACGACGTGCAGGACTGCGAGTACACCTTCTACGCGCTCCTCGCGCTGGGACACCTGAGCCTGTGAGCGCGCACCCGGTCGGCCAGCCTCCGCCGGAACCGCCGCCCGCCGCGTCGAGCGCGCCCGCGCCACGCGGACGCGAGGACTGGCGGGACGCGCTCGGCCGGCTGGCCGCGGACCTGCTGGCGATGCGCAACGCGGCGGGTCACTGGGAGGGCAAGCTGTCGTCGTCCGCGCTCTCGACCGCCACCGCGGTCATCGCGCTCACGCTGGTCGACCGCCATCGGCCGCGGCCGGGGCTCGGCCCCCTCGCCCGCGGCGGCGTCGCGTGGCTGGTGCGGACGCAGAACGCCGACGGCGGCTGGGGCGACACGACCGACAGCCCGAGCAACATCAGCACGACCGCTCTCTGCTGGGCGGCCCTCACCATTGCGGGCAGCGTGGATCCGGCCTGCGGCGCGCCGGTCGAGAAGGGGCGCAACTGGATGCTGCGCGTCGCCGGCAGCCTGGCGCCGCGCCCCCTGGCGCACGCGATCAGCCGGCGCTACGGCAAGGACCGCACGTTCTCGGTCCCGATTCTCACCGTGCTGGCCCTGGCCGGACTCCTGGATGCGGACGAGCGGAGCCCCGAGCCGAGCCCACCCGCCGGCGCGAGCGGCGCAGGTGCGCCGGCCGACGGCGCCGGCGGCGTCATCGGCCGCGGCTGGCGCCACGTTCCGCAGCTCCCGTTCGAGCTGGCCGCCGTCCCGCCCGCCTGGTACCGCTGGCTGCGGCTGCCGGTCGTCAGCTACGCCCTGCCCGCCCTGATCGCCATCGGGCAGGCCCGCCACCGGCAACGTCCCACGCGCAATCCGGTGACGCGCCTCGTGCGCCTGGCGGCGCGCCGCCGCACCCTGCGCCGGCTGGAAGCCATTCAGCCGCGCGGCGGCGGCTTCCTGGAGGCGGCGCCCTTGACCAGCTTCGTCGTCATGAGCCTCGTCGCCGCCGGCGAGTCGACGCACCCTGTCGTGGACCGCGGCGTGGAATTCCTGGAGCGCTCGGTACGCGCCGACGGGAGCTGGCCCATCGACACGAACCTCGCCACCTGGGTGACCACGTTGAGCGTCAACGCGCTGACGCGCCTGCCCGACTGGCGCGATCGGCTCGCGCCCCCCGCGCGGGCCGCCCTGCGCCGCTGGCTGCTCGGTCAGCAGTACCGCGAGCGGCACGTCTACACCGATGCCGCCCCCGGCGGCTGGGCGTGGACCGACCTGCCCGGGGGGGTTCCCGACGCCGACGACACCCCGGGCGCGCTGCTCGCCCTGCACGCCCTGGACCCCGACGCCGCCGAGCACCGGGAGGCCGCGTGCGCCGGCATCGGCTGGCTGCTCGACCTGCAGAACGCCGACGGCGGCATACCGACCTTCTGCCGCGGCTGGGGCGCGTTGCCCTTCGACCGCAGCAGCCCGGACCTGACCGCCCACACCCTGCGGGCCTGGACGGCGTGGCGGCCGACGCTGCCGGACCGGATGCGGAGCCGTACCGCGCGCGCGACGAGTCGCGCGGTCAGGTTCCTGGCGCGGGCCCAGCAGCCCGATGGAACGTGGATTCCGCTCTGGTTCGGGAACCAGGCCGCCCCGGACGAGGCCAACCGGGTCTACGGCACGGCGCGGGTGCTCGAAGGGCTCGCGGCGCTGCCGGATGTCGAGGCGATCCCGACCGCGGAGCAGCGGGCAATCCGCTGGCTCGTCGACGCGCAGGGGAAGGACGGCGGCTGGGGCGGCGCGCCCGGCGTCGCGCCGTCCATCGAGGAGACCGCCCTGGCGGTGTCGGCGCTGGCCCTCTGCCGGCGGCTGCCGCGAACTCCCGCGCACCCGGGCGTCGACGCGGCCGTCGCGCGCGGCGTGCGGTGGCTGGCGGACGCCACCGACGGCGGCCGGCGCACGGCAACAACCCCGATCGGGCTCTACTTCGCCAGGCTTTGGTACTCCGAGACGCTGTACCCGCGGGTCTTCGCGCTGGCCGCGCTGGCGGCAGCCGCGGTCAGTGGGTCATCGTGTAGAGCAGCACGTTGATGCCGAGCTGGTAGCCGTCGGGCGCGAAACGCTCGAAGAACCGCGGGTCCTCGCCCTCGCGCTCCCAGGCGTCCTGGATGTCGGTGTTGTGGGTCATGGCGACCATCAGCCGGCCGCTCTCGTCCATGATCCCCCGGAAGTGCGGGACGGCGCTGTCATTGCCGCGCTCGGACGTCGTCGCGCCGCCGGACCAGCGCCAGAAGTGGATGTTCGTGATCTGGGGCACCTCGAGGATGTGGAACATCGTCCGGAACAGCAGGTGGTCGAGCGGCAGGTCCCGGATCGGGTACTCCGAGGGCGGCAGGACCTTGCCGATCTCGCCGGACCACTGCTGCCAGGAGCGCGTGCCCCAGAAGTCGTCCACCCAGAGGAATCCGCCCTTCAGGAGGTAGTCCCGTAGGCGGACGATCTCGACCGGCCTCAGGCTCATGGTCCCCACGTCCGAGGTCATGAGGAAGGGGCAACTGTAGAGCGAGTCGTCGGCGATGGTCACGACCCAGTGGTTCGGCTCGCCGACCCGGTCGAGATCGACGTGGGTGGACGTCATCTCCGACAACCGGATCATGAAGTTGATGTCGGCGTACGGATAGTCGGTCGACCAGCCGCGCCCGGAGCGCTCGCGCCGGTTGCTGGTGTACATCAGCCGACAGAAGGAGAACCCCGCGTCGATGTGGTCGGCAGGTCGGAACCGCGGCGGGTAGCGGCTCCAGCCGCGCCACTGCCCCAGGGCAGCCGAGGCCACGGCGACCAACGCGAGCACGACGATAACGATCCGAATCGAACCACGCGCCACGCGCTCCCTCCACGCCTCGACGCCAGACTCCGCCCATTGTGCCACGTTCGACCCGGCTCTGAAACCCAATCGTTATAATCGCCCACACCGTGACGCACGTCGACCCGGAAGCACTCGCCCATCACGAGCTCGAGCGCGTGTACATCGCCGGCACTCTCGCCGAGGCGAAGGCGGTGGAAGAGCTGCTCACGGGCAACGGCGTGGACTACGTCGTCCAGGTCGAGCCGTACCGCGCGAGCATCCTGTTCGGACCCCGCAACGGCGCGGCCTTCTACGTGGCCGACAGCCAGGCCGAGTTCTGCCGGGAGCAACTGGTCGCCGCCGGGTTCCACCGCGGCCTGCTGGAGGAGTAGCCCGGCAATCGTCAGCGCACGCCCCGGGCGGCGGTCGCCGCCTCCGCCGCACGCTCGCCCGCCAGGATGCCGATCATCCCGTAGTGGTTGCCCTCGTGGCACGCGAACTCGTAGAGGGGCTCGTCCGAGCGCGTCAGCGGCATGCGCACCGTCCACGGCGCGGTCCAGGCCGTCGGATCGCTCAGCGTGACCTCGTAGCTGAGCGTGTCGGGGGCGACGCGCGTGAAGCGCTCCTCGAGATGGAGGTTGCGGTCGGAACCCAGCACGCTCGCCCGCGCGGAGAAGTTCCTGGTCTCGACGACCAGCGTGTCGCCTTCCCAGCGGCCGCGCGAGTCGCCGAGCCACTGCCGAATGCGGCCGGGCAGGTGCGGGCGCCCGTCGAGCGGAACGATGCGTGCGTCGTGGATCGTCTCCATGGCGAGGGCGACGTGGCCGGGCGTCTGGAAAATCTGGTAGTAGCCGTAGATGCCCGCGCCCGAGGTGCCGCCCAGCCGGGGCAGGCCGCGGGTCAGGCAGCGCACCCAGGTGGAGAGGTCCTCCGGGCCGGCCGGGTGCTCCTCGGCGGCTGCGGCGGCGCGGCGGCGGGCCTCCGCCGCGGCAGTCAGCGGTGGGATCCTCCCGTCCGGCGGATCGACGATGAGCGAGGTGCGGTTGTCGAACTCGCGCTCGAGCATCGCCAGGGAGGTGCAGGTGGCGCGCGGGTTGACGTAGCGGTCGACATCCGCGAGGGCAGCCAGGAACAGGTTGTCGCCCGCCGCGAAGTCGCTGTTCCCGTTCGCGAAGAGGCGGTCGGCGCGCCGCCGCAACCGGGCGACCTCGGCGTCGGTCAGCCGCTCCCTGCCCGCCAGGGCGGCGGGCCGCTCCAGCGGTGTCGCGCTCCGGCTGACCCAGACGCCCTGCAGGTCAGGCCGGCCGGCGGCGGTGCGCGGGACCGTCCAGCCGGCGGGCGCCGTCTGGGCCACGGTGGGCGACGGGTGCAGCATCACCCACAGCATGGCCGCCGCAAGCGGCGGGAGCAGAAACGGTAGTCGGTGCATGGGCCTCCTCGAGTGCGGCCGGCGCCGCGGCCGGCCGCACTCATGTTACTACTGCCCCAAATTGCTACTGCCCCAGGACCTTGAGCTCGCTGCGGACGACGACCTCGCTGGCGCCGTCGCTGTCCAGCAGCTTGCCGACCACCTCGTACTCGCCGGCGGGCAACGCCCACCAGGTGAAGCTGTGCTGCTGCGGCGAGTCGAGACCGTTCAGGCTGATCGTGATGTCGCGCTGGATCGAGCCGGAATCGGCCTGGACGCGCAACTCCTCGCTCTTCGCGGTCGGTGTTATCCAGATGCTGATCTCGACGTCGCCCGGCTCGCTCAGGATCAGCGCCCCGCTGGCCTCCTGCGCCTCCGTGGCGCGGTCGTCGGCCGCCGGCGCGGCCTGTTGGTTGACAGGTGGCGCGGCTTGCAACGACGGCGTCGCCACCAGCAGAATCGCGCTCACCGAGCAGAGCAGAAGACCAGTCGGTCGCATGATCACCCCCCTTTCGGAGACGGCAGCCAGCTACTCGGCGGCCGCAATGTTTCGGGCATGTTAAACACAGGTTAATTCAAAGTGAACAGCATTTTTTGATCTCTCAAAGATTCCTGCGGGGACCCGAATCGGCTGCCGGACCACATCCCCGTCCCGAGGTGTGAGAAGATCGGGCCGTCGGGGCGTAGCGCAGCCCGGTAGCGCGCCTGCCTTGGGCGCAGGAGGTCCCGAGTTCGAATCTCGGCGCCCCGACCACGTGCGTCCGATCGCGATCCACCCCGACCCGTCACCAGGGAGGCCGAACATGACACGCGCGGCCCGTCCACCTGCCTGTTGCCTGCCCGTGGTTCTGGTGCTGCTGGCGGCCGGCGCCCCGTTGCGGGCCCAGACCGGCGCGCCCGGCGGCGAGTGGCCGACGTACGGCGGCGACCTCGGCCATACCCGCTACGCCGCGCTCGACCAGATCGACGCGGGGAACTTCGACGAGCTGGAGATCGCCTGGCGGTTCAAGACGGACAACCTGGGCCCGGTCCCGGAGTACGCGTTCCAGTCGACGCCGCTGATGGTAAACGGCGTCGTCTACTCGACGGCCGGCTCGCGCCGTTCGGTCGCGGCGCTCGACGCCGGCACGGGCGAGCTGCTGTGGACCTACAGCCTCCACGAGGGGGCGCGCGGCGAGGCGGCGCCGCGGCGGCTGTCGGGACGCGGGCTGGCGTACTGGAGCGACGGCAGCGACGAGCGCATCTTGTACGTCACGCCGGGCTACCGGCTGATCGCCCTGGCGGCGCGGACCGGGCGGCCGGTCCCCGGCTTCGGGCAGGACGGCATCGTCGATCTCAAGCTGAACAACGACCAGGACATCGATCCGGTCACGGGCGAGGTCGGGCTGCACGCCACGCCGACGGTCGCGGGGGACGTGGTCATCGTGGGCGCCGCCTTCCGAACGGGCGGCAACCCGCGCAGCCGGCGCAACACGAAGGGCTACGTCCGCGGCTTCGACGCGCGGACGGGCGAGCGCCTGTGGATCTTCCACACCATCCCGCAGCCGGGCGAGTTCGGGCGCGAGACGTGGCTGAACGATTCGGCCGTCTACACGGGCAACACCGGGGTCTGGGCGCAGATCTCCGTGGACGAGGAGCTCGGCATCGCGTACCTGCCGGTCGAGGCCCCGACGTCCGACTACTACGGCGGCAACCGGCCCGGCGACAACCTGTTCGCCGAGAGCCTCGTGGCCGTCGATCTGTACACCGGCGAGCGGAAGTGGCACTTCCAGCTCATCCACCACGGCATCTGGGACCACGACATCCCCTGCGCGCCGATCCTCATCGACATCACGGTCGACGGGCGGCCCGTCAAGGCCGTGGCGCAGCCCACCAAGCAGGTGTTCCTGTACGTCTTCGACCGCGAGACGGGCGAGCCCGTCTGGCCGATCGAGGAGCGCCCGGTGCCGGCGGGAGACGTTCCGGGCGAGTGGTACTCGCCGACGCAGCCGTTCCCGACGAAGCCCCCGGCCTACGACCGCCAGGGCGTCACGGTGGACGACCTGATCGACTTCACGCCGGAGCTGCGCGCGGAAGCGCTGGAGGTCGCGTCGCGCTACCGGCTGGGCCCGATCTTCACGCCGCCGGTCGTCAGCCGCCGGGAGGGCCCGCTGGGCACGTTCATCCGTCCCTCCCGGACGAACTGGCCGGGCGGGGCGTACGATCCGGAAACCCTCATCCTCTATGTGCCGTCGAGCGCGGCGTTCAGCGCGCTCGGGCTCGTGCCCCCCGATCCGGACCAATCGGACCTGGAGTACATCCAGGGCAACGCCATCACCGGGCCCCGCCGCACCGCCGGCGCCGGGTCGCAGGTGGGCGGCGGGCAGCGCGTGGTCAGCGGCCGCGGCGGCGGCGCGAGCGGCAGGACCCGGACGACCGTGCGGGGCCTGCCGCTGTTGAAGCCGCCGTGGGGCCGGATCAGCGCGATCGACATGGACCGGGGCGAGATCCTGTGGCAGATTCCGCACGGCGAGACCCCGGACTTCGTCCGCAACCACCCCGCGCTGGCCGGCGTCGACATCCCGCGCACAGGCCGCACGGGCGCGCCGGGCGTCCTGGTCACGAAGACCCTCGTCATCTCCGGCGAGATGGGCTACTTCCGGACGCCGTCCGGACGGCGCGGCGCCATGCTGCGGGCGTACGACAAGGCCACCGGCGCGGAGGTCGGCGCGGTCTACCTGCCAGCGCCGCAGAGCGGCTCGCCGATGACCTACCTGCACGATGGGCAGCAGTACCTCGTCGTGGCCGTCAGCGGCGGGAACTACTCGGGGGAGTTGCTCGCGTTCAGGCTGCCGGCTCAGTCGTGACTCGGACTTGACAGGCGCGGCCGGCGTGCTAGCATCGCGCGTGAAGGCGAATTGCGGCTCCGCGCGGCGCGCTTGAGGAGAGCGGGATGCTTACACTGTCACGCGTAATGTGCGGTTGCGCCGTCGTGCTGGCGCTGGCCTGCCTGCCGGCGCCCCTGCACGCGGCCGGTCCACCGGAGGCGCCGCCGGATGCCCGCGCCCTCCTCGACCAGTACTGCGTTACCTGCCACAACGACAGGTTGCAGACTGCCGGCCTGCTGCTCGACCACGCGGACGTCGGGCACATTGGCACCGACGGGGCGACCTGGGAGAAGGTGGTGCGCAAGCTGCGCGGCGGCGCGATGCCGCCCGCCGGACGCAGCCGCCCCGACGAGCAGGTGCTGGACGCGTTCGTCGCCTGGCTCGAGAGCGAGCTCGACAGCCAGGCCGCCGCGCATCCGAATCCGGGCCGCCCCGCGGATCACCGCCTGAACCGGTTCGAGTACGGCAACGCGATCCGCGACCTGCTCGCGCTGGAGATCGATCCCGCGACGCTGCTGCCGCCCGACGAGTCGGACCACGGCCTCGACAACATCGCCGAGGTCCTTTCGATGTCGCCGACGCTGCTGCAGCGGTACCTGGTCGCGGCGCGCAAGATCAGCCGGCTCGCCGTCGGCGATCCGACGATCGGTCCCGGCATCGAGACCTTCGACCTGTCGCGCGGCCTGCGGCAGGACGAGCGCATGAGCGAGGAGCTGCCGTACGGCACGCGCGGCGGCACCGCCATCCGCCACTACTTCCCGCTCGACGGCGACTACGTCGTCAAGGTCCGGCTGGGCAAGAACTTCACCAACTCGAAGATTCGCGCCATCGCCACCCGCGAGGAGATCGACGTGCTCCTCGACGGCGCGCCCGTCACGCGCTTCCGCATCGGCGGCGGCTGCGCCGACTCGGATGCGCCGGAGTGCGAGCAGACCGACCGCTACTACCGTACGTCCCGCTACGACCTGGCGGCGGACGAGGCGCTCAACGTGCGCTTCCCCGTGACGGCCGGGATGCACACGCTCGGGGTCGCCTTCGTCGGGAAGAGCGTCCTCACCGAGGGGCCCGCTCCGACGCTGCTCCCGCCGCGGCACACGAGCTCCACCTACGAGGCGCCGCGCATGGACATCGACTACGTGCGGCTCGAAGGCCCGTTCGATCCCACGGGCCCGGGCGACACGCCGAGCCGGCGGCGGATCTTCATCTGCCGCCCCGCCGCGGGCGAGGACGGCGAGCCGTGCGCACGGGAGATTCTGGAGGCGCTCGCGCGGCGGGCCTACCGGCGCCCGGTGACCGACGCGGACATCGCGACGCTGCTGCGCTTCTACCGCGGCGGGCACGCCGAGGGCGGCTTCGAGCGCGGCATCCAGGAGGCGCTCACGCGGCTGCTGATCTCGCCGGAGTTCCTGTTCCGCATCGAGCGCGACCCGGCGCACCTGGCGGCGGACGCCGTCTACGCGATCAGCGACATGGAGCTGGCCTCCCGCCTGTCGTTCTTCCTGTGGAGCAGCATCCCCGACGGCGAGCTGCTCGACGCCGCGGCGCGCGGCGAACTGCGGGATCCGGACGCGCTGGAGGCGCAGGTGCGGCGCATGCTGTCCGATCCCCGGGCCGCTGCCCTGGCGAGGAACTTCGGGGGCCAGTGGCTGCTCGTGCGGAACCTGCAGGCCGTGGATCCGGATGCGAGCACGTATCCCGAGTTCGACGACAACCTGCGCGAGTTCTTCCAGCGCGAGACGGAGCTGTTTCTCGAGAGCCAGATGCGCGACGACCGGCCGCTCGAAGAGCTGCTGACGGCCGACTACACGTTCCTGAACGAGCGGCTGGCCCGCTTCTACGGCGTCCCGAACGTGTACGGCGCGCATTTCCGCCGCGTCCCGATGACGGACCCGAATCGCGCCGGCCTGCTGGGCCACGGGAGCGTGCTGACCGTCACGTCGTACGCCACGCGCACGTCGCCGGTGGTGCGCGGCAAGTACCTGCTCGACAACATCCTCGGCGCGCCGCCGCCGGCGCCGCCGGCGGACGTGCCCGCCCTCGAGGAGTCGGACGCGCCGGGTCACGCGCCGGCGTCGATGCGCGAGCGGATGGCGGCGCACCGCCGCAGCCCCGCCTGCGCGGCGTGCCACGCGCGGATCGACCCGCTCGGGTTCGCGCTCGAGAACTTCGACGGCATCGGGCAGTGGCGGACCACCGACGGCACGACGCCGATCGACGCCTCCGGGGCGCTCCCCGACGGCACGACGTTCGGCGATCCGGGCGAGTTCCGGCAGGCGCTGCTGGCGCACCGCGAGGAGTTCGTCCACAACTTCACCGAGCGACTGCTGACCTACGCCCTCGGGCGCGCGGTGCAGCACTACGACATGCCGGCGGTGCGCGCGATCATGCGCGACGCCGCGGCCGACGACTACCGCTGGTCGTCGCTCATCCTGGGCATCGCCGGGAGTCAACCGTTTCAGATGCGGAAGGCGCGCGAGGTCGTGACCGTCGCGCAGCAGTAGCGGCAGCCGTGCCGTCATCCCGATCGGCATTGCGGAAGAGGGGTTCGAGATGGTGATTACGAAGAAGTACCTGTCGCGCCGCACGGCGCTCCGGGGTCTCGGCGCGACCATCGCGCTGCCGCTGCTCGACAGCATGGTGCCGGCCTTCGCCGCGGTGCGCAACAGCGCGGCGCGTCCCATCAAGCGGCTCGGCGCCGTCTACGTGCCCAACGGCATGAGCATGCCGAACTGGACGCCGGCCACCGAGGGCAGCCTCGAGCTCACGCCGATCCTGTCGCCGCTGGCGCCCGTGCAGGACCGCGTGCTGGTCGTCAGCGGCACCGCCAACCAGGAAGCCAAGCAGCGGCTGAACGAGGGCGACGGCGACCACTCGCGCTGCCAGGCGGCGTACCTGACCGGCGCGCACGCCGTGAAGGCCTCCGGCACGAACACGACGCTCGAGGTCGGGGTGTCGATGGACCAGCTCGCCGCCCGCGCGCTGCGCGAGGACACGCAGCTCCCCTCGCTCGAGCTCTCGCTGGAAGCCAACGAGCTGGTGGGCCAGTGCGAGGACGGCTACGGCTGCGCTTACAGCGCCACGCTCGCCTGGCGCGACGCCAACACGCCGATGCCGATGGAGACCAATCCGCGCGCCGTGTTCGAGAACCTGTTCGGCGCGGTGGGCAGCACCGGCCGCGAGGCGCGGCTGCGCGCGCTGCGGATGGACCGCAGCATCCTCGACTCGGTGAACGACGAGCTCACGGACCTGGTGCGAAAGCTCGGCCGCGGCGACCGCTCCAAGCTGGCCGGCTATCTCGACTCGGTGCGCGACATCGAGCGGCGCATCCAGATCGCCGAGTCGCAGAGCGACCGCGGACTGCCCGAGGTGGCGCAGCCGGCCGGTATCCCGTCCAGCTTCGAGGAGTACGCCAGCCTGATGCTCGACCTGATGCTGGTGGCGTTCCAGGCCGACCTCACCCGCGTCTCCACGTTCCTCTACGGCCGCGAGAAGAGCGTGCGCACCTACCCGGAGGTGGGGGTCGCCGAGCCGCACCACCCCGTGTCGCACCACCGCCACCGTCCCGAGCAGATCGAGAAGCTGGCCCGGATCAACACCCTCCACATGGGGATCTTCGCGCGCTTCCTCGAGAAGCTCCGCACGACCCAGGACGGCGACGCCTCGCTCCTGGACCAGGTGATGATCCTCTACGGCGCCGGCATGGGGAACAGCAACGCCCACGATCCGCTGGAGCTCCCGATCGTGGTGGCCGGCGGCGGCGGCGGCACGATCAAGGGCGGGCGCCACATGCAGGCGCCGGAGGGCACCCCGCTGGCGAACCTGCATCTGACGCTGCTCGAGAAGATGGGGGTTCCGGCCGAGAGTCTGGGCGACAGCACCGGCGAACTGCCGATCGTGTCCAACGTGTAAGGGTGAAACCACGATGCACATCGACATGCGACGAGCAATCTGGGCGATCGTCCTGCTGCTGGCCGGCGCGAGTCTGGCCGGCGCCGCCGCCGACGCGCGGCTGACCGAGGCCGCCAGGCATCAGGACATGGCGACGGTGCGGGCGCTGCTGGCGGAGGGCGCGCCGGTGAACGAGACCGGCGGCGACGGCTTCGCGCCGCTGCACTGGGCCGTGCAGTGGAACCACGCGGAGATCGCCGACCTGCTGATCGCGGCCGGCGCCGACGCGAACACGGCCACCCGCTACGGCGTGACGCCCCTGACGCTGGCCTGCATCAACGCCAGCGCCGGGATGGTCGAGCGCCTGCTTCAGGCCGGCGCCGACCCGCTCGGCGCGCAGACGAACGGCGAGACGGCACTCATGACCTGCGCCCGGACGGGCGCGCCGGCCGCGGTGCAAGCGTTGCTGGATCGCGGTGCGGACGTGAACGCGACGGAAGCCGCGCGCGGGCAGACCGCGTTGATGTGGGCGGCCTGGGAAGGGCATACCGACGTCGTGCGCTCCCTGCTGGCCCACGGCGCCGGCGTGGACGCACGGACGACGACCGGCTACACGGCGCTGCTGCTCACGTCCCGCGAAGGCTACCGCGAGACGACGGAGGTGCTGCTGGCCGCCGGTGCGGACGTCAACGGGGCCGCGGCGGACGGCACGACGGCGCTCGTGATCGCCATCATCCGGCGCCACCTGGAGTACGCCGAGTTCCTGCTGGACCAGGGCGCGGACCCCAACCTCGGACCCGGCTTCACGCCGCTGCACTGGGCGGCCGGCAAGTGGGACACCGAGCTGAACGACCTGTCGAACGGGGTCGTCGAGGGCAACCAGTGGAGCGCGTTCGGCGGGCTGCGCGATCCGGACCGGCTCCGCGCCGTGCGGCTGCTGATTGCCCATGGCGCGGATCTCGACGTCAAGACCAACCGCACGCCGGGATTCGGCATCCAGGTGAAGGGCCACCTCGGCAACATGAAGGGCGCGACGCCGTTCCTGATCGCGGCCAAGGCCAACGACGTCGACGTGATGCGCGAGCTGATCGCGCACGGCGCCGATCCCCTGATCGCCACCGACAACGGCACGACGCCGCTCATGGTGGCGGCCGGCGTGGGGCACGCGCCCGGCATCACGCGCTCGGCCGAGGGCGAGGCCCTGCGGGCGGTCACCCTGTGCGTCGAGCTGGGCGCCGACGTGAACGCGGTGAACGAGGCGGGCGACACCGCGCTGCACGGCGCCGCGTGGCGCGAGCGCGCGGATTCCATCGTGCAGTTCCTGATCGAGCGGGGCGCCGAGATGGACGCCAGGAACCACCGCGAGTGGACGCCGCTGGTCATCGCCGAGGGCATCCACACCGGCGGCAACTACATCAAGTCGGACACCACTGCGGCGCTTCTGCGACAGCTCGGCGCGGCCCCCAGTCCGCCCGACATCCTGAGGGAGCCCGAAGCGCGGTAGGGAACGCCGCGCCACGGCGCCACGTCCCCATCGGGCAGAGCGGGGCTCGTCCCGCTCTGCCCCCAGATTGCGTGGTGCGTTCCGGTCGCGCCATGGCAGTCGACAGACGCCGGTTCCTCACCACCACCGCCGCAGCGGGTCTGGCCATCGGTGCCGGTGTCGGCGGCGCGCCGCCCGGCACCGCGTCGCGCTCCCGCCGGGCGGCGGCCGCGGGCCAGAACGGCCCCCTGCCCGACGTCGTCGTGGTCGGCGCCGGCACCTTCGGCCTCTGGACCGCGCTGCACCTGCAGCGGCTCGGCGCGCGCGTAACCGTGGTGGACGCCTACGGCCCGGGCAACTCCCGCCAGACCTCCGGCGGCGAGACGCGCGGCGTGCGGTCTTCGTACGGCGACCGGCCACACGGGCGCCTCTGGACACGCTGGGCCAACGACGCCATCCGCAAGTGGATCGAGTGGGACGAGAGCGGCCGCGACCGGCTCCTCCCGCGGCTGTTCTTCCAGACGGGCGACCTCATCCTGCGCGAGCAGTCGGGACCCTACCTCGAGACCACGCGGAGCCACTGGGACGCGCTGGACGTACCCTACGAGGTGCTGACGCCGGACGAGGTGGCGTACCGCTGGCCGTGGGTCCGTTTCGACAACCTCGGGCTAGCGCTGCACGAGCCGGCGGCCGGCGTCGTCCGCGCGCGGCGCGCGATGGAGTCGGTGGCGCGGGTGTTCGAGGAAGAGGGCGGCACCGTGCGCACCGGCCGCGCGGCGCCCGGCGCACGGGGCGGCGGGACGCTCGAGTCGGTGGCGCTCGACAACGGCGACTCCCTCCCCGCGGGCACCGTCCTCTTCGCCTGCGGCCCCTGGTTCCCCAAGGTGTTTCCGGCGCTGATGGGACGGCGGCTCCGCAACCCCGTCGGGCACGTGTTCTACTTCGCCGTACCGCCCGGCGACACGCGCTTCTCGCACCCGCACATGCCGAGCTACGGCGTGCCGGGCTGCACCGGCTGGCCCGCGTTCCCGCCCGACCACCGCGGCTTCCGCGTCCGCATCGGCGGCCGTCCGCCCGAGGATCCCGACACGAGCGACCGCTGGATCCCGCCCGAGGCCCACGCGCGCCCGCGCGAGATACTGGACCGGCACTTCCCGGATCTCGCCGGCGCCCCGCTCAACGAGACCCGCGCCTGCCACTACGAGATGAGCGTCGACCAGAACTTCATCGTCGACCGCCACCCCGACTTCGACAACGTCTGGCTGCTCGGCGGCGGCTCCGCCGAGGCGTTCAAGTTCGGCCCGGTCCTCGGCGAGTACATCGCCCGCCGCGTCCTCGGCGTGGAGGACGACCCCGAGCTGGCCGCCGGCTTCCGTCTCAAGGAAGCGGAGTTCGAGGCCACCGCCCAGGGGTGACTACCCAACAGGGTCGACCACACGCAGGAACGGAAACTTCCTGAAGTCTCTGTCGTGAGAATAAATCGTACGAATGCCGTGCGCTCTCGCGAGCGCGGCCACGTGCGCGTCCGGCACGAGGTTGCCACGCGCTGCGACCTCGACGGCGACGCCGCGGTACATTTCCAGGAAACGCTCCGGCTCGCTCACCACCCGACACCGCGGCAAGTCCAACAACGCGGCAATGTTGTCGACCGCAGCGCGCGGAGCCAGTGGCTTCTCGAACAGGCGCGGATGGGTCGCCAACCGCAGATACCCCATGATGACCGGCCACGTGAGGCAGAAGATGTCCGGGTCTTCCGCTCGCTCGCGCAGGAAGGCGGCGGCAGCATCGTGAAACGGCGACTCGTGGTCCGACGCGTACAGGAGGACGTTGACGTCGACGGTGTAGCTCATGCGCCGTCATCGTCGAGCAGCGCGTAAACGGCCTCCTTGTCATCGAGGTCGACGCGTGCGCGCATCGGCTGGCTGGTCCAGGCCAGCTCCCGGGAGGCCGTCTCGGGACGGCGCTGCTTCAAACCTTCCGCGAGCAGCCCGTTGACCAGCTCGCCCAGGGTGCCACCGTTCCTCTGCTTGATGCGCTTCAGCTCCTCGAGAATCGGCGCGGCGATGTCGATGGTGGTTCGCATAACATCAGATGCTATTGTCGGACGCATCAGGTATCAACACGGCGAACGACCGACCACATCGCGTGTCCGGCTGTCCGCCTGGTCACGCCGGAGCGTCTCTGACGTCGACGGTGCGCCGTCGTTTGTCGAGCGGCAACCGCTCGGCGGCTACTCCGGCATCAGCGCGAAGGTGAACAGCGAGCCGCCGGTCGGCATCCTGCCCCGCACGTAGCGGTTGGCGAGGCCGCCGCCGAGCCCGGACGCCACGCTCACGTACTGCCGCCCGTTGCGAGTGTAGGTGATCGCCGTCGAATTGATGCTCGAGCCGGTCTGGAACTCCCACAGCGTCTCGCCGGTGGCCGCGTCGAGCGCAACGAACTCGCCGGTCAGATTACCGGTGAACACCAGCCCGCCGCCCGTCGCCAGCATGCCCGCGGAGTTCGGGAAATCGATCATCGGGACTTCCCACTTCTTCTCGCCGGTCAGCGGATCGATCGCCACCAGGTGGCCGAGCAGCTCGCCCGGCTCGAAGTCCGGGAACCGGCTGGACATGCCGATCGCGCGCCCGCCGATGACCCGCTCCCGCGGCGGCTCGAGCTGCACGATGCGCGGCACGTGCCACGCGCTCGTGTAGACGAGGCCGGTACCCGGATTGAACGCGATCGGCACCGCGTTCGAGCCGCGCGACGGCCAGATGGCGACCTGCGCGCCGGACAG
The DNA here is from genome assembly GCA_012271165.1 of Vicinamibacteraceae bacterium. Lineage (GTDB taxonomy): Bacteria > Acidobacteriota > Vicinamibacteria > Vicinamibacterales > UBA8438 > JAAXGX01. The sequence continues at coordinate 1,839 of JAAXGX010000216.1, read as the reverse complement.
GATGCGCTCGTAGAGGTCGGTCAGCACCGGCCGGCCGGTCTCGAGGTCGATGTGCGTGGCCCAGTTGACCCGGACGTAGGGATGCGCGGCTATCAGGCTGCAGTCGGTGCGATCGAGCACGTACAGGAAGCCGTTCTTGTTGGCCTGGATCATCACCTGGCGGAGCCGACCGTCGACCTCGATATCGGCCAGCACGTGTTCGTCGGCGCCGTCCACGTCGTAGGCGTCGTTGGGCGTGTACTGGTAGTGACACACGATCTCGCCCGTGCCGGGCCGCACCGCGATGACGCTGGACGCGTACAGGCTGTCCAGCTCTCCGCGCGCCCGCGGATCCCAGGGAGCCGCGTTCCCGGTGCCCCAGTAGACGAGGTCCAGCTCCGGGTCGTACGAGCCGGTCCGCCACGTGGGCGCCCCGCCGAACTGCCACGCATCGGTGTCCGCCGGCCACGTCTCCGACCCGGGCTCGCCGGGCGCGGGAATGGTGTGGCGCCGCCACAGCTTCGTCCCGGTCTCCGGATCCCAACCGTCGAGGAATCCACGCGTCGTGGACTCGCCGCCCGACATCCCCGAGATCAGCACGCCGCCCGCAACGACCGGCGCGCCCGTCGCGTAGTACCCTTCGCTCCCCTCGGCGAACTTCTGCTTCCACACCTCTTCGCCCGTCGCCATGTCGAGCGCGACCACGTGGTTGTCGAGCGTGACGCGGAACAGCTTGCCCTCGTAGAGGACCGGCGCGCCCCGGTTGAAGGGGGTACGGCGGGTTCCTTCTTCGAGGGCCACCGGCGTGCGCCAGATCTGGCGCCCGGTGTCGACGTCGATGGCGAACGTCCAGCGCCCGTTGATGGCGTAGATGACGCCGTCGTACACCACCGGCGTGGCCAGCTCGCCGAAGTCGTTCATCAGGCTCGTGCGCCAGATGGGCACCAGGCGGTGGACGTTCGACCGGTCGATCTGCGCCAGCGGGCTGTAGCTCTTGCGGTCGTAGCCCATGCTGTGCGTGATGACGTCCTCGGGGGTCTGCGGGTCGCCGACGAGCTCGTCGGCGGTCTGCGCCGACGCCGTCGCGACCGACAGGCTCAGCACGATTGGAAGCACCCAGGCGTTCTTCATCAGTGACCTCCTGCGGCGCCTCGCAACGGGCTGCTGGTTGCCGGCCGCGACGATGCTGCCCGGAACACCCGCTGCCCGCGCGCAATCGCCCCGGCGGCAAGATGGCGCCACGATGGCCCTATCGTATCAGTAGGTTCCGGCGGCCGGGGCGGCCGTCGCGTGGCGGACGATGGGCCGCTCGTCGATCGGCAGGTGAATCAGCGCCGCGGCGAGCCCCAGGACGACGCCGGCCCACCAGACGCCGTCGTAGGATCCCGTGGCGTCGAAGAGCCGGCCGCCCAGCCACACCCCGAGGAAGCTGCCGAGCTGGTGGCTCAGGAACACCACTCCGAACAGCGTTGCCAGGTAGCGCACGCCGAAGATCTGGCCGACGATGCCGGTGGTCAGCGGCACCGTCGAGAGCCACAGCACGCCCATCACGGCGGCGAACAGGTAGATGACGGCGGCCGTCTTCGGCAGCAGCATCAGCGCCGTGATGGCGACCGCGCGCGAGGCGTAGATGGCGCTCAGCCCGCACTTCTTGCTCCAGCGTTGACCGGCGGCGCCGGAGGCGAACGAGCCGACGATGTTGAACAGGCCGATGACGGCGATCGCCCCTGCTCCCACCGAGGCCGAGAGCCCGAGGTCGCGCACGTAGGCAGGGAAATGCACCGTGATGAAGGCCACGTGGAAGCCGCAGACGAAGAAGCCGGTGGTCAGCAGCGCGTACCCGCGGTGGCCGAACGCCTC
>JAAXGX010000156.1 GCA_012271165.1 Vicinamibacteraceae bacterium | reverse complement strand
AGGCCCGTCGACACCGCGACGTACTGCCGGCCGCCGGCGCGGAAGGTGATCGGAAAGCCCTGCACGGACGTCCCGAGACGCGCGCGCCACAACTCCTCGCCCGTCTCGACGTCGAACGCGCGGAAGCGGCGGTCGAGGTCTCCGACGAACGCCAGGCCGCCGGCAGTCGACAGCACGCCGGTCAGGAAGGTCGGGCGCTGCTCGACGCTCCAGACTTCCTCGAGCGTCTCGGCGTCGAAGGCCGCCAGCTTGCCGAGGTTGCCGTCGGTGCCGGGCATCTCGTGGAACGGCCGCGAGCTCATCCCCACCCCGCCCGAGCCCAGCTCCAGGGGCACCTCGCGGACGGCTATCTCCATGCAGGTCTGGGCCAGCGGCAGGATCAGCAGGCCGGATCCCGGGTGGTAGCTCATCGGATGCCAGTTCTTGCCGCCGGCCGTGCTGGGACACGCCGGCACGAGCTGCTCGAACTGCGCGTCGATGATGTCCTGGCGGTAGGTCACCTGCCCGGTCTCGGGATCGATGCGGTCGAACACGTTCTGGTGGACCGCCTCCTTGTAGCCGAGGAACTCGCCCGTCTCGCGGTCCAGCTTCCAGAGGATGCCATGCTTGCCCGCGCTGAAGACGGCCCGGCGGCCGCCCACGTCGACCAGCACCCGCTCGTACACCTCGTCGAGATCCAGGCTCTCCGCCGGCACGTGCTGGAAGTACCAGTCGAGGACGCCGTCGCCCGGCCGGATGGCGACGGTCGAGTTGGTGAAGAGTCCCGTATCCTCCATGGTCATCCCGCGGCTGACCGCCGCCCACGGCTTGGCCTGCGCCACGCCGAAGTAGACCAGATCGAGGCCGGGGTCGTAGCTGCCGGTGATCCACGTGTCGCCGCCGGCGCGCAGGAAGTCCGGCACGTCCGCCCAGGTGTTGCCGCCCGGCTCGTCCGAGCCGGCCGTGGTGTGGAAGCGCCAGCGCCGCTCGCCGGAGACGGCGTCGTAGCCGCTGATGAAGCAGCGCTCGCGCGTGAAGCGGTCGCAGCCGCTCAGGCCCTGCACGATGGTCCCGTTGACCACGATCGGCCCGCTGGTGTTGCGGAATCCGTCCGCGTGGTCCGCGATGACCGTGTCCCACACCTTCTCGCCCGTACGGGCGTCCAGGGCAATCAGGCGCGCGTCCGGCGTGGCCAGGAGCAGCCGGTCGCCGTAGATCGCGAGGTTGCGGCTGGTGCCCGAGTAGCCGCTCGTCGCGACTGCCACCCGGTACTCCCAGATGAGGTCGCCCGTCGCGGCGTCCAGCGCCTGCACGACCGGACCGATGCCCGCCACGTACAGCACCCCGTCGTAGGCGATCGGCGAGGGGGCGTTCCAGCCGCCCTCGTTCATCGCCCAGATCCAGGCCAGCTCGAGCTCGCCCACGTTGTCGCGGTCGATCACCGCCAGCGGGCTGTAGCTCCACGCCTCGTAGTTGCGGCGGACCATGAGCCAGTCGCCGTCGTCCGGCTGCCGCAGCATCGCGTCGGTGACCGGCCGGAAGTCCTCGACCTCGCCGGCCACGGTGACGCCGGCCTCCGCCGCCGGCGACGCCAGCCCGGACGCCGCCGTCGGGGGCAGCCCGCTGGCCGCCGGCGTGGGCGCGGCCGCGGCCTCCACCGCGGCAGGCTCTCCGGTGGCCACCGTGCCGATGGCGACGGCCGTCGTCGCGCTCAACGGCGCGTCTCCGGCGGGCGCGCCGTTCGCCTGCAGCAGGTACGCCACGACGTCGACATACGCCTCGTCCGCCAGCGCGTCCTCATCGGGCGGCATCGAGCTCCTGGTCCGCTCGTAGAGATCGCGCGGGCTCAGGTCGCCCCAGAACCGCAGGAAGCTCTCGCCCGCGAGCTGCGGGGCCTCGAAGCTGCCCTGCAGGTTGGACTGGTGGCAGCGGGCGCAGGCCTGCTCGTACACGGCCTGACCGGCGGCCGCCTGCGCCGCCGTGTACACGCCTTCCGCAGGCTGCGCCGCGGCGGCGAACGCGGCGGCGGGCAGCAGGACGACGGCGGCCGCCACCGCGGCGCGCCGGGCGTATCCGATTCGTGACCCCGTCATGACTACTGCACCTTGAAGCGGGCGATGCGGTCGGACCGGACGGAGCCAACCCAGATCTCGTCGCCAACCTCGATGGCCGTGGTCCCCGAGCCGAACGCGTCGTTGTACGGGTGGCGGATGATCTCCTCCAACTCCAGCGTCCGCGGATCGACCCGGGCCACGTTCGAGGTGGTCATCGGCATGCCCTTGCTGCCCTGGCCCGTGGCCAGGATCGAGCCGTCGGGCTGCATCCGGAGGTTGTCGATCCGGAACTCGGCCGCCGCCTCGGCGCGCTGGACGGGCGTCTGCCCGCGCGACAGCCGGACGAACGACTGCGTGCCCCAGGCGCCGATGTAGAACCAGCGCCCGTCCGGGGAGATCTCGATGCCGTTCGGCCCGGACGTCTCGCTGCCGGGCACCATCTCCCAGCCGGTCCCGGTGTGCCACTCCCAGATCGCTCCCGAGAGCGCGCCCGTCATGATCGGCTCGATCGGCGCGCCCAGGTTGCGGAAGCTCGTCGCCGCGAAGCCGCCCTCCGGCAGCGCGACCACGGAGTTCAGGTTCAGCGGCTCGGGCGCCACCGCGCACCCGACCCAGGTCAGCGCCGGCGGCGCGGCGCTGACGTCGAGCTCGAAGACCTCCACCGACTCGCGGTGGCCGTGGTGGACGGCGTACACCGTCCGCACCGCGCCGCCGCCCGGGACCACGTAGAGCCCGTGCGTGTTGTCGATCGGCGCCGGGCCGGGGCACGCGTCCCAGGTGGCGCTGTCGAACCGCTCGCGCGGCGAGTCGGTGGGCAGCAGCACGGCGGAGCTCAGGTCGCGCGTATCGACCACCCGCAGCCCGCCGGTGCCTTCCGGGTAGCTCGACACGAGGACCCACGGGGTGTCGGGCACCGCCACTAGGTCCTCGGGTCCCACCTGGCCGCAGATGAACTCGACGTCGCCCACCGGCTCGCAGTCCTGGGCGCGGGGTCCGGCCACGCCCGCCTGCAGCACGAAGGCCGCGGTGAGTGCGACCAGCATCAGCGTTCTCGTCATGTTGCAGAGCTCCTTCCGAGCATCGGGATCAAGGTTGGTGCACAGCATCATACGCCGGGCCGCGGCTGGGAGAAAGGAACTGTCGGCCGGCGCCGCCCCCCCGGAGTGTCCCGGGGGGCGGCGCCGGCGAGGGGAAGGCTGTGCGAAGCGCGAGCTCAGGGAGCGACGGTGACGGCGATGTCGCCCATCGTGGCCAGGCCGCCGTCGTGCGCGATGGCGCGCAGCACGTAGGCGCCGGGCTCGGCGAACGTCGCCTGCGCGACCCAGCGGCCGCCGTCGGGAGCCGGCGGGGTCACCCAGCCGGGCGACCAGGGCGACTGGCCGGTATCCCGCGTGTCTTCCCAGACCTTGGTCTGCGGCGGATCGAAGACCACCTCGCCGGCGCCGCGGTAGACGAACCACGACAGGCGGTGCCCGGTGGCCGTGTCGGTCGTGAAGCGGCCCGGGTCGCGCGGGTTCGACGCGGGTATCGACCGGGCGCGCGGCCTGCCGTCGTCGGTCGACACGACGACCAGCTCCAGCGGCTCCCCGGCGCGCACGGTGCGCGCCTCGCCACCTTCGATCGCGAGGGTCGGCGCCGCGTTGCCGGCCAGCTCCGGGGTCGTTCCGGCGCCGCCCCCGGCGCCGTAGTTGGCCTGGATCACCAGGTCGTCGATGAAGTAGTCGCGCTTGAGCGTGGCGTAGGCGCGCTCGGTCCGGCCGTTGGTCGTCAGCGTCCAGACGAGCTCTCGGTCGCCGAAGTCGGCGGGCACGCGAATGCGGAACACGAAGCGGTTCCGGCGCGGGTAGAAGTGCGTCGGCTGCCCCTGGTCCGGGCCGCCCGGCTCGATGCTGTTGCCGGGACCGACGGGCACGTCGATCACTTCCTCCCAGTTCCGGTTCATGTAGCCGAACACCAGGTTGAAGGAGCCGTCGGCGTTCTGCTCCCAACCTTCGTAGGCGGGCGCGATCGTCTGTCCCGTCGAGTACGACGGCTGGGCGAACCCGAGCGGCGGCATCGGGAGCGACGCCAGCAGCAGCAACCCGGCGAGCGCGGCAGTGACCCTCATCGCAGCGCCTCAGTTGTCGCCGCCGACGGCGGCGGCAGGCGCCTCGTCGACGCCGCAGACCAGGCACCCGATGTCGGGGCCGCCCCCGGCCGCGATGGCGGCCTCGCGCTCGGCCACCGCGGCGGCGAACTCCTCTTCATCGAGGTAGAGCGCCTGCATCAGGTTGATGAACATGTTGTCCACCGAGCGGTGGCCCGAGCCGGACCAGTTGCGCGGATCGACCACGTTCGGGTTGGTCGGCGAGTTGTCGAAGTAGCCGGTCAGGTGCAGGATCGTCCCCTTCGGCAGCAGCGGCGCCGCGTCGTCGGCGTACTTGTAGACGCGCACCCAGTTGTGGTCGTAGCCGGCGCAGTTGAGCGTCTGGACCGACGTGCCCCAGACCGCCTCGAGGCACATCCGCACGCCCGGCGCGTGCATGTGGGGCTCGAAGACGCTGATCTTGGCGTTCTCCGGCAGCGTGAAGTAGGCGTCGGCGCGCTGGTCCGACTCCATCGGGCGGATGTCGAGGTCCGGGCCGTTCCCCACGAAGAGCAGCTCCATCTGCTTCTCCGGCTCGTAGCCCTGCGGATGGAACTTGAAGGCGACGTCGATGTGCGCGCGCGTGTCGGTGCCGTTCGAGTGCAGGTGCGTGGACGGGAACAGCAACGTCGACCCGGCCGCCAGCAGGCGTCCGGCCTGCGCGTCGAAGACGTCCGCGTTGCGGCCCACCTCGTGCACCGGCCAGATGGTGGCCGCCGCCGGATCGTCACCCTCGGCCATGGTGTAGAGCGCCGAGTGGTGCACGACGAAGAGACCGCCGACGGTGTCCGACCGCACGCCGCGGTCCAGGTCGTTGCGCTCCTTGTACTCGATGGCCGCCACGTAGCGGTCCTCGGTCAGGCCGCTCGGCGACTGCCCGAGGCTGCCCCACCAGTCCGGCGCGCTGCCCTTGACCTCGAAGGGAGGCGACGAGACGATGAGGTCCGGCTCGCCGATCTCCCAGTCGTCGACGTCGATGAACGGCGGCGGGGGCGGCATGTCCGCCGGGTCGCCCTGCGGCGCGCCGTTGTCGGCCCAGCGCGCGATCGTCGCAATCTCGTCGTCGCTCAGCGACCAGTCGTCCTTGAACCGCTGGATGCCGACGTTCTTCTCGATGTACCAGGGCGGCATCACGCCCGGCTTGTCGCGCAGTCCCGTGCGGTACTTGATGGCCCGCGCCCAGGGCCGGACTTCCTCGTACGAGATGAGCGACATGGGCGCCAGCGCCTGCGGCCGATGGCACTTCTGGCAGCTCCGCTGCAGGATGGGCGCGATGTCCTTGCTGAACGTCGGCTCGTCCGCCGCCTGGGCGGCGGCCGCGTGCGGCGAAGCGGCCGCGAGCAGCGCGGCGAGGCCGAGGAGGCCAGCCAGCTTCGAGGTCTTCGACATGGATATCCTCACTCTCGACTGTTGCGGTTCCTTGTTGGTTTTCCAGCCAGACAGTATAACGCCCGGCGATTGCGACGCGCGCGGGCGCGTCCCGCAACGGCCGCTCGTACACTCAATTACGCGCGGCCGCGTGGTCCGGTTCCCTGCCCCGTGGGCCCGCCGCGCGCAGGCCGGCCAGCGGTACGGCGTCAAGGCATCGCCCATGGTATGGTGCCGGCATGGACGCGACGCCGGGCTGGCGCTGGCGTAACCCGTCCCGTCAACCGGCATGGCGGCGATTGACCTCGCGATCCTCGCGGCCTTCATCGTCTACGCGGTGAGCGCGGGCATCCGCAACCGCCGTGCCGCGTCGCGCAACCTCGACGAGTACTTCCTGGCGGGCCGCCGCCTGCCGGGCTGGCAGGCCGGGCTGAGCATGGCCGCGACGCAGTTCGCGGCCGACACGCCGCTGCTCGTGACCGGCCTGATCGCCACCGCCGGCATCTTCGCGCTGTGGCAGCTCTGGATCTACGCGCTGGCGTTCCTGCTGATGGGCTTCGTCCTGGCAGGCGGCTGGCGGCGGGCCGGCGTCCTGACCGACGCGGAGCTGACCGAGCTGCGCTACGGCGGGCGCGCGGCGGCGGTGCTGCGCGGCGTCAAGGCCGTCTACTTCGGCACGGTGCTCAACTGCACCGTGCTCGCGTGGGTGCTGTTCGCCGCCGTCCGCATCGCCGAGCCGTTCCTGCTCTGGGACCAGTGGCTGCCACCCGCGCTGTTCGAGCCGGTGGTCGACCTGGTGGCGTGGATCGGCGTGCCCCTGACCGCCGGCCGCCCCGACGACCCGGCCGTCTGGACGGCGACGGCCAGCAACCTGGTCTCGCTGCTGGCGCTGCTGGCGGTCGTGACCGCGTACTCCGCCAGCGGCGGACTGCGCAGCGTCGTGGCCACCGATATCGTGCAGATCGCCGTCATGCTGGCCGGAACGGCGGCGTTCGCCTGGATCGTGGCCGCTGAAGTCGGCGGGCCGTGGGCCATTGTCGAGGGGATCCGCGAGCGGTACGGAAGCGGCGGACCGGGCGGCATCCGGCCAGACGAGATCCTGGCGTTCACGCCGGACCGGGCGCGCAACGCGGCGCCGGCCGTGCTCGGCATGCTGGGGTTGCTGTGGCTCATCCAGCTCAACGCGGACGGCAGCGGCTACCTGGCACAGCGGACGATGGCCTGCCGCAGCGACCGCGACGCGCGGACCGCCGCGGTGGTCTTCACCTACACCCAGGTGCTCGTCCGCAGCCTGCTGTGGCTCCCGCTGGGGCTGGGCCTGCTGGTCCTCTTCCCGCCCGATCCGGCGCTGGCCCCGGAGCTGCTGCAGGCCGACCGCGAGGCCTCGTACGTGCGGGGCATGGCCGAGCTGCTGCCGCCGGGACTGCTGGGGCTGATGCTGACCGGCATGCTGGCCGCCCTGGCGTCGACGGTCGACACCCACCTCAACTGGGGCGCGTCGTACTGGACGAACGACATCTACAAGCGGTTCGTCTGCCAGGCGTGGCGGGGCGTCGATCCCGACGACCGGGCGCTGGTGCGGGTGGCGCGGGGCGCCAACGTGGCGATCCTCGCCATCGCCCTGCTCGTCATGACGCGGCTCACGTCGATCAACCAGGCGTGGCAGACCAGCCTGCTGATGGGCGCGGGCATGGGGGTCGTGCTCGTGCTGCGCTGGCTCTGGTGGCGGGTGAACGCCTGGGCGGAGATCGCCGCGGCGCTGGTCTCGCTGGTCGCTGCGCCCGTCCTCATGACAGTGCTTGGCGACGACGCGCAGGCGGCGCGCCTGCTGCTGATGGCCGTGCTGGCGACCTCGGGCGCAGTGGCCGCCGCCCTGCTCGCGCCGCCCGAGGATCGGGCGCGCCTGGTCGCGTTCCACGCGCGCGTGAGGCCGCCGGGCTTCTGGGGCCCGATCGCCGCAGCCGCCGGCGACGCGCCGGCCGACGGTGCGCGCCGGCTGGCCCGCGGTGCCGCCGCAACCGGCGCCTGCGCGGCATCGGTCTTCTGCCTGCTGGTCGGCGCGGGCACCTGGCTCACCGCCGCCCCGGCCCCGGTCTGGTTCCCCTGGCGGTCGCTCTGGATCGCCGCCCTCCTTGCGGCGGGGGCCGCGCTCGTCCCCGTGTGGCGCCGGCTCGCGGACGCGGCGCGCGGGGAGGCGCCTCACAGCCGGAAGAGCCGGTTTACCTTCACCACCAGCCCGCGGCTGCGCAGACCGTAGGAGCGGTCCGGACGGAACGGGTCGGCGTGCCGCTCATCGGTGTAGACGACGAACAGCTCGCTGCCGGGGGTGTACTCCCACCGCAGCCTGAGGTTGTTGCCGACGGTGCTGGTGCTCGAGTTGTACTGCACCAGGCCGCTGAAGAACATGCGCGGCGTGAACGTGTAGGTCACGCGGGAGACAACCAGATCCGCGCGGAACGCGCCGTGCGGCGTGTCGATCCAGTTGACCGAGATCGTCGGCTCGATCGACAGCTGCGGCGTCAGCTCCAGCCGGCCGCGGCTGAAGGTCAGCGAGCGGATGCTGCCGTTGAAGTACTCGCCGATCAGCACCCGCAGCTCGCCGCTGAGACGCCGCTGGGCGCCGGGCGCATACAGCAGCTCCACGTCGCGGAAACCGTAGCCGCCGACGGGCAGCGTCACGTCGGGTCCGGCCTCGAACGGCTCGACGAGCAGCTCGTAGTTGTCGGCCGCCGACACGCCCAGCCGGTCGCTGTTCTCGAACTCGGTCAGGAACGCCACCTGCGTCTGGCGCGTTTCCACGTACCCCGTGTCCGCGGTCAGGAGGTAGTCGAAGCTGCCCTCGAAGCGGAACTGCCGGACCGCCTCGATGGCGTCCGGCCGGGGGCTGAAGCGCCCGGTGGCGTACGAGCGCCGGAAGTTGCTGCGGCGGAGAAAGCCCACCTCCGGCACGAAGTTCTCCTCGATGACCAGGTGCTCCGCCTGCAGCCCGTAGCGGTCTCCGGCGTAGACGAACTGGCCCTGGTAGCTCAGATCCTCGCCGTCGCGGCCGGGCGTGCTCGTCTTCGCGAGATAGCCGAGGAAGTTGACGTTGTCGTGGAACGAGAACGTGGCGTCGGCGCCGTAGGCCCGGCTGGAGCCGTCGCCCGCGAGCGACACCGAGCGGCTCGTGACCAGCGCCCCGATGCTGCTGCGGCGCAGGATGTCGCGCTTGATGCGGACGACGGTGAAGTTCGTCGGCAGGGCGCCGGACGTCGCTTCCGCGTCGGTCTGGATGTTGAGCGCCCCGACGTCGAAGTCGCCGACCTTGCCCGTGACGCGCCCGCCGCCGACAATCGGCACGACCGCGCCGCCCTCGAGGCCGATGCGGCGCGAGTAGAACAGCGTGGGCGCGTTGCCGGCGTCCTGGCCGCGGCGATTGCCCCCGCCCTGCCGCCGCAGGCCCGTGTTGCGCCGGCCGCCGTCGGCGGCGCCGCGGGCGAAGTTGAAGATGCCCTGGGCTTCGAGAAAGAACTCGCGCTTCTCGGGAAAGAACAGGCTGAAGCGCGTGAGGTTGACCTGCTGCTCGTCGACCTCCACCTGCGCGAAGTCCGTGTTGTAGGTCAGATCCGCCGTCAGGTTCTGCGTCAGGCCGTACTTGACGTCGAGCCCGGCCGCGCCCTCGCCCGCGTTTCGCCGCGGCGGCGCGGCCGCCAGGTCCGTGGTCAGGCCGCCGATGCCGTACGGCTTGATCTCGAGCCGGCTGACGCCGGCCGGCACCTCCAGCCCGACCAGCGTGGCCGCCTGCGAGATGCGGAAGATGCCGGTGCGCCCGGCCGAGATGGGCAGCGGCGTCAGGAAGACCAGCTCGTTCTTGCGGCGGATGGTGCGCCGCAGCTGCACGCCCCAGACCTGGGCCGGCCCGGGCCGGTAGCGCAGAGACTTGAACGGAATCTCCATCTCCACCGTCCAGCCGCCGTCGAAGCGCCCCGTGCGGACGTCCCACACCGGGTTCCAGTCGCTGTTGGGATTCCCTTCGTTGCTGATCTCGAAGTCGCCCAGCGCGCCCAGCGGGTTGGTGTAGAAGCCGAGGCCGTTGCGCCGGTCGTGGAACGTGTCGAGGACCACCCAGAACCCGTCGTTGTCGCGGAGCTGGGGCGTGTCGCGTCGCATCTCGTTGACCACCCAGTCGGCCGGCGGCGCCGAGTCCCAGACGCGCGCGCTGATGTAGATGCTCTCCGCGTCGAACGCGATCCAGGCCTCGGTCCTCTCGGTGGCGGGGGCGCCCTCGTCGGGCATCAACTGGATGAACTCGCCGATCGCCCGCACGCAGTCGTAGAGGGGCTCGTCGAGCAGCCCGTCGAGCTGCAGGCCCGCTACCAGCCTGACGGCGCGGACGGTCACGCGGCCCAGCCCGTCGCGGAGGACCACCTCCGGCGGACGGGGCCACGGCACGCCGCCGACCCGCAGACCGCCGCCGGCGCGGCCCGCGTCCGCCGCGACCGCGCGCCCCGGCAGCTCCCGCGGGTCGGGCGTGCCGGGCGCCGGGTCTGCCGCGGCGGGCGCCGTCTGGCCCGCGGTCGGGTCGCCCGCCGGCTCGCAGGGCGTCGCCGCGGCGACCGGGCCGGCGGCGAGCGCGACGGCCAGCAGGCCTGGCACGAGGCGGCCGCACGACGGCCGCTGCCTCGATCCTGGAATCATTCGCAATGGGGCCCCGCCGCGAGCGGCGGATCGTCGCCAACGCATGCCGAACAGCCCATCTTACAGTCGGCTTGCGGTCGGCAGACGCCAGCCGTCCCGCCGGCGGGTCAGAACTCGAGCTGCCAGCGGGCGTAGAGCTCGTAGAGCGCCGCCGGCGCGGGCCCCGCCGGGGCGGCCTGGAAGAAGTCCCCTGTCAGCAGGACAGACCCGCCGACGTCGAGCGCCAGCAGCGACGCCATCTGCCACCGCGTCTCCGCGAGCAGCTCCGTCCCGATGTCCGGCGATCCGCTCAGCGGATGCGGTTCGTCCGCGCGCAGCCAGCCGGCCGCCAGCAGCGCCGTCCAGCGCCCGCCCAGCGGCTGCTCGTAGCCCGCCTGCAGGGTCAGCAGGCCGAGCCCGTCGTTCTGCAGCCCGATGCCGAGGTCGTTGCCGTCCGACGGCCCGCGCGGCGAGGTCAGCCCGAGCAGGCTCCAGTACGCCTGCGCGCCCCGGTTGTCGCGGGCGCTCTGGGCGATCGTCCGGAACTCGCCCGAGCGGTGCGGATCGGCGCCGTCGTTGCCGGTCGAGTACAGCACCCGCAGATGCGCCGTGCCGGGGCCCGCCTCGACGGCGGTCGCCGCCTTGGCGGCCCAACCCGCATGCGACCAGTTGTAGTCGGGGGTCTCGCCCCGGTTCATGATGAGAAACAGCGAGGTCGACCCGCCGCCGTGATCGATATGGCCGCGCCCGCCGATCCACAGGGCGTTGCCGCGCCGGATGAACTCGCCGGGCGTGCGGCCGTAGGTCGCGGCCGGGCCGCCGAACGCGCAGTACAGGTTGCCGGCCCGGTCGCGCGAGTAGTACACGCTCACGCCCCAGAGCGACGAGCCGACCGCCCGATCGAGGTCCGCCGTCAGCAGCCAGTTGTCGCCGTCGCCGGCGCGCGATTCGCGCTGCAGAATCAGCGCGCCGAGCGCGTAGTGCCACGAGTCGGCCGCCGTCGCCTCGAACGTGATGCCGCCGACGTTGAAGTCCCAGACCGAGTTCGCCAGCGGCGCCTGCGACGTGTCGTAGCGGTCCACGGCCCACAGCGGGTCGCCGAAGGTCGGCCGTTCGCCGAAGCGGTCCTCCCAGGGCAGGACGCCGGCCCGCAGCAGCGAGTTGGGGGTCGGCTTGTACCACAGGAACCCCCGCCGCAGCGCCACGCCCGCCTGGTCCGTGCCCGCGAGACGGCCGGGCTCGACGCCGAACGTCTTCAGCAGCTCGCGGCCGCTGCCCAGCTCGACGTGACCGGCCTGCACCTGGACGTACGCGCCGTAGCGGCACGACTCGCGATCGTGCACGTTCACCCAGGCTCGCAGCCGCTGGTTCAGGAAGTCGGTCCCCGGCGGCGAGCTGCCGATCGTCCGCTGGTGGAAGCCGAAGTTGGCCTGGTTGCCCGTCAGCCGCAACTGCGCGCCGGCCGCGACGCCCACGCCGCCCAGCGCGAGCGACGGCGCGCACCCGTCGGCGTCCGGGACGCCGGCCTGACCGGCCGCGGCGCCGCCGAACGCCTCGGGGCGCGTGCCGGCCGCAGCAGATTCCGGCAGCGACAGCGAGAGCAAGAGCGCGAGCAGGCAGGCCAGGGCCCCGGACGCCGCCGAGGCCGCGCGGGTTCTGACCAAAATACGATATAGCATAGAACAGTCCCGACCATTATACGATTACCAGGATAACGGACGCCAGCATGGAGGCAGTGCCCCGCTTCTACGACGCCGTGCTGCTGGAGCACTTCCTGACGAGCCGCGCGATGGCGCTCGTCAGTGGGCCCCGGCACGTCGGCAAGACCGTCACCTGCCGGCGCCACGCCGACGCCCGCTGCGACTGGGACGATCTCGCCGACCGCGAGCTGGTCCTGGCCGGCCCGGCCCGCCTCGCCGCCGGACTCGGCGCCGACCGGCTGTCCAAGACGTTCCCCGTGGTGCTCTTCGACGAGCTGCACCGCTTCCCGCGCTGGAAGCCGCTGCTCAGGCGCCTCGACGACGCCCGGGGCGACCGGTTGCGTTTCATCGTTGCCGGCAGCGGCCGTATGGACGCCGACCGCGGGCGCGACCGCTTGACGGGGAGGCACCTCGCCTACCGGATGCATCCCTTCTCGGTCGCCGAGACGGTGCGCCGGGACCTGCCGGATCCGCAACGGGTCACGCGCCCTCCCGCTGCCGGCGACGCGGCCGACTTCGAGGCGCTGTGGCGCCACGGCGGGTATCCGGAGCCCTTTCTCAGGCGCGACAGCCGGTTCAGCCGGCGCTGGCGGGCGCGGCGCGTCGAGCAACTGGTCCGGGAGGACATCCGCGACCTGACGCAGATCCGGCAGCGCGACCAGATGTCCCTGCTGGGGCAGCGCCTCGCCCGGACGTCGGCGCGCCAGCTCGTGTACGGCGCCCGCGCGGCGGAGATCGGGGTGGCGATCGACACGCTCCGCCGCTGGGTGGCCGCCCTGTGCGACCTTCACCTCGGCTTCCTGATCCGGCCCTGGTGGCGGGGCGTCCGGCGCTCGCTGCGCCGCGAGCCGCGGTGGTTCCTGCGGGACTGGGGCGACATTCCGGACGAGGGCGACCGGGCGGAGACGTTCGTTGCCTGCCACCTGCTCAAGGCCGTCGAGGGCTGGAGCGATCTGGGTCTGGGCCGCTTCGAGCTGGGCTACCTGCGCGACAAGGAGCGGCGCAAGGTGGACTTCGTGGTCGCGCGCGACGGCCGGCCCTGGTTCCTCGCCGACGTGCGGCGGCGCCGGGAGCCGGTCGGCGCGGCGCTCGCCTACCATCAGGCGCAGCTCGGCGCCCCCTTCGCGTTCCAGGTCGTCGTCGACGCCAACTACGCGGACGCGGACTGCTTCGCGGCGCCCGGGCCCCCGCGGGTCGTTCCAGCCCGCACCTTCCTGTCCCAGCTCCTCTGACACCGCAAAGGCACGCAAGGCGCGCACAGCGCGCCTCGGCGGCAGCGGCGCGGGGCGAAGGGGTCCCCGCAAGCGGACGCCGGGGGTTCGGGGCAAAGCCCCGTCTGAATGAAGCCCCGTCCGAATGGTGATACATTTGGACCCGGGCGGACGAGAAGGAGGACCCATGCAGCGGTGGCTGTGCGCGGCGGTCGTAATGCTGGCGGCCTGCGGAGGATCGAGCGGCGATCTCCCGGTGCCGAATGCCGATTGCGAGACGGACGGCGACGTCGCCTTCATCTGCGGCGTGATCAACCCGGAAGACGTCATCGCCATCCCGGACACCAGCTTCATCGTCGCGTCGGGCTACGGCGGCGGCGGCGGCATCCACTTCATCAGCCACCGCGACCGGACGCGGCTGCAGGTGTATCCGACCCCCAACCCGCGGCTGCGGCACGATGCCGACGCGTACCCCGACTGCCCCGGCCCGATCGACCCCGCGGAGGGCGACCAGTTCAACGCCCACGGCCTGAACCTGCGGCTTGTCGAGGAGGGGCTGTACCACCTCTACGTCGTCCACCACGGGTTCCGCGAATCCATCGAGATCTTCGAGATCGACACGCGCTACCAGGGGGCCGTCTCCGTGTCGCCGACCCCCGGCTTCGCCTGGATCGGCTGCGTCGTCGCGCCCGAGTCGATGACACTGAACTCGGTCAGCCCGCTGCCCGGCGGCGGCTTCGTCGCCACTGCGCCCTTCGTCCCGGCGGGCTACGTCCCGCCCGGCGCGGCGGACGGCGACGACGAGGCCGACGGCGAGGAAGCGGCGGACGGCGACGAGACCGCTGCCGCCGCGGAGCCGGCCGCGCCCGAGGACATCGACATCGCCGGGTCGTACGGCGTCGTGTGGGAATGGAGCCCCGCCGGCGGCTGGTCGATCGTCCCCGGCAGCGAATCGGCCGGGCCGAACGGCATCGAGGCGTCGGCCGACGGCGAGTGGCTGTACGTCAACCTGTGGGCGGGACGCCAGGTGCTGCGGTTGTCGCGCGGCCGCGACCCGGTCGAGACGCAGACCGCCGAGCTCGCGTTCCACCCGGACAACATCCGCTGGCAGGCGGACGGCACGCTGCTCACGGCCGGACACGACGCACCCGATCTGCTCGCACGCATCCTGGAGTGCATCGAGGCCCGCTGCGACGGCATGTCGTCGCACGTCGCGCGCGTCGACCCGGACACGCTGGCGGTGACGGACGTCGTGGACGAGCCGGCAACCGAGGACTTCTTCACCGCCACCGCGGCGCTGCAGGTGAACGACGAGATCTGGGTCGGCAGCGTGCGCGGCGACCGCATCGCACTCTACCCCGCCCAGTAGGCGCTCGGCATCGTCTCCTGCTAAGGAAAGTCGACTTTCTCTAGTTGACCTCCCCAACCCTGCCCTGCTAGCCTCGAAGCATGCGCCGGATCCCCGAGGAGCAGGTCCGCAGCCGTATGCGCGCCGACAACCCGTGGTGGGACGGCGGCGGTATCCGGAGCGACTACGAGGCCATGAAGCGGCGTGCGTACTTCGAGCGCTTCCGGCATCTCGTGGAGCAGACCGACGTCCGCCGCGCGGTGGTCCTCATGGGTCCGCGGCGCGTGGGCAAGACGGTGCTGCTGCACCACGTCATCGCGCATCTGCTCGACGGCGGCCGGTACGAGCGCCCCGACATTGCCTACGTCTCGCTCGACCAGCCGCTCTACACGCGTCTGTCGATCGAAGAGCTGGCCCGGGAGCTCCGCGGGGCGAGCGGAGCCGGCCGTGTCCCCCGGCTGCTGTTCCTGGACGAGATTCAGTACCTCCGTGACTGGGAGCGCCATCTCAAGGTGTTCGTCGACGGGCATCCCGACATCCGCTGCGTTGCGTCAGGCTCGGCCGCCGCTGCGCTCCGGCTCAAGAGCATCGAATCCGGCGCCGGGCGGTTCACGGACTTCCTGTTGCCGCCGCTGACGTTCTACGAGTACCTCGACCTCCTGAACGAGACCGATCTCGTCGAGGAAACGCCCGGCGGGGGCGACAGGGTCGCGCGCGGCCGCATCACGGACCTGAACCGGCACTTCCTGGACTACATCAACTTCGGTGGCTATCCGGAAGCGGCGCTGTCGGATACGGTGCGCGACGACCCGCAGCGCTACATCGGCGCGGACATCATCGACAAGGTTCTGCTGCGGGACCTCCCCAGCCTGTACGGCATCCAGGACGTCCAGGAGCTGAACGACCTGTTCACGACCCTCGCGTTCAACACGGCCGGTGAGATGTCGCCGGAAGCGCTGGCGCAGAATTCGGGCGTGACCAAGCCCACTCTCAAGCGCTACCTCGAATATCTGGAGGCGGCGTTCCTGATCAAGGTAGTTCACCGGATCGACCGGAACGCCCGTCGCTTCAAGCGCGCCAGCCACTTCAAGGTGTACGTCACCACGCCGGCCCTACGCGCCGCGCTGGTCGGTCCGGTGACGGCGGACGACCCGGCGATGGGCGCCCTGGCCGAGACGGCGGTCTTCGCCCAGTGGTTCCATTCCGATGTTGATCTGCACTACGCCCGCTGGGCGAAGGGTGAAGTGGCTATCGTCTATCTCGGCGGGATGCTGACACCGCAATGGTGCATCGACGTCAAGTGGTCGGATAGACCCGGACGGAACCCGGAAGAGCTGAGGAGCCTTGCCACGTTCGCGAACCGCCATCCGAAGGCCAAGGTGGGAATCACCACAAGGACAGTGGCACGATCGCTGCCGCACTGGCCCGGGCCCGGATCGCTACGTGCCGAGCCGACCAGTCTCTACTGCTACATCGTCGGACGGAATCTGATTCGCTCCGGTGCACGGTTGGCGGTTGACGGCGGAACTCGCCGATGACACGCCGTAGCCGCCCGGACGATGTTCCGAGCTCCCCCTAACCCATGTTTACCAAGTTGGCG
>JAAXGX010000134.1 GCA_012271165.1 Vicinamibacteraceae bacterium | reverse complement strand
GGCTCAAGCACAAGACCCAGGTGTTCCTGGCGCCGACCGGCGACCACTACCGCACGCGCCTCACCCACACGCTCGAGGTCTCCCAGATCGCGCGGACCATCGCGAAGGTGCTGCGGCTCAACGAAGAGCTGACGGAGGCCATCGCGCTCGGCCACGATCTGGGGCACACCCCTTTCGGCCACGCCGGCGAGCGCGTGCTCCGCGCGCTGCTTCCGGGCGGCTTCAACCACTACGAGCAGAGCCTGCGGGTCGTCGACATCCTGGAGCAGGACGGGCAGGGGCTCAATCTCAGTTGGGAAGTCCGCGACGGCATCGCGAAGCACTCGAAGGGGAAGGACGGGTCGCCGGTCGGGGCCGATCCGGAGCGCCGCGCCGCGACGCTGGAGGGCCAGATCGCGCGGGTCGCCGACATCATCGCGTACGTCAATCACGACATCGACGACGCCGTCCGCGCGGGTGTCCTCCGCGCGGAGGCCCTGCCCCGTTCCGCCGTCGCGGTGCTCGGGAGCACCTCGTCCGAGCGCATCGGACGCATGGTGGCCGACGTCGTGAACCGGACGCTGGCCGCGAGCGGGCCGGAGATCCGGATGAGCGACGAGGTGCTGCGCGCGACGCTGGAGCTGCGGGCATTCCTCTACGAGGCCGTGTACGAGAACGACGCCGCCACCGCGGAGCTCAAGAAGGCCGGGGGGATCCTCCGCGGGCTGTGGGAGAAGGTGCGGGAGCGCCCCGACGCGTTTCTCGATCGCCGCACCGTGGAGCGCGACGGAGTCGACGTCGCGGCGCGCGACTTCCTGGCCGGCATGACCGACCGCTACGCGATACGACTGTTCGAGGAGCTCTTCATCCCGCGCCCATGGGGACCGCAACGCGCGCAGGGGTCCCCGCCAGCGGACGCCGGGGGCCCGGAGCGCAGCCCCGTCTGATGGAAGCCCGCGTGCTATACTTCCCAGATCGATTCGACCAGCGAGACGAGCACGTTGACGTTGCTGCTGGATTTGCGCGAGATACGCGGGTCGGAGGAGCGGGTCGACCGCAGCTATCCGGCGGCGACTTTCGGCCCCGATCCGCATGATGAGTATTCGGTCGCGGACCGCGTATCGCTGGCGCTGCGGGTGCGCAAGGATGGCGACAAGTGCCATGTGTCGGGGCGTGTGTGCACCACGCTGAACCTCTCCTGCAGCCGGTGCCTGGAGCAGTTCGGGATACCTTGCGACCTGGCGGTCGACCTGCTCTATCTTCCGCACAGCGCGAACCGCGGGGACGGCGAAACCGAGATCGCGGAGGACGATCTGTCGACGGCCTTCTACCGCGACGGCCGGATCGACCTCATGCAGATGGTTCGCGAGCAGTTTCAGCTCGCGCTGCCGATGAAGCCGTTGTGTCGCGGCGACTGTCGCGGGTTGTGCCCGGTCTGCGGGTCGAACCTGAACGAGCGGCGCTGCCGGTGCGACACGCAGTGGCACGATCCACGCCTGGCGGCGCTCGAGGCCCTGCTGCCGGGTCGCCAGCGGCGCTAGGGACGCTTCCCCGACCGGCGACCCGCGGCCGGCGCGCCGCCACCCGCGGCGGGCGTTGCCGCGCAATCGAGCTTCCAGAGGACGAGACGAGATGGCGAACCCCAAGCGACGTCATTCCAAGGCCCGCACCGCCAAGCGGCGGGCGCACGATGCACTCGCGCCGACGCATCTGGGCAAGTGCCCCCAGTGCCACGAGCCGACGCTTCCGCACCACATCTGCCCGCACTGCGGCTACTACCGCGGACGCCAGGTCAAGGCAGTCGAGGACGAGTAGCGCCGCCCGGCTCCGGGGCGGGTCCCCTGGCAGGATGCACATCGCCATAGATGCGGCGGGCGGAGATTTTGCGCCGCGCAACATCATCGACGGCGCGCTGGTGGCCGCCCGCCACGGCGGCTTCGGGCTGACCCTGGTCGGCCACCGGCCCGCGATCGAGGCCGAGCTGGCGCGCCACGGCGACGCGGGGCCGGTCGACGTACGGTTCGTCGACGCCGCCGACGTCGTGGGCGTGGCCGAGCCCCCGGCCGCGGCGATCCGTCGCAAGCCGCAGGCGTCGGTCCGGCAGGCTGCCGAAGTGGTGGCCAGGGGTGACGCCGCCGCCTTCTTCAGCGCCGGCAACACGGGTGCGGCCCTGCTGGCGGCGCATGCGGCGTTCGGGTTGCTGTCCGGCGTCGAGCGGCCGGCGCTCGCGACCGCCATTCCCACGCGCCGCGGCAGCGCGGTGCTGCTGGACGCCGGCGCCAACGTCGAGTGCCGACCCAGGCACCTTGTACAATTCGCCGCGATGGGGTGCGTGTATGCGCGCCTGTCGCTGGGCGTATCCAGGCCCAGGGTGGGGTTGCTCTCGATCGGGGAAGAGGCGACGAAGGGCAACGAGCTCACCCGGGACGCGCACCGCCGGTTGCGGGACAGCGGACTGGATTTCATCGGCAACATCGAGGCGCGAGACATCTTCAGCGGCCAGGCCGACGTCATCGTGTGCGACGGGTTCACCGGCAACGTCGCCCTGAAGGTCAGCGAGGGGCTCGTGGAGATGGTCGAGGCGCTGCTGCGGGACGAGCTGAACCGGACCTTCACGACGCGGTTCGGCTTCCTGCTCTCCAGCCGGGCGTTTCGCAGGTTCCGTCGGCGCGTCGACTACTCGGAGGTCGGCGGGGCGCCGTTGCTCGGTGTGGCCGGGCTCTGCGTCGTCGGCCACGGGTGCTCGTCCGTCAAGGCCGTGCGCAACGCCGTCGTGCTCGCGTACCGCTTCGCCAACCAGCGCTTCGTCGAGCGCGTGGCCGGGGAGATCGCCGCGCTGTCCGGGGCGGCGAGACCGGGGAGCGTGAAGGGGTCCAGCGGTTGATAGCGTATGTGTTTCCCGGACAGGGATCGCAGTACGTCGGCATGGGGAAGGCCCTGGCCGAGACCTTCCCGGTCTGCCGGGACACGTTCGACCAGGCCGACGAGGCGCTCGGGGAGCCGTTGAGCCGCCTGTGCTTCGAGGGACCCTCGGCCGAGCTGACCCTGACGGCCAACACGCAGCCGGCCGTGCTGGCCGTGAGCGTCGCGGCCCATCGGCTGCTCGCCTCGCGCGGGCTGCAGGCGGGGCTGATGGCGGGGCACAGCCTGGGCGAGTACTCCGCCCACGTCGCGGCCGGCACGCTGTCCTTCGGGGACGCGCTGCGCACGGTGCGCCGCCGCGGGCGCTACATGCAGGAGGCCGTGCCCGTGGGCGCCGGCGCCATGGCTGCCGTGCTCGGCCTCGAAGCAGCCCTCGTGACGCAAGCGTGCGAGGAGGCGGCCCAGGGCGAGGTGGTGAGCCCGGCGAACCTGAACGCGCCGGGGCAGGTGGTCATCGCCGGCGCGCAGGACGCGGTGGCGAGAGCCGGCGCCCGCGCCAGGGAGCTGGGCGCCCGCCGCGTGCTGCCGCTGCCGGTGAGCGCGCCGTTCCATTGCCGCCTGATGAGACCCGCCCAGGCGCGCCTCGAGCCGGAGCTGCGCAACCTGGTGGTGTCGAATCCCGCGGTGCCGGTGATTGCGAACGTGGATGCCGAGCCGAAGCGCGACGCGGCGGCGGCCATCGATGCCCTGGTCGAGCAGGTGAGCGCGCCCGTGCAGTGGGAGGCGGTTGTCAGACGGCTGGCGTCCAGCGGCGCGCGTGCCTATGTCGAGGTCGGTCCGGGCACGGTGCTGGCCGGGTTGATCGGGAAGATCGACCGGCGCGCCTCCGTGGTCGGCGTCGACAGTCCCGACGGCATCGACGCGGTCGAGGCCCTGGTGCCCCATGGCTGATCCGAGCGGCCGCGTCGCGTTCGTGACCGGGGCCTCGCGAGGCATCGGCAAGGCAATCGCCCTGCGGCTTGCGGCCGAGGGCGCAACGGTGGCGGCCTGCGCCCGCGCGGATCACGCGAGGCCGGTGGCCGACGAGATCGTCGCGGCGGGAGGCGCCGCACAGGCGTTGGGCGTCGACGTGACCGATGCCGGCTCGCTGAAGGAGGCCGTGCGCGCGACGCTCGAGCGCTTCGAACGCATCGACATCCTGGTCAACAACGCCGGGATCGTTCGCGATCAGTTGCTGATGCGCATGAAGCCCGAGGAGTGGGATGCCGTCATTGCCACCAACCTGACGGCCGCGTTCACGTGCACGCAGGCGGTCCTCCGGCCCATGTTGAAGCAGCGGCGGGGACGCGTCATCAGCGTCGGCTCGGTGGTCGGCCAGTCCGGCAATCCCGGTCAGGCCAACTACGCCGCTTCCAAGGCCGGACTGATCGGGTTCAGCAAGGCGCTCGCACGCGAGGTGGCGGCGCGCGGCATCACGGTCAACGTGGTCGCACCGGGCTTCATCGAGACCGACATGACCGCGCGGCTGGACGCCCCGGCCCGCGACGCCCTGGCCGGGCAGATTCCGGCGGGCCGTCTCGGCCGGCCGGAGGATGTTGCTGCCGCGGTCGCCTTTCTCGCGTCCGACGAAGCGTCGTATATTACTGGCCAGATTGTGGGTGTGAACGGTGGGATGTACATGTAGGAGGCTTGCGAATGGCCGTACCGGATAAAGTGAAGAGCATCATCGTCGAGCAGTTGGGCGTGGACGAGGAGGAGGTCACTCCGGACGCCTCGTTCGTCGACGATCTGGGCGCCGATTCCCTCGATACGGTGGAGCTGCTCATGTTGTTCGAGGAGGAGTTCGGGCTCGAGATTCCCGACGAGGACGCGGAGAAGATCACGAGGGTCAAGGAAGCAATCGACTATATCGAGTCCCACGCCAAAAGCAAGAAGTAGGCCCCCGGGTGCACCAGGCGAGGGCGATGTCGCGCAGACGGGTTGTTGTCACTGGTGTCGGTCTCGTGTCGCCGCTCGGGGTGGGCACCCGGGCGACATGGGAGGGCCTGTGCGCGGGACGGAGCGGAATCGGCCCGATTACGCATTTCGACGCGAGCGCCTTCGCCGCCCGCATCGCGGGTGAGGTGAGGGGCTTTGACCCGCTCGATTTCATCGGCAGGAAAGACGTCAAGAAGATGGACGTCTTCATCCAGTACGCCATCGCCGCCTCCGAGTTCGCGCTGTGCGATGCGGGGTTGAAGACGGACCAGCCGCTCGGACCCCGGGCGGGCGTCTTCATCGCGTCCGGAATCGGCGGGTTCAGCACGATCGAGCGTGAGCATCGCGCGCTCCTCGCGGGCGGGCCGCGCAAGATCTCGCCGTTCTTCATCCCGTCGGCGATCATCAACCTGGCGGCCGGTCAGGTGTCCATCCGGTTCGGGGCGCAGGGCCCGAACTCGGCGACGTGCACGGCCTGCTCCGCCTCGGCCCACGCGGTCGGCGACGCGTTCGAGATCGTGCGCCGCGGCTCCGCCGACGTGATGATTGCCGGCGGCTCGGAGGCGGCCATCACACCCATGGGAGTCGGCGGCTTCGCCGCGATGCGCGCGCTGTCGACGCGGAACGACGAGCCGCAACGGGCCAGCCGCCCGTTCGATCGGGAGCGCGACGGGTTCATCATCGGGGAGGGCGCCGGCGTGATCGTCCTCGAAGAGCGGGACCGCGCCCGGCGGCGCGGCGTTCCCATCTATGCAGAGATCGTGGGCTACGGCATGTCGGCCGACGCCTATCACGTGACCGCGCCGGCGGAGGATGCGGACGGAGCCGTCCGCGCCATGCAGGCGGCGCTCGACGATGCCGGCGTCGGGCCCTCGGCCGTCGACTACGTCAACGCGCACGGGACGTCGACACGGTACAATGACAAGCTGGAAACGCTGGCGATCAGGAAGTGCTTCGGCAGTCATGCGCGATCGCTCGCGATCTCGTCGACCAAGTCGATGACGGGCCATCTGCTGGGAGCAGCCGGGGGGCTGGAAGCCGGAATCGCCGCGCTGGCGGTCCGTGACCGGGTGCTCCCGCCGACCATCAATCTGGAGCATCCGGATCCGGATTGCGACCTCGACTACGTGCCGAACCGGAAGCGGAACGCCACGCTGACGTATGCCCTGTCCAACTCGTTCGGTTTCGGCGGCACGAACGCCAGCCTGCTCTTCAAGCGCCACGAGGACTAGTTCGCCCGGCTGGCAGCCGGGACTTCGTCGCGATTGCCCCTCCGCCGGGGCCAACCTCTTCCAGCCATGCTGAAGATCGCCGTTTGCGTCAAGCAGGTAGTCACCCGGGACTGGCCGCTCCGTGTCGACGACGCGGGCACGTGGGTTCGTGACGGGGACGCGAGCTTCGAGCTCAACGAGCCGGATGCGTACGCCCTCGAAGAGGCGCTGCGGTTGAAGGAGCGGCATGGGGGCGAGGTGATCATCTGCGCCGCGGGTCCCGCCCGGGTGGGTCAGGTAATCCGCGAGGGACTGGCGCGGGGCGCCGATCGCGCCATCCACGTCGAGTCCGACGAGCTGGCGGTCGCCGAGGCGTACACGGTGGCCGGCGCGCTCGCGGATGCGCTGCGGCCCGAGTCGTGCGATCTGGTGCTGACCGGACTGCAGTCGGACGACCAGGGCTTCGGCCAGACCGGGGTCGTCCTGGCCGAGCGGTTGGGCGTCCCGCACGCGACCATCATCATGGAGGTGGCCGTGGCCGACGGGCGGCTGCGCGTGAAGCGGGAGCTCGAAGGCGGCTGGTTCCAGTGGGTGTCGATGCCGCTGCCGGCGCTCCTGACGATTCAGAGCGGCATCAATCAGCTGCGCTACGCGACGCTCCGGGGCATCATGGCGGCGAAGAAGAAGGAGGTGCGCACGGTGTCTCCCGGCCCGGGCGCGGCGCCGCGGCAGCGGATCGCGCGCCTGTACGTTCCCGAAAAGGACAAGCGCACGCAGCTCATCGAGGGATCTCCGGCAGAGGCGGCCACCGAGCTGGTGCGCGTGCTGCGCGAGGACGCGCGGGTATTCTGAACGGACGGCGGAATGAACCTGGTCATAGCGGAGCAGCGCAACGGCGTGATCAACCCGGCGACCTGGGAGGTGATTGCGGCCGCGCAGCAGATCGGCGGTCCGGTGACCGTCGGCGTGGCCGGCGCCGCGGTCGGGGAGGTCGCCGCCGAGCTGTCGCACGCGGACGTCGGGGCGGTGCTCGTCGTGGAGGATCCCGCGCTCGAACCGTACACCCCGGACGGCTTCGTCCAGGCCTGGGCCCAGGTCGTCGAGGCGGAGCGTCCGGACGCCGTGCTGCTGCCGCACACGTATCAGGCTCGCGACTTCGCGCCGCAGCTCGCGGCCCGGCTCGGTTGCGGGCTCATCACGGACTGCATCGCCGCGAAGCCGCGCGAAGGCGCCGTGGCCTTCGTCAGACCCATGTTCCAGGGCAAGTTCGTGGCCGATGTCGTGCCCGAGGGGCCGGGGCCGCACTTCGCCAGCTTCCAGATCGGCGCCTACCGGGCGGATGCCGCCCGCCGGGGCGAGAGTCCGGCCCCGACGCGGGCGGCCGCGGTGACGATCGACCCGGCTGCGATCCGCCAGCGGCCGGAGCCGCCGTTCCAGGAGTCGAAGCAGGCGATCGATCTCGGACAGGCGGAGCGGATCGTGTCGGTGGGGCGGGGCATCAAGGCCCAGGAGCACCTGCCGCTGGCGCAGGATCTGGCGCGGGCCCTCGGCGCCGAGCTGGCTGCCTCGCGACCGATCTGCGATGCCGGCTGGCTGCCGATGGATCGGCAGATCGGCAGCTCGGGACAGACCGTGGCGCCCCGCCTGTACCTGGCGCTCGGCATCTCCGGAGCCATCCAGCACCTGGTCGGGATGAAGGGCGCGCGCACCATCGTCGCCATCAACAAGGACGCTGACGCCCCCATCTTCGAAGTCGCCGATTACGGGATCGTCGGCGACCTCTTCGAGGTCGTGCCGGCGCTCATCGCGGCGTTGGGAGAGTGAGCTGGAACGCGACACGCTCGATGTCGACGTCCTGATCGTGGGCGGCGGCCCCGCGGGGCTGTCGGCTGCCTACCGACTGGCGACGCTGCAGCGGGAACGGGGGGGCGACCCGCTCTCGGTCGCGGTGCTGGAGAAGGCGCGCGCGAGCGGGGCGCACATGCTCTCGGGCGCCGTGCTGGACCCGGCGGCCCTCGACGAGCTGGTGCCGGACTGGCGGGCGCGCAACGCCCCGCTCGAGACCCCGGTCCGCGACGATCGCGTCTACTTCCTCACGCGGACGCGCGGGCTGCGGTTCCCCGTGACGCCGCCGCCCCTGCGCAACCACGGGCACTACGTCATCTCGCTGAACCGCTTCGTGAAGTGGCTGGCCGGGCTCGTGGAGGAAGCCGGCGTCGACATCTTCACGGGCTTCTCCGGGTCGGAGGTGCTGCTCGAGGGCGACCGCGTCGTGGGCGTGCGCACGGGCGACCGGGGCGTCGATCGGCACGGCGCCCGCAAGCCGACCTTCGAGCCGGGCGTCGACGTCCGGGCCGCGGTCACGATCTTCGCGGACGGTGTGCGCGGCAACCTGACCAAGACGCTGATCCGCCGCTTCGCCCTGGACGAGGGTCGCCTGCCGCAGGTCTACGCGCTCGGCATCAAGGAGCTGTGGGAGGTGCCGGCGGGCCGGATGCAGCCCGGCTCGGTCATCCACACCCTGGGCTATCCGCTGCGCTTCGAGGAGTTCGGCGGTGGCTTCGTCTACGCGCTGCCGGACGGGCGCGTTGCGGTCGGGTTCGTCGCCGGTCTGGACTACCGGGATCCGCTCTTCGACCCGCACGTGGCGTTCCAGCGCTTCAAGCGGCACCGGCTGGTCGCCGGCCTGCTCGCCAACGGCCAGATGGTGCGCTACGGCGCCAAGGCCCTGCCCGAGGGTGGCTGGCACGCGGTCCCGCGCTGCCACCTGGCCGGCGGGCTGCTGGTCGGCGACGCGGCCGGCTTTCTCAACTCCATGCGGCTCAAGGGCATTCACCTCGCCATGCGCAGCGGCATGTGCGCCGCCGAGGCGGCCTTCGAGGCAGTGCGCGCGGGCGATCCGTCGGCTGCCCGGCTGGCGCGCTACGGGGAGCTGATCGAGCAGGGCCCTATCCGCGCGGAGCTGTACCCGGTGCGCAACGTGCACCAGAGCTTCGGCCACGGGCTGCTCGCGGGGCTCGCGTACTCCGCCCTGGCGCTGGTGTCGGGCGGCTGGTGGCTGCGCGATCCGATGCCGGCCGAGCCCGGCCACCAGCGGCTCGCGCGGGTCTCGCCGGCAGGGGCCGGGACGACCCCGCCGGCCCCCGATCCGGGGGTCCCGATCGACCGCACGCTGACGTTCGACAAGCTGACCAACGTGCACTTCTCCGGCACCCGCCACGACGAGGACCAGCCGTCGCACCTGCTGGTGCACGATACGGACCTGTGCCGCACGCGCTGTCTCGAGGAGTACGGCAATCCCTGCACCCGGTTCTGTCCCGCCAACGTCTACGAGATCATCGACGCGACCGACGGCTCCGGCGGCAGGCAACTGCAGATCAACGCGTCGAACTGCGTCCACTGCAAGACGTGTGACATCATGGATCCCTATCAGATCATCGATTGGGTGCCGCCGGAGGGTGGCGGCGGGCCGCAGTACGAAGGGATGTGACGGCGAGCAGCCTGTCGAGGGTCGATCGCGTCCGGGCCGCGGCCATCGCCGCGCTGGCGTACCCGTTGATCGCCCTGCTGGGGCGAACCTGCCGCTGGGAGGTCGACGGCTACGAGCACTACGAGGCGCTGCGGTCCGCGGGACGGGAGCCGATATTCGCCTTCTGGCACGGTCGCATCCTGGCCGCGACGTACTTCTGGCGGGGGCGCGGCATCGTCGTCATGACGAGCGAGAACTTCGACGGGGAGTGGATTGCACGGATCATCCGCCGCTTCGGTTACGGCACGGCCCGGGGATCGACGTCCCGCGGGGGAGCGCGCGCGCTGGCCCGGTTGCGGCGCGACGTGCGCAGCGGCCGGCCGGCGGCGTTCACGGTGGACGGCCCGCGCGGCCCGCTGCGCTCGGTGCAGCCGGGGGCGGTGTGGCTGGCCAGCCTGACCGGCAGCCCCGTCCTGCCGTTTCACATGGAGGCGCAGCGCTACTGGTCGGCGCGGAGCTGGGACCGGACGCAGGTGCCGCGCCCCTTCAGCCGCGTCGCCGTGGCGATCGGCCGGCCCATGGACGTGCCGGCACGGGCGTCCGAGGCCACGCTCGAGGGGAGCCGGACGGGACTCGAGCAGGCCCTCCGGAGTCTCGCCGCGCGAACCCTGACCATGCTGGCGTCCGCTGACGCGGGGCGCAGGGGTCTCCGCAAACGGACGCCGGGGGTTCGGGGCGCAGCCCCGTCCGAGGAAGACCATGCAACCTGATCGCGATCCCGAACCGCGCGACGTGCTCGTGCTGTCGTCGGAGCGGTTCGCCGACCATGCGACGCCGGCCGGCCACCCGGAACGTCCCCAGCGGGCCGCCGTGATGGCCGCGGTCGCGCAACGGTGGGCCGACGGGGGCGGCGCGCTGGCCGAGCCGCGCCCGGCGACGACCGGCGCCCTGCTCGGGGTTCACGATCGACAGCACCTCGACACCATCGGCGCCACCGCCGGCCGCCGCGTGCGGCTAGACCCGGACACCTACGCAGCGCCCGACTCGGAGGCCGTCGCGCGCCTCGCCGCGGGCGCCACCATCGACGCCGCCGACCACGCCCTGGCCGGCGGCCGGGCGGTCGCGCTCGTGCGCCCGCCGGGGCATCACGCCGAACGGGATCGCGCGATGGGCTTCTGTCTCTACAACAACGTGGCCGTGGCCGCGGCCCATGCCCTGGGCCGCGGGCTCGAGAGGGTAGCCGTCGTCGACTACGACGTGCATCACGGCAACGGCACGCAGTGGATGTTCTACGACGAGCCCCGCGTGCTCTACCTGTCGCTGCATCAGTACCCGTTCTATCCGGGCACCGGCGCCGCGGGAGACGTCGGCAGCGGGCGGGGCGCCGGCCTGACCGTGAACGTGCCGCTGGCGGCCGGCGCCGGCGACGCCGACTACGGTCTGGTCTTCGAGCAGGCCGCGATTCCGATCCTGGAGCAGTTCGACCCCGAGCTGCTGCTGCTCTCGGCGGGGTACGACGCTCACGATCGCGATCCGCTGGGCGGCATGCACGTGTCGACCGCCGGGTACGCCTGGATGACCAGCGCACTGCGCGCCGTGGCCGAGCGCTGCTGCGGCGGACGCTTGGCGCTGGTCACGGAAGGGGGCTACGACCTCGAGGCGCTCGAGGCGTGCCTCGTCTCCACGCTGGCGGTCATGCAGGCGGACGGCCCGCCCGGACCGCGTCCGGGCGACGGCTCGACGGAGCGGGCCGACGCCGCGCTGAGCCTGGTCCGCCGCGCGCAGGCGCCGTTCTGGCGTGGGCTATAATCCCGGCACCGCGGTGGATTCGTCCGTGCGCGATTACGATCCCCAAGCTATCGAGAGGAAGTGGCAGGAGCGGTGGCAGGCCACCCGTGCGTTCGAGGTGGCCGAGGATCCCGACCGCCCCAAGTTCTACTGCCTCGTGATGTTCGCCTACCCGTCCGGCCACGCGCACGTCGGTCACGTCCGCAACTACATGATCGGTGACGTGGTCGCCCGGACCCGGCGCATGCAGGGGCACAACGTGCTGCATCCGTTCGGTTGGGACGCTTTCGGCCTGCCCGCCGAGAACGCGGCCATCAAGCACGGCACGCACCCCGAACGCTGGACGCTCGACAACATCGCCCACATGAAGGGCCAGCTCCAGCGGCTCGGGATCAGCTACGCCTGGGAGCGCGAGTTCGCCACGTGCGAGCGCGACTACTACCGCTGGAACCAGTGGCTGTTCCTCCGCATGTTCGAGCGCGATCTCGCCTACCGCCAACGTTCGACCGTCAACTGGTGCTCGTCCTGCGAGACGGTGCTGGCCAACGAGCAGGTGGTGGACGGCGCGTGCTGGCGCTGCGCGACCGAGGTGGGCACTCGCGATCTGAACCAGTGGTTCTTCCGGATCACCCGCTACGCGGACGCGCTGCTGGAGGGAGCGGACCAGCTCGATCAGTGGCCGGAGCAGGTGCTGACGATGCAGCGCAACTGGATCGGCCGCTCCGCGGGAGCGCTGGTGCGGTTTCCGGTCATCGCCGCGGAGCGCGGCGGCGAGGAGGACTCCATCGAGGTGTTCACCACGCGCATCGACACGATCTACGGCGCCACCGCCGTGCTGCTGGCGCCCGAGCACCCGCTCGCCGATCGTCTCGCGGCCGCGACCGCCGACCCGGCCGCGTTCGCGGCGCGGCTGGAAGGCTTCCGGGGACTCGACCGCACGGCGCGGACCACCGGCCAGATCGAGAAGGAGGGCTTCGACACGGGGCGCTCCGCCCGCAATCCGTTCACGGGCGAGCCGGTCCCGATCTGGATCGCGAACTTCGTGCTGGCCGACTACGGCACCGGCGCGATCATGGCGGTGCCGGCGCACGATCAGCGGGACTTCGAGTTCGCCCGCAAGTACGACCTGTCCGTCCGGGTGGTCGTGCAGCCGGCCGGCGAGCCGGCGTTGTCCGGCGCGGAGCTCGATGCGGCCGCGGCGGCGTACGGCGTGCTGGTCGACTCGGGCCCCTTCAGCGGTCTGCCGAGCGCGCAGGCGATCCGCAAGATGACCGAGGCGGCCGAGCGGGACGGCACCGGCCGCGGGGCCGTCCAGTTCCGCTTGAAGGACTGGGGCATCTCGCGGCAGCGTTACTGGGGGACGCCGATCCCGATCATCTACTGTGACGCGTGCGGAACCCGCCCGGTGCCCGACGCGGATCTGCCGGTGGAGCTCCCGCGGGTGGAGCGGTTCAGCGGGCGCGGCGATTCTCCGCTCGCCGAGGTCGCCGAGTTCGTCGAGACGGCCTGTCCCTCGTGCGGCGGTCCCGCCCGGCGCGAAACCGACACGATGGACACGTTCGTCGACTCGTCGTGGTACTACTACCGGTACTGCGACCCGCGCAACGAGGACCAGCCGTTCGATCCGCGCAAGGTCGCCTACTGGGGGCCGGTCGACTTCTACAGCGGCGGGATCGAGCATGCGATCCTGCACCTCATCTACTCGCGGTTCTTCTGCCGCGTGCTGAACGACATCGGGCTCGTCGCGCACGACGAGCCGTTCACGAGACTGCTCACGCAGGGCATGGTGCTGCGCAACGGCGCGGTCATGTCGAAGTCCAAGGGCAACGTCGTCGACCCGGACGACATGCTGGCCACGTACGGCGCCGACACGCTGCGGCTCTACGAGATGTTCGTCGCGCCGCCCGAGCGGGAGATCGAGTGGACGGACGCGGGGCTGGAGGGCAGCTACCGCTTCCTGGGCCGGGTCTGGCGGCTGGTCGTCGCCTTCTGCGACGCGGCGCCGGCGGCACCCCCGATCGACGCGGTGACGCTCGAGGCGGCCGACCGCGCCCTGCGGCGGCGGACGCATGACACCATCCGGCGGGTCTCGACCGACATCGATGTCCGCATCCACCTGAACACGGCGGTTTCGGCATTGATGGAGCTGGTCAACGAGCTGTACGGATTCTGCGCCCGGGAACGGATAGGCGCCGGCGCGGCGGCCGACGGCGCGGGTCGGCCGCCGCGGCCGGCCGCCGTGGCCGCGGCCCGGGAAGCCATCGAGGCGCTCGTGCTGATGCTCTCGCCGTTCGTCCCGCATCTGTCCGAGGAGCTGTGGGAGGCGCTGGGGCACGCGGACGGCGTCGTGGCCGCCGGCTGGCCGGTGTGCGACGAGGCGGCGGTCCGGGCGGAGGAGGTGGTGGTTCCGGTCCAGGTGAACGGCCGCCTGCGCGCGCGGCTCACCGTGGCGGTCGACACGCCGCAGGAGGTGCTCGAGGCGCTGGCCCTGGAGCACCCGCACGTGGGCGCCCACACCTCCGGCAAGCGGATCATGAAGGTGATAGTCGTGCCCCGCAAGCTCGTGAACGTCGTTGCCCGGTGACCCGCTGCGGACCTGGAACCGGCTGATGACCCGGACCTGCGCCGCGCTCGCGGTGATGCTCGCCTGCGCATTGCACGCCGCGTGCGGGTACACGCTCGCCGGTCGCGGGTCGTTTCTGCCGGACTACATCGAGACGATCGGGATCCCGCTGTTCGACAACGACACGTCGGCGTTCGAGGTCGAGCAGATCGTGACCCAGGAGGTGCGGCAGGAGTTCATCGGTCGCGGCCGGTACCGCGTGCTGCCGGACACCACCGGCGTCGATGCCGTGCTCGAGGGGGCCATTCGCAACATCCGGATCGCGCCGGCCAGCTTCACCGACGACCAGCAGGCCTCCCGCTACGTGTTCACGCTGACCGCCCGTATCGCCTTCACGGACCTGACGACCAACGAGGTGCTCTGGCAGAATCCCAACCTGCAGTTCAGCGACGAGTACGAGGTGGCCTCGGGCGGCGGCGACGTCCAGAGCGTTTCGGCCTTCTTCGGGCAGCGCTCGAACGCCGTCGAGCGCATCGCGCAGGACTTCGCGGAAACCGTGGTCAGCTCGATTCTGGAAGCCTTCTAGGAGTCCGGCCGATGGGCGCCTCCACGCCGGACGCGGTGCGCAGCCGGATCGCGGCCGGGCAGCTCGATTCCCTCTATCTCGTGCTCGGTGACGACGAGCAGGAGAAGAGCGAGATCACGGCCGCGTTCGAGCAGGCCGTGGAGGAAGGGCTGCGCGCCTTCAACGTCGACCGCTTCCACGGCGGGGAAACCCCGCTGGGCACCATGCTCGACGCCGCGCGCACGCTGCCGATGATGGCGCCGCGGCGCCTCGTCATCGTGCGCCACGCCGAGCGGGCGCTGCAGCCGAAGCGGGAGCAGGCGAGCGCAGCGCGCGACGCGGAGGCGCTCGACGCGTTCCTCGAGCAGCCGCCCGACCATGCCTCCGTGGTGCTGGTCAGCGGTCCCCTCGACGAGCGCCGCGCGACGACCCGGCGGTTGCTGGCCCGCGCGACCGTGGTGCGCTGCGGCGGCCTCGAGTCGGTCGCCGACGCCGGGCGCTGGATCCGGGCGAAGGTGACCGCGGCGGGCAAGCGCATGGAATCCGCCGCCATCCGGCTCCTGGCCGAACGGATCGGTCCCGACGCGAACCGGTTGCGCGACGAGGTCGACCGGCTGCTGCTGTACGTCGGCGACGCGCCGGCGGTCAGCGCCGCCGACGTCCGGAGCGTGGCCGGACCCGCGGCGGCGTACGACGACTGGGCCGTGACGCGGGCGATCGAGCGGGGGCAGACGGCGGTCGCGCTGCGCGAGCTCGGTCTCGCGCTCGAGCAGGGAGCCGCCCCCTACATGGTGCTGGGCCAGTTGGCCTGGGTCGCGCGGAGCCGCCTGCCGCCGGCCCGCGTGCCGCAGGGCATCGATGCGATCTTCCGGACCGATATCGCCTTGAAGCGGTCCGCGGGCGCACCCCGGGTGCTGCTCGAGCGTCTGGTGGTGCGGCTGTGCGAGGCGGCCGGAAGCGGGGCAGGCCGGCCGTCAGGCCGCGGCGGAGGCGCTCGCCGCGCGCCGTGACAGTCTGGACTTGTAGCGCGCCGCCGCGTTCCCGTGGATGATCCCCTTGCCGGCCAGCTTGTCGATGAGCGACACGGTGCCGCGGAGCTTCTCGGCGACCGCGGCGTCGCCGCCGTCGACGGCGACACGCGCCGCCTTGAGCGCCCGCCGCAGCCGGCGCCGAAGCTCGCGGTGGTGCGCGCGCGTCTTCACGTTCCGACGATGCGCCTTGAGCGCGGACTTGTGGTTCGCCACTTGCTCGGTATCCTTCCCTGGCTCCAGCCGCCCATTATAGACGGTCTCGAGCGCCGCGTCTAAGCCGCCGCTGCCGGCGGTCGGGAGCGCCCTGCCGGCTGCCCGGGGTGGGTCCGGCCAGCCGCAGCAGCTCGCGCAACTCGACCTCTTCCGGCGTCGGCGGCGGCGTGACGTCCTCGTAGAGGGCGCGCGCTTCCGCCTTCGCCACGTGCCGCGGGGCGACAGCCCTGACGACCAGCTCCCGCCTCCGCCCGCTCGCGGTCGTGACGTCGATGCGGTCGCCCGCGCCGATCTCGCGGTGCGGCTTCGCGCGCGTTCCGTTCACGGCGATCTTCCCGCCCAGGCAGGCCTGCCTGGCGGCCGAGCGCGTCTTGCAGACGCAGGCGACGTCGAGCCACACATCCAGACGGACCCGCGCGGGGGCGCCAGTGTCCGCTGCGGCCAACTCGCGGGGCACGGCAGTCTACCCGGCGTTGGCTGCCGCGCCCGGGGCGAGCATGCGGTCCACGAGGGCACGGCTCTCGGCAAGGAGCGCCGCGACCTGGTCCGGCTGTCGCCCGCCGGCTTGCGCGAAGTCGGCTCGGCCGCCGCCCCGGCCGCCGATGATCGGGGCCAGCACCTTGACCATCCGTCCCGCGTGGACCCTGTCGGTCAGATCGGGAGTGACCGCGACGATCAGCGCCACCTTGCCGTCGTTGTCCGCGGCCAGCACGACGACACCGCTGCCGACCCGGTCGCGGAGCGAGTCGGCGAGCGTGCGCAGCGCCTGCGGGTCAAGCGCCTGCACCTGGCGTGTCACCAGCTTCACGCCCGCTATCTCGACGGCGTCGTCCGCTGCCGGATCCGCCGGCCCGCCCATCGCGGCCTCGACCTTCAGCCGCTCGACCTCGCGCGCGAGGCGCCTGGCATCGGCCTGCAGCTTCCTGACGGCCGACCCGGCCTGCCCGGCGCTCGTGCCGAGCACATGCAGGAGGTCGCCGAGCGCGTCGCCCCGCTCCTGGAGCAGGCGCACCGCCGCCGCCCCGGTGACCGCCTCGATGCGCCGAACACCGGCCGCCACGCCGCCCTCGTGCGTGATGACGAACGGGCCGATGTCGCCGGTCGCCCGGCAATGCGTGCCTCCGCACAGCTCGACGGAGAAGCCCGGCACGGTGACGACGCGCACCCGGTCGCCGTACTTCTCGCCGAACAGCGCCATGGCCCCTGCGGCAATCGCCTCCTCGGTCGACCGCTCCTCGGTCTCGACCGCCACGTTGCCGAAGACATGGCCGCTGACGAGGCGCTCGACCTCACGCAGTTGCGCGGGCGCGACCGGCTCGTGGTGCGTGATGTCGAAGCGCAGGCGATCGGGCGCGACGAGCGACCCGGCCTGCCGCACGTGGTGTCCGACGACCGCGCGCAGGGCGGCGTGCAGCAGGTGTGTCGCCGTGTGGTTGCGGCGGATGTCGTCGCGGCGCGCGGCGTCCACTTCGGCCGTGACCTCGTCGCCCGCGCGCAGCGCACCCTCGCGCACCGCGGTCGCGTGCATGCGCGGCCAGTTCGGCTGCAGGCGCACGACGTCGTCGACCGCGGCGTCGACGCCGTCCGCCAGCAGCCGGCCGGTGTCGGAAACCTGGCCGCCGGCCTCGAGGTAGAAGGGCGTCTGCTCGAGGACGACGTACCCGGCCTCGCCGGCCTCGAGCGCCGCGACCCCCGTGAGCCTCGTCCCCTCCCCGTCGCGCCGGAAGAGGTGCGTGACGCTGCTGCGGGTCGACGTGCCGTCGTAGCCGGTGAACGCCTGCGGTCCGAAGTGCGGCTCGCCGGCCGCGGTCATCCCGTACGGACCGGCGTCAACCGTGAGGGCCGCTTTCTTTCCACCGTCGAACGCGGCCCCGGCGCGCGCACGCGCGCGTTGCGCCTCCAGCTCCTTCTCGAATCCGTCGCGATCGACCTGCAACTGCCTGGACGCGGCCAGGTCCTCGATGAAGTCGAGCGGCACGCCGAACGTGTCGTACAACCGGAACGCTGTGTCGCCGCCGACCGTTCGCGCGCCGGCCTCCGCCTCGGCGAGCGCGGTCTCGAGACGCGGCAGGCCGTCGCGCAGCACCCGCTCGAACTGCTCTTCCTCGCGGCGCACGACCGACGCGACGACGTCGCGATTCGTCTCCAGCTCCGGGTACGCCGAGCCCATCTCCGCAATCACCACGCCGGTGAGCTCGTGCAGGAACGGCTCGGTCAGGCCGAGCTTCTTGCCGTGGCGCATGGCCCGCCGCATGATCTTGCGCAGGACGTATCCCCGCCACTCGTTCGAGGGGACCACGCCGTCGGCGATCAGGAACGTGATCGCGCGCAGGTGGTCGGCGATGACGCGCAGCGAGACGTCGCCGGGTTCGCCCGGCGCCTTCCCGGCGAGCGGGCCGTAGGCCGTGCCCGCGCGCTCGCCGATGGCCGACAGCAGCGGCGTGAAGAGGTCCGTGTCGTAGTTCGAGAGCCTGTCCTGGAGCACCGCCACGATGCGCTCGAGTCCCATGCCGGTGTCGATCGACGGGGCCGGCAGCGGGGCCAGCGAGCCGTCCGCGCGGCGCTCGAACTCCATGAAGACGTTGTTCCAGATCTCGACGTACCGATTGCAGTCGCAGTCGATGCCGCGGCATGCGGGCGCCGCGCACGGCAGATGGTCCCCGCGGTGGTAATGGACCTCCGAGCAACGGCCGCAGGGGCCGGTATCGCCCATCGCCCAGAAGTTCTCGGCCGCGCCCATCTCGGCGATGCGCTCCGCCGGGACGAGCCGGCGCCAGACGGCGTGCGCCTCGTCGTCGCGCGGGATGCCGTCCTCGCCCTGGAACACGGTGGCGTGGAGGCGCTCGGCCGGCAGCTTCCAGACCTCGGTCAGCAGCTCCCACGCAAACGGGATCGCGTCGGCCTTGAAGTAGTCGCCGAACGAGAAGTTGCCGAGCATCTCGAAGAACGTATGGTGGCGCAGCGAGGGGCCGACGTTCTCCAGGTCGTTGTGCTTGCCGCTGACGCGCATGCACTTCTGGGAGGTGGTGGCCCGCCGGTAGCTGCGCGTCTCCTGGCCGAGGAACAGTTGCTTGAACTGATTCATGCCGGCGTTCGTGAACAGCAGCGTCGGATCGTCGGCCGGCACGAGCGGGGAGCTGGGCACCACGCGGTGCCCGCGCTCCTCGAAGAACGTCAGGAAGCTCTGGCGAATCTCCCCCGAGGTCATCGTCGTCCTATTCTTTCACAGCCCCTTCAGTCGGGGCCGTCGCCCGCCGCCCGGGGCGCGGCGTGCGGCGCCAGCGCGGCCCTGGCCGCCGCACCGTCGAAGCCCTGGCGGACGAGATAGTGGTACAGGCGGCGCAGCGCCGCCGGCGTCTCGATGGGGCCGCGCAGGCGCCGGGCGAGGGCGCGCGCGATCAGCTCGCCCTCGTCGACCTCGCGATAGGCGGCGTCGACGGCGCGCAGCGCCAGGCCGCGGTCGATGCCCCGCCCCTCCAGCTCCCGCACCGCCCGCAGGCGGCCGTGCAGCCGGACGTGCGAGCGGTGCGCCAGCGCCTGCGCCGCGCGCGCATCGTCGAGCGCACGCACCTCGCGCAGTCGCGCGAGGGCGTCCTCGATGGCATCCGGGTCGAACCCCTTGCGCGCCAGGCGCTCCCTGACCTGCGCCGTCGAGAGCTCCCGACGCGACAGCATCGCGAGTCCGGCCTGGTACGGGTCGGGCATCGGCCGCGCGGACGCCGGTCGGCGGTGGGGCCTACGGGGTGCCTGCGGCCGCCTCGGCGGCGGCGGGCCGTTCGGCCTCGGGGTAGACGTACGTCAGCCAGCCGTGGGTGTCCGGCGCGCGGCCGTTGATGATGTCGAAGAAGCGCCGCTGAATTGCCTCGGTCACCGGCCCGCGCCGGCCGCTGCCGATGGTGATCTTGTCCACGGAGCGGATCGGCGTGATCTCGGCGGCGGTCCCCGTGAAGAACACCTCGTCGGCGATGTACAGCGCCTCGCGCGGCAGCAGCTCCTCGCGCACCGTGAACCCGAGGTCGCGTGCGATGGTGATGACGACGTCGCGCGTGATCCCGGCCAGCGTCGACGTGCCGATGGGCGGCGTCGCGATCACGCCGTCGCGCACCAGAAAGAGGTTCTGGCCGCTGCCTTCGCTGAGGAAGCCCATCGGGTCGAGGGCGATGCCTTCGGCGTAGCCGTGGAGCACCGACTCCATCTTGATGAGCTGCGAGTTCGCGTAGTTCGCGGTGGCCTTCGAGAGCGAGGGGAAGCGGTTCGGCGCCCCGCGCCCCCACGAGCTCACCTGGACGTCGACCCCGTCCTCCAGGGCGTCCTCGCCGAGGTACGCGCCCCACTCCCAGACGAGGATCGCCACGTCGATCGGGCAGGAGAAGGGATTGACGCCGAGCGTGTGATAGCCGCGGTACATGAGCGGCCGTATGTAGCACGCCTGGTAGCCGTTGTGCCGAATCGTGTCGAGCACCGCCGCGTGGAGCGCGGCCGGGCCGACGTCGCACTCCATGCGGTATATCTTCGCCGAGTCGTAGAGCCGCCGGATGTGGGCATCGAGGCGGAAGCACGCGGCGCCCTTCGGCGTGTCGTAGCAGCGCGCCCCTTCGAACACGCCGCTGCCGTAGTGGACGACATGCGCGGCGACGTGGATCTTGGCGTCGGCCCAGTCGACGAACGTGCCGTTCATCCAGATCCTGCCGGAACCGAAGCTCATCGTTGTCCTGCCAAAGTGTTGTCTGGTGAATACCTTACGACGATGTTCAGTGTAGCATCACTGGATCTCCCCGCAAAACGGACAGCGGGCGGCGCGTGCGTGCAGCGGCTTGCGGCACTGCCAGCAGAACGTCTTGCCCGCCGTGTCCGGCGGCCGCCGCCGGCGCGGGCCGGGCCGCGCCGGCGCGGCGTCCTGGCTCGCCGCCGGAGCATGGTCTCCGGCGCGCCGATCGCGGCGCGCGCGGACCGTCTCGAGCGCGTCGAGAAGCTCCTCCGCGCTGCGGTACCGCTGCGCCAGGCCGGGCGCCATCGCCTTCATCACGAGGTCGTTGACCGAGGCCGGAATCGACGGCGCGTGGACGCGCGGCGGCTGCACGAGGTCGCCGCGCAGCAGCCGGTCCAGGTTGCTCGGAGAGGGCGTCTCGTAGGGCATCACGCCGGTGAGCATCTGGTACATCG
>JAAXGX010000001.1 GCA_012271165.1 Vicinamibacteraceae bacterium | reverse complement strand
AGCACCTCGACCTGCCGCAGCGCGATCGCGGGAATGGTGGAGATGTCAGGGCCCTGCGCCCCGTCGGCCACGCCGCTGCCCTGCCAGTTGATGACCGCCCCGCGGTGGCGCCGCTTGCCGTTGACGAGCACCAGCGTATGGTCGGGCGCCAGGCCCCGCAGGCTCGCCGGGCGGACGACCGCGCCCAGATCGCCGTCCTCCTGCGGGTTGACGTGGAAGGACGGCAGGAGGACTCGCAACTGATCGGCCAGATTGAAGTCGCCGCGAACGAGATCGGTGGCCGGGATGACGTCGATCGGCACGGTCGAGTCGGTGACCGACCGCGGCCGCGCCCGGCTGCCGACGACGACGACCTCGTCGTCGAATTGCGGCGGCGCCGAACCGTCCGGCCCGGGGCGCCCGGCGGGCGCTTCCGTGGCGGCGCCCGGGTCGGTTGCGTCCTGGCCGGTCTGCGTGGTGGACGGCAGCGGTTCAGGCTGCTGGTCCTGCGCCGGCGCGGAAGCCTGGGCCCACAGGACCAGAGCCGGCGCCATCAATGCCGCCAGCGGCGTCCGAACGAGTGTGAATCCTGCAGGACGTCCCAACGACTTCAACGGCTGACGTGGGCTACGGGCATGGGCGTGGGCCTTCGTGTCGCGGATCTATCGGGAAGGCGACGCCTACCGGGCGCGCGCGTCGAAGGTGGCCGGCATGAGCGAGCGGACCTGGACGCCCCAGTGGTCTCCCGTGCGGGTCACGATCCACAGCGCAGGGACGGTCCAGTAGCGGGTGCCGTCGGGGCGCCAACGGGTGAAGGTCAGCTCGAAGTGCACCTTGTTGCGCGTGACGATGCTCGCCTCCAGGGCGTCGATGGTGCTCATGTGCCAGCCTTCGTCGGCGCGCATCCGGTCGAAGTTCGGACGCGGGCCGTCGGCGGGCGACTCGGCCACGGCGAAGCCGCCGCCGGGGGTCATGAACAGGTGCGGGTGGTTGAGCATCGCGACGGTGCCGTCGACGTCGCCGGCATTGAAGGCGGTGAAGAAGTCCAGCACCGCCCGGCGGGCCGCCGCGACGATCTCCGCCCGCTCGTCGCCGCCCAGATCCTCGGGCTCGGCGGCCGGGGTCCGAAGCTGGATGGCCCAGCGGTCGTCCTGCCGGGTGACGATGTAGAACACCCGCGAGGCGCGGTAGGCGGTGCCGTCGGCGCCATGGCGGCTGAAGCCGATCGACGCATGCACCTTGGCGGCTGAGGACCTGACCACTGCGAACGAGTCGAAGTCGAACGAGCTGCGACTCCACCCCTCGCGTGCCCGCATCTCGTCGAAGCCGGCCGAGAAGTCCTCCGGCCGGGCGTCGACGATCAACGCCCCGCCGCCGGGCACCGTCGCGAAG
The DNA here is from genome assembly GCA_012271165.1 of Vicinamibacteraceae bacterium. Classification (GTDB taxonomy): domain Bacteria; phylum Acidobacteriota; class Vicinamibacteria; order Vicinamibacterales; family UBA8438; genus JAAXGX01. Next base: position 57,025 of record JAAXGX010000001.1, on the reverse strand, counting down.
GGAAAGTGCATCGCCCGGCGCAGGTTCGCGTCGTCGGCGCTATTCCACTGCGTGATGAACGTTTCCAGCGCCAGGCGCGCGGCCGTCTCCGCGGCCGCGTCCCGCGCCTCCGCATCCCGGGGCTGGGCGAGGCCGGGCGACCCCATGGCCAGGATTCCTATTGCCAGAATCGCGACAGTGTCGAGATGGTTGGACATCATGGATTCGGTCTCGGCACGCTAGTCGAGGACATCGAAGAGGTAGCTGTACTTCAGGATCAGGCTGCGCCCGGCGCCGACCGGCACGTAGTCGAGGATGCCCTCCGTCTCGTTGTAGACGAGAAACAGCCCGGTGTTGGCGTCCTGGAGCCAGCCGAACCGGAAGTTCACGGACCAGAGCTCGGCGCTGTCGTTGTGCTGCAGCAGCGTCTGGATGAACAGCCGCGGCGAGAAGTTGTAGCCGGCGCGCACGCCGGTCAGGTTGGTGGTCGTCTTGCCCGACGGCAGGTCGATGTCGTTCCGGCTGTAGCTCAGCTCCAGGTTGAGCGCGTCGCCGTGGCGGGCGCGAATCGTCGGGCGGAGGGTCACGATCCGGCCGCCGAAGAACCCGCCGAACGTCGCCCGCACGCCGGCGCTGACCGGTGCCGAGCGGTTGTAGAAGAAGGAGGGGATGATCTCGCTCCAGTCGTAGCGTCCGGGAGGAATTGCCAGGCCGGACACCGAGAACGCGTCGAAGACCGTCTCGCTGCGCATGTCGTAGGCGAGGCCGATCGACGAGCTGTCCTCGAATTCCCCCATGAAGTGGTTGTGGACGAGGGTCGTCTCCATGACCCCGTTGCGGTTCCAGAACCGGGTGAAGGTCACGTGCGGCCGCAGCTCCTGAAACTTGAGAAAGCCTTCCGGCCGTGACCTGTTGTTGATGGCGAGGTCGTACTTCCGGAACCCGCCGGGCCGGTGCAGGTAGCCGACCTCGGGATTGAAGTCCTCGCCGTTGTCCTGATAGCCGGAGCTGATGCGCCACATCTCGGATTCGTAGGTTCCCGAGAGGCTCACGGCGTGATCGTGACCGTCGCGGCCCGGTGTCTCGGTGCGGCCGACGAACCCCTGCACGAGACCCGCCTGGCCGATGCCCCACCGGCCGTCGAGGGCGTAGGTGCGGTTGTAGTCGTTCGCCAGGGCTTGCGGACCGGTGGCCTGCCGGTTGATGAAGAGCCCGCCGATGCTCGATCGGTTCGGGAGGTCCCGGCGCAGGCGGCTGACCGTGAAGTTGTTGGCCGCCCCGCCCGCGTTCGTTGCCTCGGTCTGCATGTTGAGAAAGCCGACCGTGAGGGTGTCGGAGACCTTCCCGGAGAGGCGGGCGCCGGCGCGGATGGGGATCGGGGCGCCGGCCTCGCTGATCCCGATCCGGCGACTGAAGAAGAGCTCCGTCTGCCCCAGGCCGCGTCCGCTGGCCGAAGCCGCGTTCACGGTGAACGCCCCGGCGTTCTCCAGGAAGAACGGCCGTTTCTCGGGAAAGAACAGGTTGAAGCGGTCCAGGTTGATCTGCTGGTCGTCCACCTCGACCTGCGCGAAGTCGGTGTTGTAGGTGGCGTCGAGCGTGAGGCCCGACGTGACGCTGTACTTGAGATCCCCCCCCGCGTCGCCGAGCGCCAGCGGCGCCCGGCCGGGGGCGGCGTCGCGCGTGACCATTTCGCCGACCAGGTAGGGCGTGAGCTGCAGGTTGCTGGGGCGGTTGGCCGGCACCCGCAGACCGCCGAGCTGCCCGGCCAGCGAGACGCGGTAGAGGTTGTACTGGCGCGGCAACGGCGACCAGTAGGCTGTTTCGTTCCGCCGCCGGATGTTGCGCTGGAAGTTCACCCCCCACGACTGGCGCTCCCGCGCCGGGTAGCGGATGGTCCGCAGCGGAATGGCGAACTCGGCGCTCCATCCGACACGGGAGACCCGGGTCCGGACCTGCCACGCCCCGTCCCAGTTGAGATTGAACCCGCCCGCGTCGCCGCGCGAGAATTCGCCCCTGCCGCTCATTCCGAACCCGCCCCGGCGGCCGCCCTCGTTGATCACCTGCCCGTCGTACTCCTGACCTGCCGGACTGGTTCCGAAGACGAATCCGTTCTGCCGGTCGCTGAACGTATCGAGGATCACCATGAAGCTGTCGCTGTCGGTGAGCGCCGAGTCGCGCCGGCTGTCGTTGACGATGATCGACGACGGGTCGCTGTCGTAGCAGACGACACCGATATAGATGGCGTCGCGGGTGTAGACGATGCGGACCTCGGTCTGCTCGGACGCCGGCTCGCCCTCGTCGGGCGCGGTCTGGCGAAAGCCGGTTGCCGGAGTCGCTGCGCGCCACGCGGCGTCGCCCAGCACGTCGCCGTCGAGGGCGGGGGCGTCCTCGACGGCGCTGGCGGTGACTTGCTTGATCGCGAGCGCAGCGCCGAGGCCTAGACCGGCCGCGCGCGGCGGGGTCGACGATTGGCCGTCGTCTGTCGGCTCGGCGGCCGGCGGCCCGAACGACGCCTGCTCGTCCTCCGACGCAGCGGAAGACCCCCGGGAGGACTGGCCCGCGGCCGGCGCGACCGGGATCGTCGCGAGCACCGCGAGGACGAGACCGCAGGTCAGGCGCCTCAAGCCGCGGACGCGGCGCATGCTCATCTGATGTAGTGCGGTCGCTGCAGGCGTTGCGGCTTCTCCAGGTGCCGGCCCTCGGCCGCGAAGCCCCACGCTCCACTGGCGCTGCAAGTCCAACCAGTCTACGAGACCCGGGAGGAAGACGCCAGACCCGCCGGCCGGCGCGAGTCGTCCCACGCCGTGGTCGTCAGAGGCGCATCACGGCAACCGTTCCCTCGGGCCGGTCCAAAGGTGGGCCGCGCTGGGATCGAACCAGCGACACCCTGATTAAAAGTCAGGTGCTCTACCACTGAGCTAGCGGCCCGGACCGGCTTTCGATTCTACCGCACGCCTGGTCGTGCATCCGGCTTGCGCCGGGGCTCCCGGCCGGGAGTACAATCGGCCGAATCCCGTGCGCCGCCTCGGGCGGTGCCGCGGTGGAGGGAAGGAGAGGACACCCCATGGCTTCGAAGCACGTCCGTCGTCTCGTCACGGCGTTCGCCGTTCTGGTGCTCGCGCCCGGAATCGCCTACGGGCAGTTGTCGGAAACCGCCGGGTGGGCCATCGACGTGGGTCAGAAGTTCCGGTCGATTCCCGACGTGACCTACCTGACCGCCAACCAGTGGGAGGGGAAGCTGGACATCTACGTGCCTCGCGACGGCTCGGCGGGGCCGCATCCGACGTTCATCTACTTCCACGGCGGGGCGCACGTGTTCGGCAGCAAGGAGGCGAGCTTCCTCACGCTGTTGCCCTACCTGGAGATGGGCTGGGCGGTGGTGAACGTCGAGTACCGCCTGGCGGGGGCGGCCCACGCGCCGGCTGCGGTGGAGGACTGCCTGTGCGCGGTGCGCTGGGTCATCGAGCACGCGGACGACCACAATCTGGACGCGAGCCGGCTGGTGCTGACGGGCGCCTCGGCGGGGAGCCATCTGGCGCTGACGTCCGGCATGCTGCCCGCGTCCACCGGCCTCGACCGGCAGTGTCCGGGCGCACCCATCGAGGTCGCCGCGGTGGTGAACTGGTACGGCATCACCGACGTGCTCGAGCGGCTCGAGGGACCGCACTCGAGGCCGGGGACGGTCCGCTGGTTCGGGAGCAACCCGAACCGGCAGGAGCTGGCGCAGTTCCTCTCGCCCATTCGCTACGTGCGCGAGGGGCTGCCGCCTATCATCACCATCCATGGTGACCAGGATCCCCGCATTCCGCACACCCAGGCGGTGCGCCTGCACGAGGGCCTGGACCAGGTCGGCGTACCGAACCAGCTGGTGACCATCCCGGGCGGCGGGCATGGCGGTTTCCCGCCGGACGAGATGCGGCGCAGCCACGAGGCCATCCGCGCGTTTCTCGCGCAGCACGTCGCCGGCAAGTCGATGATGAAGACGACGGTCGACTGAGAGCGAATCGGGTGGGCGGGATCGGCGGCCCGCAGGCGGCCGGTTTCGCCCGCGGCGCGGGGCGCAGGGGGTTCCCGCAAGCGGGCGCCGGGGGTTCGGGGTGCAGCCCCGTCCGATTGACGCCGGCTAGCGGCCGGCCAGGTCGCGCTCGGCCTGCTCGCGGATGTAGTGGCGCAGCGCGGTGAGCTGCTGGTCGCTCAGCTCGGGGTAGGCGGGCATGCCTTGCGCGTTGCGGCCGTCGCGGAGGACGCGGGCGAACGCCGCCGCCGACAGCACGGCGCCCGATGCGCGCAGGTCGGGCGCCATGCCGGACGACATGGCGTCGCGACCGTGGCACGAGCTGCAGACGCCGCCGTACTCGCGGGCGCCCTGCTGGGCCAGGCCGGCATCCACCTCGAAGAAGGGGGCCTCGACCGGCGCCGGGACGCGGGGCGGGGGAGACGCGGGCAGCTCGGTGCCGCCGTCCAGCGCGAAGGCGATCAGGCGCCGCGGGTGCACGCCGTACGACCAGCCGTGCGCGGCTTCGCTCGGACCGCCGACGCCGGCCATGGCGCCGCCCCAGCCGACCAGCAGGGCCACGTACTGCCGGCCGTCGACCGCGTAGGTGATCGGCGGCGCGGAGATGCCCGAGCCGACGTGGAAGCGCCACAGCTCGGCGCCGCTCGCCGCGTCGTAGGCGACGAGGTTGCCGTCGGCCCGGCCCTGGAACACCAGGTTGCCCGCCGTCGTGAGAGTCCCGGCGTTCCACATGCCCTCCAGCGGGACCTCCCACACCTGCTCCTGGCGCACGGGGTCCCAGGCCTGCAGCGACCCGATCACGTCGTCCTGGCGCGAGGAGCCGAGGCGGCGCGTGGAGACCCCCGTGTCCGACCTGCCGACCGGCGAGCGCCAGCCGTCGATGTCGACGCCCTCGTCCGTGAACTGGTACGAGAGATGGATGGTCGGGATGTATGCGAGGCCGGTCTCCGGGTTGTACGACATCGCGTGCCAGCTGTGGCCGCCGATCGGTCCCGGCGAGATCAGGGCGGCGCCGGTCTCGTAGCGCGCGCCGGGCACCTCGACGGGCCGGCCGGTGGCCGTGTCGACGGCGCTCGCCCAGGTGACCTCGGTGAACGGCTCGGCCGAGATCAGGCGCCCGTCGGAGCGGTCGATCACGTAGAAGAAGCCGTTCTTGGGCGCATGCATCAGCGCCTTCACCGGCCGCTCGTCGATCGTGAGATCGGCCAGCACGATGTCCATGTTCGAGTTGTAGTCCCAGGTCTCGCCCGGCGTCGTCTGGTAGTGCCAGCGGTACTCGCCGGTGTCCGCGTCGAGCGCCACGACGGAGCACAGGAACAGGTTGTCGCCGCCGCCCGGGCTGCGGATCTTCCGGTTCCACGGCGACCCGTTGCCGGTGCCGATGTAGACGGCGTCGAACTCGGAATCGTAGGTGAAGCCGTGCCAGGCGTTCCCGCCGCCGCCGAACTCCCACCACTCGCCCGTCCAGGTGTCGGCCGCCATGGCCATCGCCTCGTTCTCGAACCCGTCCGCGGGATTGCCCGGCACGATGTGGAAGCGCCACGCCTGCTCGCCGGTCTCGGCGTCGTACGCCGTGACGTAGCCGCGCGCTGCGCCGTTCTCGGTGCCGCCGTTGCCGATGAGCACCTTGCCCCTGAACACCTTTGGGGCGCCGGTGATGTAGAACGGGGCGCCCGGATCGATGGTCCGGGTGCTCCACAGCTCGCGTCCCGTCCCGGCGTCGATCGCGTTCAGCCGCCCGTCCCACGTGGCGACGTACACCTTGCCCTTCCAGAACGCGATGCCCCGGCTGTGGTCCCAGCCCACCCGCAGGCGGCGGTCGGCGTGCCCGGCGACGTCGGGGTCGTACTCCCAGCGCAGGGCGCCGGTCGCCGCGTCCACGGCGCGCACGACGTTCATGCTGCGGACGAAGTACATGACGCCGTCCACGACCAGCGGGGTCGACACGAGGCCGCGGTCGCCAGCCAGGTCGACGTACCAGTCCACCCCGAGGCGGCCGACCGTGCCAGTGTCAATCTGCGTGAGCGGGCTGAAGCGCTGCTCGCTGTAGGTGCGGCCGAACGCGAGCCAGTCGTTGCCTGGGGTCTCGGCCGCGAGCGCGGCGTCGTCCACCACGGGCGGAGCAGCCTGCTGGGCGGACGGGACCGACGCGAGCGCCGCCAGGGCCAGCCCGGCGCCGAAGCCGGCCGTGCGTCGCGTGGCTACCATGCCTCACCTCCGGACCGGGTCGGGCCGGCACCCGGAACGGGTGCGGACCCCGACCCCGTTGGTCGAGCGGCAAGCGGCGCCGCGGGCAACGATTGCGCGTCAGTCGTGGATGGTGATCGGGACCGACGCGGCCATCTGGCCCCACTCGAACCCGAACATGTCGCTCGTCACCGACAGCGTCAGCTGGTCGGCGGGCGGGTCGAGGTCCTCCACGTCCATCGCGATGTGCGCCACGTCGTGGCTCGCGTCGTACTGCGTGCCCCACTGGCCGGTCTGGCTGTTGACGATGAGATGGAACTCGTCGTTCATGTGCGCGGCCCAGAGCGTGTACTCGCCGGCCGGAACGTGGGCGTCGCGAATCATCAGGTCCTTGTCGGTGACGAGCGTGGTCGCCTCGTCTGCGCCCAGCCGCCACACCATGCTGGCCATCGGCTCCACGCTCTCGCCGACCACCCGCTCCCTCAGGTACGGCCGGCCGTAGCTGATGGAGATGTTGGCGTCGTCGATCATCCAGTCGACCTGGACGTGCGGGCTGCCGGCCTGGCCGGGGTGGACCTCCATCGCCTTGCCGCCGCCCAGCATCTCGGGCGTTGAGGTCGCCGGCTCGGCGGCCGCTTCGGCCTCCTGCTCGGGCATCGGCTCGGGGGCGGGTTCCTCGGCCATGTCGGCGGCGCACGCTGCGGCGAACGCGCACACTGCGAGCGTCACGAAGAAGAGAAACTTGCGGGTCATTGGGAGACTCCTGGCTTGTAAGGACCGCGTCGTGTCCTGCACTATCCAGATGAATATAGCACGCGGCGCGGCACAAGCTACCGTGTCCGCGCGGCGCCCGCGGCCGCGGCACGGCCCTGCGCGATGCAGTCCGGCAGGCCCACGCCGCCGAACGCGGCCCCGATCAGCCGCAGCCCCGGCAGGCGGTCGAGCCGGGCCTCGATGGCGGTCAGGCGCGCCAGATGACCTACCTCGTGCTGCGGGTTGAGCCGCGGCCAGCGGTAGACGCGCGCGACGACGGGCGCCCCCCGCACGCCCAGCAGCTTGCCGAAGTCGCGATGGACGCAGTCGATCAGGTCGGCATCCGCGCGCGCCAGCACGGCGCCGTCGCGGGCGCCGCCCAGGAAGCCCCGCAGCAGCACGTGGCCGGGCGGCGCGCGGTGCGGCCACTTCGAGGAAACCCACGTGGCCGCCATCAGCGACACCCGGCGCTCGACGCGCGGCACGACGAACCCCGTGCCGCGGAGCGCGTGGCCGACGTCGGGGCGGGCGTAGCCCAGCGCCACGGTGGCGGTCGACGTGTAGGGAATGCCGCCGCAGAGCGCCGCCAGGTCGGCGTCGAGGGGGCGCACGAGCCGGGCCGCCGCGTGCGCCGGCACGGCCAGGACGACCTGGCGCGCGCAGACCGGCCCGCCGCCGGTCAGCTCGAGCCGGTACGGGCCCCGGCCGGCGAGCCGCGTCACGCCGACGCCGGTCCGGACCGCGGCGGGGTCCAGCGTGCGGGCCAGGGCTGCCACCAGCTCGCCGATGCCGCCCGGCAGCGACCGGAACAGGCCGTGCGCCGACCGCCCGGCCCGCAGCGAGCCGAGGCCCCGGATGATGCTGCCGTGCCGCGCTTCCGCCTCGAGCAGCCGCGGGAACAGCGCGCGCACGGACAGGCGCTCCACGTCGCCGGCGTGGATGCCTGCCAGCAGGGGCTCGGCGATGTAGTCGACCACCTCGCGGCCGAAGCGGCGGCCGAAGAACGACGCGATCGACTCGTCGTCCCCGTCGCCCGCCGGCCGGCCGGGAACCACGCGCTCCAGGGCCATGCGCAGCCGGCCGCGCGCCGAGAGCAGCCCGCTCGTCACCAGGGGCAGCAGCCGGGTGGGGATGCCCAGCACCGAGTAGTCCGGCAACGCGTGGAGCCGGCCGGCGCGCAGCACGAAGGCGGTGCGGGGCTCCCGGGTCGGGACGAGACGCCCGGCCAGCCCCAGCTCGCCGCACAGCCCGATCGCGGCGGGCTTCTGCACCAGGAGCGCATCCGGGCCTCCGTCGATCGTGAAGCCGTCGACCTGCTCCGTGCGGATGACGCCGCCGAGCCGGGAAGATCGCTCGATCAGCACGTGCGGCACGCGGCGCGCCTGCAGCTCGTAGGCCGCGGCCAGGCCGCTGATGCCGCCTCCCACGACCGCTACGTCGACGTCGGTGTCAGGAGCCCGTGGCAAAAGGCCCCGCTGCATTCGAGCGGCCATGCATCCCGGCTGGCTGCGTTGCTCCTCGGTCAAATATGCCCAATATGCTCCCTCGTCGCGCCTTGCCGTCCGGGCGCCTGGCCGCTCTCGGTGCGACGCGGGGTTTCACCACGGGCTCCTAGGCACTGCGGGCGTGGACGAACTGCGCCAGCGCCTGGACGTGCTCGACCGGTGTCTCCGGCAGGATGCCGTGCCCGAGGTTGAAGATGTGCCCCGGACGGCCCGCCGCCTGCCGGAGGACCCGGTCGGCGCCCGCCAGCAGGCGGTCGATCGGCCCCAGCAGCAGCGTCGGGTCGAGGTTGCCCTGCACCGCCTTGTCCGCCCCGATCCGTTCCCACGCCTCGTCGAGCGGAATGCGCCAGTCCACGCCCACCACGTCGCCGCCGGCCGCGGCCATCGCTTCGAGCAGGGTGGCGGTGCCGGTCCCGAAGTGGATGACCGGCACGCCGCTTGCCTGCACCGCGCGCAGGATGCGCGTGGTGTGGGGCAGAGCGAACTCGTGGTAGTCGCGCACGCACAGGGCGCCCACCCACGAGTCGAACAACTGGACGGCCTGCACTCCGGCTTCGACCTGGGCCAGCAGGTACTCGCTGACGACCGCGGCCAGGGTGTCGCACAAGTCGTGCCAGACGGCCGGCTCGCCGTACATCAGCGCCTTCGTGCGGGCGTAGCTGCGCGACGCGCCGCCTTCCACCGCGTAGGAGGCCAGGGTGAAGGGCGCCCCGGCAAAGCCGATGAGCGGCACGCGTCCGTCCAGCTCGTGCCGCACGAGGCGGATCGTGGCCAGCACGTGCGGCAGCGCCTCCCGCGGGTCGCAGCGGCGGAGCCGGCTCACGTCTTCGGCCGCACGAACGGGGCGCTCGATGACCGGGCCCTCGTTCTTGACGAAATCGAACGGGATGCCCATCGGCTCGAGCGGCAGCAGCAGGTCCGAGAAGAGGATGGCCGCGTCGACCTCGAGCCGCTCGACCGGCTGCAGCGTCACCTCGGCGGCCAGATCCGGGCGCCGGCAGATGTCCAGCAGGGTGTGGCGGGCCCTGATGGCCCGGTACTCCGCCATGTAGCGGCCGGCCTGCCGCATGAACCAGACCGGCGTGACATCGACCGGCTCCCGGCGGCAGGCCCGCAGGAAGTTGTCGTTCACGCTTGGTATGGTACTACTCTGTCCCGATGCCATACTTGCGGTTCTCGCGCAACCGGCGCGGCTACGAGCACACCTACGTCCTCCATACCTTCCGCCGCGAGGGGGAGTCCAAGCCGCGCCTGCTCTACTGGTTCCGGACGCCGCCCGGCGTCAGGGTCGGCCGCCATCCGCTCGACGAGCAGGCCATCCGCGCGATTGAGGAGAACAACCCGAGCCTCGCGTTCGATTGGGGCCGCATGCTCAAGGTGCAGCCTCCGCCCGAGCCGGATGCCGAGCGCCGCGGGAAGGCGCAGCGGACGGCGCGGCCGGGCCGCGGCGCCGGTTCGGGGCGGGCTGCCCATGCGTCGGCCGCGGGCGGCGGCGAACCGCGTTCGCGCCGCGGGCGGCAGGCCGAGCCGCCTCCGCCCGAGCCGGAGCCCATGGCCGAGGAGCCGGATCCGATGCCCGGGTTCGAGGCGGACGAGCCGGTTCCGGCGTGGCAGCATCCGGTGGTGGCGCTGATGGGCGACGAGATGCTCGAGCGGCTGCGGGCGCGCTACGCGGAGATCAAGGTTCGGATTGCCGAGAAGCGGATCGATCCGGATGCGCGCGAGGCGCTGCAGACGCGGGCCGAGACGCTCAACCCCGACGGCTGGGCGACCACGGAGGACGCCGTGCGGGGCATCGAGCGGTTCGAGACCGAGGCCGAGGCCATCCGCGGCAGCCTCGGCCGGCGCCGGCCGCGCACGCGCCGCGCCGCCGGCACGGGCGACGATTCGCCGTCGTAACGCCGCCCGGGGCTTTGCTATAATGCGAGCCATTATGCGTACTTCCAGACGCTCGTATACACGCGCGGCGGGACGTTGGGCGTGCGCGGCGGTCGCGGTCGTCGCGCTAGGCGCCATCGCCGGCGCACAGCCGCCGGGCCAGGAGCGGCTCGGCCCGGAGGATGTCGGCCGCATCCTCACGGGCAGCCAGGCGCCCATCTTCCGGTCCGGCGTCACCCTCGTGACGACGGACGTCATCGCCCGGGATGAGAACGGCGTATTCATACCGGACCTGACCAGGGACGAGATCACCGTCCTGGAGGACGGGCACCCGCAGGAGATTGCGTCCCTGGTGCTGGTGCACGGCGGGCGCGTCTACAACCAGCTGCTGCCGCCGGCGCCCGTGCAGGAAGGCATCGTGCTGCCGCCGTCCAGGCCGGTGAACGACACCGCGGGGCGCATCTTCATCCTCTTCGTCGACGATCTCCATCTGAACACGAGCCTGACGCCGAAGATCCGGCAGGTGTTCGAGACCATCGCCGACACGCTGATCCACGAGGGCGACCTGTTCGGCATCGTCTCGAGCGGCCCGTCCGCCATCAACGTCCAGATGACCTACGACCGGGCGCTGCTGTACTCGGCGATGGGGCGCATCACGGGCGACGGCTTCTCCAATCAGGAGATGATCGAGCAGTTGTCGGGCGGCCCGGGCGGCCCGGGCGAGCTGCGCTGGCGCGCGCACAAGGCCTTCAAGCTCGCGCGCGACATCGTGCGCAACCTCGAGGACGTCGAGAACCGCCGCAAGGTGTTCGTCTACCTGAGCAGCGGCTACGACTTCAACCCGTACGAGTACGAGCGGTTCCGGCAGAGCCCCATCGGCCGCGCGCTCGGCGGCATCCAGCAGGCGGCCAACTCCAACGATTCCTTCTACAACGGCATCACCGACCGCGACATCGACATGTTCAACGTGAACGAGCGGCAGGGCACGGTCTTCGCGGACAGCGACCTGGCACTCGAGCTCAAGCAGCTCACGCTCGCGGCCAACCGCGCGAACGCCTCGTTCTATACCATCGATCCGCGGGGGCTGGTGGCCGGGCCGGACATCGGCTACGACGTGCCGCTGCGGGAGTGGCGCGACCACGTCTTCCAGACCCAGAACTCGCTGCGACTGCTGGCGGAGCTGACCGGCGGCATGGCCGTCGTGAACCGCAACGATTTCGACGACGCGCTGGAGGAGATCGACGCGGAGACGAGCGACTACTACGTGCTCGGCTTCTACTCGAGCAACCCGGATCCCACGTTCCGCACGCGCCGCCTGCGCGTGGAGATCAACCGGGATGGCGCGGAAGTGCGGCACCGCACCCACTACTCGTTCCCGCGGCAGCCGGAGCAGCCGGTCCTCACGAGCGCGGGAGGCTGAGCGTCGTTGCGGAATGCCTGACGTGCGGGCGCATGAGGCGCGGAGGGGGATGTCCCTGATCGGGCGGCTCGTTTCCGCGCACCGCATCGTCCTGCTCGCCGGTGTCGCCGCGTTCGTCTTGTGCTTCGGGGCGGTCGGCCAGGCGCCGCACGCCGGGCCGGCTGCCGCCGTTCCCGCGTCGCCGCCCGCCCTGGATCCAACCATCGATCCGCCCCGGCGGCTCGATGTCACCGACCTGCGGCAGCCGCGCATCCGCGCCCGCGCCGCGATGATCTACAACCCGACGACCCACGAGATCCTGTGGGAGTCGAACGGATTCGAGCAGCGCTCCATCGCCAGCATCACCAAGGTGATGACGGCGCTTGTGTTCCTCGAGCCGCGTCCGGACCTGGATGGCGACGTCGTGATCTCCCGGCGCGACGTCCGGCGCGCGTCGACCACGTATCTCCGCCGCGGCGAGGTGGTGTCGCTCTACAACCTCCTGCATCTGGCGCTGGTGGCGTCGGACAACGTCGCCGCGCGCGCGCTCGCCCGCGTCTCGCCGTGGGGCACCGCCGGGTTCGTCGAGCAGATGAACGCGATGGCGGCCGCGCTCGGCCTGCGTGATACCTCCTTCACCGATCCGTCCGGGCTCGACAGCGGCAACGTCTCGACGGCCTACGACATCTCCCGGCTCATCGCGCACGCCACGAAGCGGCCCGTCGTCTCCAGCATCATGCGCAAGCAGGCGCACCGGTTGCGCACCAGCCGGCGCCGGCTCACCGTACGCAACACGAACCGGCTCCTGCGCGGCCGGTTGGCCGTCCACGGCGGCAAGACCGGCTACATCGACGCGTCGGGCTACTGCCTGGCCACGGTGGTGAAGCTGCCCGATCACGACCCGCTGTCGCTCGTGGTGCTCGGCGCCGGCTCGGGGGAGCGGCGGTTTTCCGAAGTGCGGCGGCTCGCCACCTGGGTGTCGCGGAACGGCGCGGCGCTCGCCGCCTCGGGAGTCGGGCCGGCCGATTGAGCCCCGCCATGCGCGACGTCATCATCATCGGATCGGGTCCGGCCGGGCTGACGGCCGCCCTCTATGCCGCGCGCGCCAGTCTGAAGCCGCTGCTGATCGAGGGGCTGGAGTCGGGCGGCCAGTTGATGCTCACGACCGCCGTCGACAACTATCCAGGGTTCCGCGACGGGGTCATGGGGCCGGACCTGATGGCGGAGATGCGCGCGCAGGCCGAGCGCTTCGGCACCGAGTTCATGCGCGGTGACGTCGTGAACGTGGACCTGACGGCCCCCAGCTTCGCCGTGGCGACCGGCGACGATACGTACCGCGCGCGCGCGCTCATCATCGCCACGGGCGCGTCGGCCCGGTTGCTCGGGCTGCCTTCCGAGCGTGCGCTGATGGGCCATGGCGTATCGACCTGCGCGACCTGCGACGGCTATTTCTTCCGCGACAAGCCGATTGCCGTCGTCGGGGGCGGCGACTCCGCGATGGAGGAGGCCACGTTCCTGACGAAGTTCGCCTCGCACGTGACGGTGGTGCATCGCCGCGACACGCTGCGGGCGTCGAAGATCATGCAGGACAAGGCGCTCGGCAATTCCAAGATCTCGTTCGAGTGGAACACGGTCGTCGAGGAGGTCACCGACACGGAGAAGGGCGTGGTGACCGGGATCGTCCTGCGCGACGTGAGCACGGGCGAGTGGAAGACCCTGCCCGTCGAGGGCGTGTTCGTGGCGATCGGGCATACGCCCAATACCCACCTGTTCAAGGGCCAGCTCGAGCTCGATGCCGCGGGCTACATCGTGCCGCGGGGCGGCGCGCGGACGAGCGTTGCCGGCGTGTTCGCGGCCGGCGACGTGCAGGACCACGTCTACCGGCAGGCGGTCACCGCCGCCGGGTCGGGCTGCATGGCCGCGATCGACGCGGAGCGCTACCTCGAGAGTCTGCCCGCCGCGTCCTGACCGCCGGGCCCCGGCGCCGGCTCCCGCCGCCCGTCACTTTTCGATCCAGCCTCCGCCGAGAACCGTCGCGCCGTCGTAGAAGACCACCGCCTGCCCGGGCGTGATGGCCGGCTGGGCCTCTTCGAACTCGACGTGCGCGGCGCCGTCCTCCAGGACGCTGACCCGCGCCGGAGCGGCGGCGTGCCGGTGCCGGATTTGCGCGGCCGCGCGCAGCGGGCCGGACGGGGCGCGTCCGGCAATCCAGTTGACCGCGCCCGCACGCAGCGTGGACCGCTCGAGCGCGGCGCGCGGCCCGACCGTCACGCGTCCCGACGCGGCATCCAGCTCGGTCACGTAGAGGGGCGCCGGCCCCGAGATGCCGAGGCCCCGGCGCTGGCCGACCGTGAAGCGGTGGACGCCGGCATGCCGTCCGAGCGTCCGGCCCGCCCCGTCCACGATGCGGCCCGGCCGCACGGCGTCCGGCGCGCGGCGCGCCACGAACGCCGCGTAGTCGCCGTCCGGGACGAAGCAGATCTCGTGGCTGTCGGGCTTGCGCGCCACCGGCAGCGACCGGGCCTCGGCATAGGCGCGGACCTCCGGCTTGCGCCGTGCGCCCAGCGGGAACCTCGCGCAGGCGAGCTGGGCCTGCGTCAGGCCGAACAGGAAGTACGACTGGTCCTTGGCGGCGTCCACGCCGCGCTTGAGCAGATACGTCCCGTCCGCCGACCGCTCCACCCGCGCGTAGTGCCCGGTTGCGACCGCCGGGGCATCCAGGCCGTGCGCCCGCTCCAGCAGGGCGGTGAACTTCAGGTCGCTGTTGCAGCGGACGCACGGGATCGGGGTGCGCGCGGCCGTGTACTCGCCCACGAAGCGCGACACCACCTGCTGGTCGAACTGCCGCTCGAAGTTGACGATGTAGTGCGGAATGCCCAGCCTGGCGGCCACCCGGCGGGCGTCGTGGAGGTCGTCGAGGGTGCAGCAGCTGCCGAACTGCTGCCCGCCTTCGCGCTGATCGTACAGCTGCATCGACAGGCCGACGACGTCGTGGCCTTCCTCGGCCAGGAGCGCGGCGGCGACGGACGAGTCGACGCCGCCGGACATGGCGGCCACGATGCGCATGGCTTCACGCGTTGACGTGCTGGCCGGTTCGCGACAGCGCCCGCAGGCGCTCGACGACCCGCGGCATGACGCCGACCACGTGGTCGACCTGCTCGGTCGTGTTGCCGAGACCGAGGCTGAAGCGGATCGAGTTCTGGGTGCGATGGGGAGGGAAGCCCATGGCGCGCAGCACGTGCGACGGCTCGAGCGTGCCGGAGGAGCACGCCGATCCCGTGGAGACGGCCACTCCTTCGAGGTCGAGCGCGATGAGCAGGGACTCGGCCTCGACGCGGTCGAAGCTGATGTTCGTCGTGTTGGGCACCCGCCGGGCCGGGTCGCCGTTGACGACGGTGCCCGGCACGCCGGCCAGGATCCCGGCTTCGAGGCGGTCCCGCAGGCCGGCGATGTCGCCCGGGCCGGCCTCCAGCTTCGCCCTGGCGATGCGGGCGGCGGCGCCCAGTCCCGCGATGGCCGACACGTTCTCGGTGCCCGCCCGGCGCCGCCGCTCCTGCCCGCCGCCCGTGGTGGCCGCGACCAGCCGCCGGCCGCGCCGCACCCAGAGTGCGCCCGCGCCCTGCGGGCCGTTGAACTTGTGGGCCGACAGCGACAGCAGATCGACGCCGAGACGCTCCACGTCGACCGGAATCTTGCCGATCGACTGCACGGCGTCGGTGTGGAACAGGGCGCCCTGCGCATGCGCGATCGCCGCGAGCTCCGCAATCGGCTGGATCGTGCCGATCTCGTTGTTGGCATGCATGATCGATACGAGGGCGGTCTCGGGGCTCAGCGCCGCCTCGAGCGTCTCCGGCGGCACGATGCCGCGGCCGTCCACCGGGAGCAGCGTCGTGGTCCAACCCCGCCGGGCGAGCGCCTTCAGCGTGTTGAGAACCGCCTCGTGCTCGATGGCGCTCGCGACGAGTTGCCGCCGCGCCCCGGCGGCTTCGGCGACGCCGCGGAGCGCCAGATTGTCCGCCTCGGTGCCGCCGCTGGTGAAGATGACCTCCTGCGGGCGGCCGCCGATCAGGTCGGCAACCGCGGCGCGCGCCACGTCGAGCCGGGACTTGGCTGTCTGTCCGAACGTGTGCACGCTCGACGCGTTGCCGAACTCGCCGCGCAGGACGGCGACGGTGGTTTCGATCACCGCCGGATCGAGCGGCGTCGTCGCATTGTGGTCGAGGTACACGTGCATTTTGCCAATCTTACCATCGGGGATTTCGCGGCCGGCGGGCTGCTAGACAGGATCGGGCGCCTCCCCGTATACTGCAGGCTCTGCGCCCGGATGGCCGCGGTGGCGCAGAATAGGAGCTCTGATGGCCGCGATGTGGAAGCGCGAGGAGGGCACTGGCTCTTCCGAGTTGAAGATCGACCTGCAGTCGGGTGCGAAGCCTTTGTCGAGCGAGGTTGAGAAACGGCGTAGGGAGAACAGAGTGACATCATCCGGGCCTGCTGTTGTGACTATTGGCAAGTCGATCGTCGTCAAGGGCGAGCTGAGCGGAAAGGAAGACCTGACAATCGAGGGTCGGGTCGAGGGGAAGGTCGATCTGAGCGAGCACGTGCTGACGATCGGCTCCAACGCGAAGCTCAAGGCGCAGGTGTCTGCAAAGTCCATCGTCGTGATCGGCGAGGTTACCGGCAACATCGCCGCTTCCGAGCGGATCAGCATTCGCGAGGAAGGTTCGGTCGAGGGAGATATCGCCGCACCGCGGGTGGCAATTGCCGAGGGCGCCACGTTTCGCGGCAGCATCGACATGCGGCGTAGTCAGGGCGGCAAGGCGGGCGGTGGGCAGCAGCGACCGGCCGAGCCGGGGCCGCCGGGCGGTGCCCCCAAGTCATAGCCCCGTTCCCCGACCCGTCTGGTTCCGGGAATCAGAGCAACGCCCGGGGGAGGACCAATGATCGGCGCCCTCATGTCCAGGTTGGGGCCGCGCCAGCGGGATCCTATCGGTGCGGTGCCGCTCAATCCGGCCAAGGTGCGGTCCGCGTGCCTGCTGGCCAACTTCGTCAAGGCGTTGGGCAAGCGGCCCGAGCCGATCGTGGTCGAGCTGGGCCCCGCCACCGAAGGCAACGTCGCGTTTCTGGGTGAGCACATGGCGTGCAGGATCTTCGTCGAGGATCTGCTGGAGAAGCTGCCGCAGGACGACGCGGACCAAGACGCGGTGCTGCCACCGCTCGGGTACGCGGACGAGAGCGTCGACGGCATCCTGTGCTGGGACATATTCGACTATCTGAGTCCGAGCGCGGGTCAGGATCTGGCGGACGATCTGGCCCGCGTCCTGCGCCCGGGCGGCGCCTTGCTGCTGTACCACCGCACCGAGAGCCTGTCGGACCGGCGCCGGGTCAAGTACGAGATCGTCGACGAGGAGAGCCTCCGCTGGCGAATCTGCAACGATGCCCTGTCGCGGCCGTCCCGGGTGCTCCAGAGCCGCGAGGTCGCGAGGATGTTCCGCTCGCTGAACATCGCCGGCGCCATCCGGCTGAAGAGCCAGATGCGCGAGGTGCTGTTCCGGAAGTCGTCCATGGCGGGCCAGAGCAGGTTGACGTGATGGAGTCTGCCGCCGGGCGCAGGGGTGTGGGGTGAATGGCGCGACCCGTCGTCGCCTTGTTGAGCGACTTTGGAACCCGGGACCACTACGTGGGCGCCATGAAGGGCGTCATTCTCGGCATCTGCCCCGATGCCACGCTGGTCGACATCTCGCACGACATCCCGGCCCATGACGTCCTGACCGCGGGCCTCGAGCTCGCGGCCACCTACCGCTACTTTCCCGCGGGAAGCGTGTTCCTCGTCGTCATCGATCCCGGCGTTGGCTCCGAGCGCCGGGGCGTCGCGGCCGACACGGGCGACTACCGCTTCGTGGCGCCCGACAACGGCGTGCTCACCGCGGTTCTCAACGAGTCGCCGCCGCGGCGCGTCGTGGAGCTGACCGAGCGCCGCTACGCCCGGCCGACGGTGAGCAGGACGTTCGAGGGCCGCGACCGCTTCGCGCCGGCCGCGGCCTGGGTCGCGAAGGGCGTGCAGCTCTCGGCGCTCGGCCGGCCCGTGACCGACTACCGCACCCTCGACCTGCCGGTGCCCGAGCTGGCGACCGACCGCATCGTGGGGTGTGTGCTGCGCGTCGATCGGTTCGGCAACCTCGTGTCGAACATCGACCGCAAGACCTTCGATCGGCTGGCGCAACAGGGGAGCATCCAGATAGAGGTCGGCCCGCACGGCATCGACCGTCTGGTGGAGACCTACGCGGACATCGGCGAGGACGAGGTCTGCGCCCTGTTCGGAAGCACGGAACATCTCGAGTTTGCCGCGAACTCGACCCGCGCCGTCGAGCGGCTGGGCGTCGAGCGGGGCGACGCCGTCGTCGTGCGACAGGACCAGTAGCAGGGAAAGCGTTTCGGATGATCGACCTCGAGCTCACGGAAGAACAGCGCCTGCTGCAGCAATCCGTCCGGGAATGGGGCGCCCGCGAGATTGCTCCCCGCATCCACGACCTCGATCGCCAGCATCGGTTCGACGCGGGCATCCTGCCGCGGATGGCGTCGCTCGGCCTGCTGGGCATCAGCATCCCCGCCGAGTACGGCGGCGCCGGCATGGACTACGTCAGCCTCGGGCTGGCCTGCGAGGAGCTCGAGTACATCGACACGTCGCTGCGCGTCATCATGTCGGTGCACGCGGGGCTCAACTCGCTCAGCCTGCTGAGCTGGGGCACGGAGGAGCAGCGCCGGCAGTATCTCGTCCCCCAGGCGCGCGGCGAGAAAATCGGCGGCTACGGCCTGACCGAGCCGGGGGCGGGCAGCGATGTGCGGGCGATCCAGTCGGTTGCCGTGAAGCGCGACGGCTACTGGGTGCTGACCGGGGAGAAGACCTGGATCTCGCTGGCCGACGTGGCGGATCACTTCCTCGTCTTCGCCTGGAGCGACCGCGAGAAGAAGCAGCGGCGCGACATCTCGGGCATCAGCGCGTTCATCGTCGAGCGGGCGTACGCCGGCTTCTCCAGCGGGCCGCTCGAGGAGAAGTGGGGCATTCTGGCCGGGAACACCGGATTCTTCAAGCTGGACGAGGTGGAGGTGCCCGAGGCCAACCTGCTGGGCCGGGAAGGCGAGGGGTTCAAGATCGCGATGTTCGCGCTCGACCAGGGGCGCTACACGGTGGCGGCCGGCGCCACCGGCCTCATCCGGGCGTGCCGGGACGCCAGCGTGCGCTACGCGACCGAGCGCCGGACCTTCGGCGTGCCGATCAGCCAGCACCAGCTCGTGAAGGAGATGATCGCGCAGATGGAGTCCGACTATCAGGCCGCCCGTTTGCTGTGGCTGCGCAGCGGCTGGCTCAAGAACCGGGGCCGGCGCGACACGCGCGAGACCGGCCTGGCCAAGTGGTTCGCGACCGTGGCCTCCGAGCGCGCGGCCGGGGACGCCGTCCAGATTCACGGCGCGAACGGCTACTCCGACGAATACCCGGTCGGGCGCTTCTACCGCAACTGCAAGGGCGCGGTCATCTACGAGGGCACCCGCGAGATTCACAAGCTGATGCAGGCCGACTACGCGCTGGGGTACCGCATCGACAGGGAAGCGCGGTGCACGCTGCCGCCGTACCGCGAGCCGGCGCCGGCCGGGCGGGCATCTGCGCCGGGGGAGGACGATGCGGGCTGAGGAACTGTCACAGGCGTTTCTCGACGTCGTCGAGCAGGCGGCCATCGCCTGCGCCCACACGATGGGGCAGGGTGACCGCCACCGGTCCGACCGGGTCGCGGTCGAGGCGATGCGCGCGCGGCTCGACCACGTGGCCATCGATGGCCGGGTGGTGATCGGCGAAGGGGAGCGCGACCAGGCGCCGATGCTCTACATCGGCGAGCGCGTCGGTCGCGGCGCCGCGGGCGCCGAGGGACTGCCGGAGATCGACATCGCGGTCGATCCCCTGGAGGGGACCAACCTCTGCGCGACGGGCGCGCCGCGCGCCATCGCGGTGCTGGCGGCGTCCGAGCGGGGCGGCCTGCTGCATGCGCCCGACGTGTACATGCAGAAGCTCGTCGTCGGGGCCCAGTCGAAGCGGTCGGTCGATCTCGACGCGCCGGTCGCGCACAACTTGCAGCAGATCGCCAAGTGCCTCGACCGCGAGGTGTCGGACCTCGTCGTCGTCGTCCTCGAGCGGGAGCGGCACGCGGGCCTGATCGGCGAGATTCGGGCGGCCGGCGCGCGCATACGGCTCATTGGCGACGGCGACCTCACGGCGGCCATCGGCGCGGCCGTGGTCGGCAGCGGCATCCACGCCGTCATGGGCAGCGGCGGCGCGCCGGAGGGCGTGATCGCGGCCGCGGCCATGCGCTGCCTGGGCGGCGAGATCTTCGGGCGGTTGATTCTCGACACGCCGGAGAAGGAAGCGCGCGCGCGGTCGATGGGCATCGAGGACATCAGGAAGGTGTACACGTCGGCCGAGCTGGCCTCGGGCCAACAGATCACGTTCGCCGCGACCGGCGTCACCGAGGGGGCCCTGATGAAGGGCGTGCGGTTCTTCGGCGAGGGCTGCCGGACGAGCTCGGTCGTCATGCAGACCAGTCCGCACCGCGTCCAGTTCATCGACACGATCCACGTCAAGGAGCAGGCAGGCCGGCGGGGACTGCGCTTCTAGATTGCGGTCGTTCTTGCGGTGCTTGCGGCGCCGGAACGGTCGCTTCGTCTTGTCCTCGTGCGGGCCGCCCTGCTGGCGGGGCAGGGGGACGCGCGGGCGGCGGGGCTTTGGCGGTGCCTTGGTCCGCGCCGTTGTCTCCATGTCTGATCCTACGCCGATCCGAATCCCCATCGACCCGTTGGCGCCCGCCGCGGCGGCCGTCGAGGAGGCGGTGCGCGTGCTGCGGCGGGGCGGGCTGGTCGCGTATCCCACCGACACGCTGTATGGACTCGGCGCGGACCCGCGCCGGGCGGAGGCCGTCGAGCGGTTGTTTCGGGCCAAGGGACGGGCCGCCGAAAAGGCGGTGCCGCTCGTTGCTGCCGATCTGCAACAGGTGGAGCAGCAGGTCGGCGTGCTGACGCCGCTCGCCCGACGGCTGGCACGCCGGTTCTGGCCCGGTCCGCTCACCCTGGTAATCATGGCGGCGGCCACGCTCGACGGCCGACTCCTGGCGCAGGGCGATACCGTCGCGGTGCGCGTTCCCGACCTGCCGCTTGCACGCGCGCTGGCGCAGGCGCTGGAAGCGCCGCTCACGGCGACCAGCGCCAACCGGTCCGGCGCGACGCCGCCGACGACCGCCGCGGCGGCCGTGACCGCGCTCGGGTCGAGCGTGGCGCTCGTCCTCGACGGCGGTCCCGCGACGGCGGCCGAGCCGTCCACGATCGTCGACGCGCGCGGGGCGTCTCCCGTGCTGCTCCGGCCCGGCGTGGTCGCCTGGGACCGCGTGCTAGAATCGCTGAGGTGACGCGCAGTCTGGCTGCAGAGCGGCACTCCCGCCCCTTGGAACGCGCCGCGATAGCAGGGCTGGCATTCGGCACGCGCCGCCGTCACACCGTAGAAGCATCCCTCGACGAGCTGACGGGGCTGGCGGTCACGGCCGGGGCGGAGGTCGTGCTGCGCTCGGTGCAGGAGCGTCCGCGGCCGTCGCCGGCGCTGTTCCTGGGCCGCGGCAAGACGCGGACGCTGGCGGCCGCCTGCGACGAAGCCGGGGTCGAGCTCGTCGTCTTCGACGACGAGCTGACGCCGGTGCAGCTCCGGAATCTGGAGGATGCGCTCGGCCGCCGCGTGTTCGACCGCACGCAGCTCATCCTGGACATCTTCGCGGCGCGGGCCCGGACCCGGGAAGGCCAGCTGCAGGTCGAGCTGGCCCAGCTGCAGTACCTGCTGCCGCGCCTCGCGGGGATGGGGACCGCCATGTCGCGGCTCGGGGCGGGGATCGGCACGCGGGGGCCAGGCGAGACGAAGCTGGAGAGCGATCGACGGCGCATTCGCCAGCGCATCGCCCGCCTGCGGCGCGAGCTCGACACGGTCCGCCAGCGCCGGGCCCGTTCGCGCGACCGGCGCCGCAAGGACGCGGTGCCGACCGTGGCGCTCGTGGGGTACACCAACGCGGGCAAGACCTCGCTGTTCAACCGGCTGACCCGCAGCCACGCGGCGGCGTCCAGCGCGCTCTTCGCCACGCTGGATCCCCTGGTGCGGCCGGTCCGGTTGCCGGATCGGCGCGCCGTGCTCCTCTCGGACACCGTCGGCTTCATCGACCGGCTGCCGCACACCCTGGTGGCGGCTTTCCGGGCCACGCTCGAGGCCGTTGCCGAGGCGGATCTGCTCCTGCACGTGGTGGATGCCGCCCACCCGGCGCGGGCCGACCGGATCGCCGCGGTGCAGCGCGTGCTCGGCGAGGTCGAGGCCGCTTCGCTGCCGCAGGTGCTCGTCTTCAACAAGTGCGATCAGGTCGACGAGGCCGATCGGACGCGCCTGCGGCGAACGGAGGGCGACGCGGCGTGCGTCTCTGCCCGCACCGGCCTCGGGACGGACGCGCTCGTGTCGCTGATCACCCGCGCCGTCGAGATGCAGAACAGCCGGGTGACCCTCGACTTCGATCAGACGGCGCCGGACGACCGGCAGCGTCTCGCCGCGCTCTACCGCCACGGCCGGGTCCTGCGGCAGGTCGCCGGCGACGGGCACGTGTCCGTCGAGGCCGAGGTGCCCCGGCGCCTCATCGCCCAGTGGCGCGCGCAGGCGGCCGGCCGGCGTGCGACGCCCGGCGAGGAGGCCGGCTCGCCGTGAAGCGGATCGCGCTCGTTCTCGTCCTGCTGGCAGTCGGCTGCGCGGCGCGGGTGCCGGTGGTAACGAGCCCCGCGTATCCCGACTACCTCTTCCCGACCGTGCCCGCCGCCTGGATCGGTTCGGACGATGCGCGGCGTCACGAGGAGGCGTGGACCTTCCTGCAGGCCGGCGAGCTGGCGGGCGCCGAGAGCCGGTACCAGGCGCTGCTGGCGTCGACCCCGGCCTTCTATCCGGCCGAGACGGGTCTCGGCTGGCTGAGCCTCGCGCGCGGCGACGCGCGGCAAGCCGCCGCGCACTTCGATCGCGCCGTCACCGCCGCCGCGACCTACGTGCCGGCGTGGATCGGGCGCGGCGAATCGATGCTCGCGCTCGACGACACCGCCGAAGCGCTGCGATCGTTCGAGGCGGCGCTGAGCGTCGACGCCGGTCTGGCGCGGGTCGATCGCGTCGTCGGCGAGCTCCGGTTCAGGCTCGTCAGCGAGCAGCTGGCGCAGGCCCGTGACAGCGCGGCGGCCGGACGGTTCGACGAGGCGCGCGGCCTGTACGAGCGTGTCATCGCAACCTCGCCCGACAGCGCGTTCCTGCGGGTCGAGCTCGGCCGGGTCGAGCTCGGCCGGGGCGATCCGGCCCGCGCGCGCGAGCTCGCCCAGGAGGCGATGGCGCTGGATCCATCGGATCCGGCGCCGTTCATCCTCGATGGCGAGCTGTATCTGGCGGCCGGGAATCTGGCGGAGGCGGCGGCGGCGTTCGGCCACGCTTATCGCCTCGACCCGAACGAGGACACTGCCCGACGCCTCGAGCGCATAAGGGACCGGCAGCAGCAGGTCGCCCTGCCGCCGGCCATCGTCGCCATCGGCTCGCAGCCGGAGGTGGCGCGCGGGGAGCTGGCGGCGCTGATCGGCTCGCGGTTCGCGGACCTGCTGCGGCTGGCGGCCCCCGGACGCACGGTGATCATCACCGACACGCGGGACCATTGGGGCCAGGCCTGGATTCTGGACGTGACGCGGGCCGGCGTGATGCAGGTCGACGCGGGATATCGTTTCGAGCCGGCGCGCATCGTGCGCCGCGGCGAGCTGGCGGAGGTGGTGGACGCCCTGCTCGACCTGTTCGCCGCCGTCAGTCCGGGGTCGGCGGCGAGCTGGGACGGCCCCCGGCAGGACTTCAGCGACATGCGTCCCGGCCACTTGAGCCATGCGTCCGCCGCACGGGCGGTGGCGGCCGGTGTGCTCGATGTCCTCGACGGCGGCACCTTTCAGCCCACCCGGCCGGTGGCCGGCGGAGAGGCGCTGCGGGCGGTGGACCGTCTGGCCGCCCTGGCGCGGGAGCTCCGGTAGCGGCGCAATGGCCATCCTCACGCTCGCCAACCAGCTGACGCTGGGCCGGCTGCTGCTCGTGCCCGTGCTCGTCATCCTCGTGATCTACGGGTACAACGGCTGGGCGCTGATCACGTTCGTCGTCGCGGGGGTCACCGACGGGCTCGACGGGCTCATCGCCCGCCGTTCCGGCCAGCGGACCAGCCTCGGAGCCCTGCTCGATCCGATGGCGGACAAGCTGCTCCTCGTCTCGACTTTCGTGGTGCTGACGATGCCGGGGCTGGCCCTGACGAACCGGCTGCCCATCTGGCTGACCGTGCTGGTCATCAGCCGCGACGTCATCATCGTGCTGACGGTGGCGGTGGTGAACCTGGCGGTGGACCGGTTCACGTTCCGGCCCTCGGTGCTGGGCAAGGTCACGACCTTCGTGTACATCCTCACCGGGAGCATCCTGCTGCTGTTCAACTACCTCGAGCGCACCTCCATCCTGGTCGACGCGTTCATCTGGGGGGCGCTCGCGGTGACGCTCGCCTCCGGCTTCCACTACATCGCGCACGCCGCGCACGCAGTCAATCGGCGGCCGATGCCGGGATCCGGCCCAGCTTCGCGCGAAAATACTCGATCGTAGCGGCGAGACCCTCGGCCAGCGGGACGCGCGGCTCCCAGGCGAGCAGCTCGCGCGCGCGGGCGATGTCGGGCTGGCGCACCCTGGGATCGTCCACGGGCAGCGGCTTGTGCACGATCGTGGACCGCGAACCCGTCGCCGCGATGATCCGCCGGGCGAGCGCGGCGACGGAGAGCTCGAGCGGGTTGCCGAGATTGACAGGCTCGGTCGTCTGCGCGTGCATCAGCCGGATGACCCCGTCGACCAGGTCGCTGACGTAGCAGAGGCTGCGCGTCTGCTCGCCGTCGCCGTACACGGTCACGTCCTGCCCGCGCAGCGCCTGGGCGATGAAGTTCGGGACGGCCCGGCCGTCGTCGATCCGCATGCGCGGGCCGTACGTGTTGAAGATCCGCGCGATCCGGATGTCGAGACCGTGGTAGCGGTGGTAGGCCGTGGTCATGGCCTCGGCGAAGCGCTTGGCCTCGTCGTAGACGCCCCGGGGTCCGATCGGGTTGACGTTGCCCCAGTACGCCTCGGACTGCGGGTGCTCGAGCGGATCGCCGTACACCTCGGAAGTCGACGCCAGCACGAACGTCGCCTGCTTGGCGAGGGCCAGCCCCAACGCGTTGTGCGTGCCCAGGGCGCCCACCTTGAGCGTCGGGATCGGGAAGTTGAGGTAGTCGGCCGGGCTGGCCGGACTGGCCCAGTGCAGGACGAAGTCGACCGGCTCGTCGACGCGGATGTGGTTGGTAACGTCCTGCTCGACGAACCGGAAGCCGCGTGCCGTCAGGTGGTCGACGTTCGCCGCGTCGCCCGTCAGCAGGTTGTCGATGCCGACCACCGCGTAGCCGCGCGCGATCAGCGCCTCGCTCAGATGCGACCCGATGAAGCCGGCAGCGCCGGTGATGACGACGGTTCGCTTCACGGCGCTGGCAACTCGTGGCAAGCGGCCCCGCCGCAACTGGTCGTGGGAGCGTAAGGGTCCTGCTGCCAGTTACTTGAAGCCGGGCGAAGCCTTCGGTAGCCGTCACAGTCTACGCCCTGCGGGCCCGCGTGTCCAAGTGCATGTGCTATGGTCCGGGTCGTCCGGATACTGGGAGTGGAGCGAATGGTGCAGGCACCGCGGACAGGTAGACCCCGGGAGGCGGCGAGGTGGCTGGGCGCGCTTGCGGCGGTCCTGCTGGGCGCGGCGCCCGCCGCCGGGCAGGTGGGGCTGGTCGATCTCCAGGATCGAGCCGTCGAATGGCTCCAGGAGTACATCCGGATCGACACGGTCAACCCGCCCGGCAACGAGATCGCCGGAGCCAGGTTCCTCGCCGCGATCCTCGAGGCGGAGGGCATCCCGTACGAGATGGTGGAGTCGGCTCCCGGGCGAGGCAACCTCTGGGCGCGCCTCGGTGGGGGCGACGCGCCGGATCTCGTGCTGTTGCACCACATCGACGTCGTGCCGGCGGATCCCGCGTACTGGACCGTGGGTCCCCTGTCGGGCGAGGTCCGCGACGGCGTGCTGTACGGCCGCGGGGCAATCGACACCAAGGGGCTCGGCATCGCCCACCTCGCGGCCTTCCTCGACCTGCATCGATCCGGGGCGCCGCTGGATCGCGACGTCATCTTCATGGCGACGGCCGACGAGGAGGCGGGCGGTTTCTTCGGCGTCGGCTGGCTCGTGGAGCAGCGGCCCGAGCTGTTCGCCGACGTGGGCTGGGTGCTCAACGAGGGCGGCGTGAGCGCGGTCGTGGACGGCGGGGTGCAGGTGGCGGTCGAGGTGACGCAGAAGGTGCCGTACTGGCTGCGGCTCACCTCGGTCGGGCGGCCCGGCCACGGCTCGCGGCCGCGGCGGACGACGGCGGTGACGCGGCTGGTGGCGGCCCTCGAGCGGCTGCGGGCGTACGAGTTCGAGGCGCGGATCGTGCCGGCGGTGGACGTCTACTTCCGGGGGCTGGCCCCGAGCATGCCGGCGGCGTGGCGCAGTCGGTACGCCGCCATGGACGCGGCGCTGCGCGAGCCCGGGGTGGCGGAGGCGCTGCTGCGCGAGTTTCCGGGCCACTACGGGCTGACGCGCAACACCTGCAACATCACGCGACTGGGTGCGAGCGACAAGATCAACGTGGTGCCGACCGAGGCGTGGGCGGAGCTCGACTGCCGCCTGTTGCCCGATCAGGATCCCGTGGCGTTTCTCGCGGAGCTGGGTCGCATCCTGGGCCGCGACGTGGCCGTCGAGACGCAGATGGGCTTCACGCCGGCCGTCTCCTCCTCGGAGACCGGTCTGTTCCGCCTGCTCGAGGAGGTGACGCGGACGCACTTCCCGGACGCAACCGTCGTGCCGTCCGTGACGACCGGCTTCACCGACAGCCACTTCCTCCGCGACCTGGGCATCATCGCCTACGGCTACAGCCCGTTCGCCATTCCGCTGGCGGATCGTGCCGGGGTCCACGGCAACGACGAGCGGCTGTCGATCGAGAACATCCGCCGCGGCGTGCAGGTGATGTCCGACGTCGTCCGCGGCTGGGCGGTGGAATAACTGCCGCTGCCGCCCGGCCGCAAGGCGCGCACAGCGCGCCTCGGCAGGAGCGGCGCGGGGCATTGGGGTCCCCGCAAGCGAACGCCGGGGGTTCGGGGCGCAGCCCCGTCTGAATCGAATCAATACGCGTGCCGGTGGAAGAGCACGCGCACGAGCGTCAGCCAGAGGATCTTGAAGTCGAGCGACACCGACCAGTGCTCGATGTAGTACAGGTCGTGCTCGATGCGCTTCTCGATCGAGGTGTCGCCCCGCCAGCCGTTGACCTGGGCCCAACCGGTGAGTCCGGACTTGACCTTGTGCCGCAGCATGTACTTCGGCACGCGGTCCCGGAACTGCTCGACGAAGAACGGGCGCTCCGGCCGGGGGCCGACCAGCGACATGTCGCCGCGCAGCACGTTCCAGAGCTGCGGCAGCTCGTCCAGGCTGAAGCGGCGCAGAATCCGCCCGACAGGCGTGCGGCGCGGGTCGTTCGCACGCGCCCACACCGGTCCGGTCTCGCGCTCCGCGTCGTCGTACATCGAGCGGAACTTGAGCACGAGGAACGGCCGCCGGTCGAGCCCCATCCGCTCCTGCCGATAGAGCACCGGTCCCGGCGACGTCCAGCGGACGAGCGCCGCGATCGCGGCGAACGGGACCAGCAGGACGGCCAGGGCCGCCGCGGCGACCGCGACGTCGATGGCGCGCTTGACGAGGCTGCTGAGTCCCTGGAGCGGCACGTCGTTGATGTTGATGATCGGGACGCCGTCGAGATCCTCGAGGCGGGCGCGCAGCGTGATGGCATGCAGCAGGTCGGGTGCGACCTTGACGTCGATGCATTCCCGGTCGGCCGTCTCGATCAGGTCGATCATCCTGGCGTGCTCTTCCAGGGGCAGCGCGATGTAGAGCTGATCGATCCGCTCCCGCCGGATGATCTCGCCGGCGTCGGCGACCTGTCCGAGCAGCGGGAGTCCGCGGTAACCGGTGGTGTCGCCGCCCGCCCTGTCGTCGACGAGTCCGATGACCTGGTAGCCGAACTCGCCGTGCTGGAGGATCTTGTCGGCGACGTGTCGGGCCAGCTCCCCGGCCCCCGCAATGAGTACCCGCTTGAGGCCGAGACCGGCCCGGAAGCGCCGCTGGATGACCCGCCGCGCGGCCTCGCGGGCGGCGAACGTCAACCCGACGCCGAGCAGCAGGTACAGCATCCACACGATCCGCGATACCTCGTAGGTGCCCGCCGCCCGATCCGCCGGGCTCGCGACGTAGACCTGGAAGTACAGCGTGCCGAGCAGGCCGACGACGACGACGACGATGTTGCCGACGAGCACGGCGAAGAAGTCGTCGACGCGCGTCCGGATCCGCAGCAGCCGGTACGCGCCCTGGAGGTGGAACGCCAGCGGGACGAGCAGCCCGATGAACGGGATCAGGACGAGATACTGGCCGAAGGGCGGCTGGCCCTTGGGCGCGGCGATGAGCCCCGCCTCGAAACGGATGGCGTACGCCAGCCCGAAGGCGGCCATGCCGAGCAGCGCGTCCGATACCGCGTGGCAGGCGGCCAGCCGCCGGGTCAGCCGCGCCTTCACGCGTCGGCCCCTCCCGGGGGGGCGAGCGCCGCCTCGATCCGGCCGCGCATCTCCTCGTAGAACCGCTCGAGGGAGAACCGCAACGCCTGCTTGCGGATGTGGGCCGCGTCGAACTCGAGGGCGGCGGCGCGCGCAATTCCGGCGGCGAATGCCTCGGCGCCCGCGTTCTCCACCAGGATGCCGGTGGTGCCGTCCGACACGGTCTCCGCCGCGCCCCCGCGCGCCAGACCCACGACCGGCCGGCCGCAGGCGAGCGCCTCCACCGGGGCGATGCCGAAGTCCTCCTCGCCCGGCAGCAGCATTGCACGGGACCCCCGGTACAGCTCGCGGATGTCGGCGTCCGAGCAGGGACCGAGGAACTCGACGTGCGGGCCGGCCAGCGATCGCAGCCGCTCGCGCTCCGGACCGTCACCGGCAATCCGGAGCGGCACGCCGGCCAGGCGGCAGGCTTCTATCGCCACGTCCACCTGTTTGTACGGCACGAGCGCGGAGACGATCAAGAAGTAGGAGCCGGGCGCCGAGCCGTTCGGATGGTAGAAGGTGGTATCGACGGGCGGATAGACGACCGCCGCGCGGCGGCCGTAGTACTCGCGGATTCTGGCGGCGACGTGCCGCGAGATGGCGATGTACTGATCCACCCGCCCGGCCGTCGCCGCGTCCCAGCGGGCCAGGCGGCCGAAGGCCAGCCGGTACAGGCGGTTGCGCAGCCAGCCGACGCGCTGGCGCCCGAAATAGGCGTCGAACTGGTCCCAGGCGTACCGCATGGGGGTGAAGCAGTAGCACAGGTGGTGGGTGCGTCCGGGCGCAACGGCCGACTTCGCGACGCAGTGGCTGGTGCTGATGACGAGGTCGAAGTCGTCGAGGTCGAACTGCTCGATCGCCATCGGAAACAGGCCGACGTAGCGCCGGTAGTGACGCCGCGCCCACGGCAGGAACTGGACGAAGGAGCGGCGCGGCCGCGTCGCGTCGAGTCGCGCCGAGACGGAGCCGGGGACGTGCAGCAGCGTGAATACCTCGGCGTTGGGCAGGAGCTGCGTCAATGCCTCGAGCACCTTCTCGCCGCCGCGCATCCCGGTGAGCCAGTCGTGCACGAGCGCGACGCGGGCGCCGCCGAGGTCGGCCGGCCGCACCGGTCGTTCCTGCCACTCCGTGCCGAGGGGGAGAACGTCGCCCACCACAGGCTCCCGGTCAGGCGGCGGCCAGCTCCTGGTAGATCCGTCGAATCTGCCGCACCGATTCCGGCCACGAGAACGACCGTGCCCGCACCAGGCCGCGCGACCTGAGGTTGTCGCGGAGGTTGCGGTCGGTCAGCACCTGCCGGATGCCGTCGGCGATCGCCCGAGGGTCGTAGGGGTTGACCAGGATCCCCGCGTCGCCGACCACCTCGGGGAGCGACGAGACGTTGGAGACGACCACCGGGGTGCCGCTGGCCATCGCCTCGAGCGGGGGCAGGCCGAATCCTTCGTACAGGGACGGGAAGACGAAGACGTCGGCCAGCCGGTAGAGCGCCGCGAGCGTGGTCTCCGACTGGTAGCCCAGGAACCGCACGTGCTTGTGCAGGTTGTACCGATGCACGGCACGCCGCAGCGTGGAGTAGCGGGAGACCTCGCTGCCCGTGATGAGGAGCTTGAGGTCGTCGAGCCCCTCCTGCCGGAGCAGCACGAAGGCGCCGATGAGGCGCTCCAGGTTCTTGTGCGGCTTCACGTTGCCGGCGTACATCAGGAATCGATCGTGCAACTGGTAGCGTTCGCGCACGCGCACGATCTCTTCCTCGGGGGGCTGCCGGTGGAAGCGCTCGTCGATCGCGTTGTGGATGACCGTGACCTTCGAGCCCGGCACGTCGAAGAAGCGGAGGATGTCCCTCTTCGAGGCCTCCGAGACGGTCAGGATGCGGCTGGCCCGGCGCACGGCGGTCGCGAACATCGCCCGCGCATAGGCGTACGACAGGCGGCTGGGCAGGTACTGCGGAAAGATCAGGTGGATGCAGTCGTGAATCGTGACGAGCGAGCGGCACGGCGTCAGCACGGGCAGGACGTAGTGGGGCGTGTGAAACAGGTTGGGCGCCGCGCGCCCGAGGCGGATCGGGACCGAGAGTTGCTCGCGCAGCGAGTACTGGCCGGCGGCCTCCGGGACCACGCGAAAGTTGGCGCCGAGTTCGCCGGCGAGATCGCCGTCATCCGGCCGGGTGAGCAGCACGTACTCGGTGTCGCGGTCCAGCCGGGCAAGCTGGCGCAGCAGGTTGCGCACGTACGTGCCGACGCCGAAGTCGTGCAGCTTGCGCACGTCTATCGCGATTCGCACCCTTGAATGACTATAGCAGCGGGGATGGCAGGGCCCGCCGGGCGCGCAGATAGAGGCGCAGCAGCGG
The DNA here is from genome assembly GCA_012271165.1 of Vicinamibacteraceae bacterium. Lineage (GTDB taxonomy): Bacteria > Acidobacteriota > Vicinamibacteria > Vicinamibacterales > UBA8438 > JAAXGX01. The sequence continues at coordinate 26,176 of JAAXGX010000001.1, read as the reverse complement.
GACCCACGCCGGATGGTGCTTCCGGTAGAAGGCGAGCTGGCTGCGGCGGTAGGCGGTCCGTGTGCCGGCAGGCTCGCCGGCTCCCGAGCCGCCGCGGTGGTGGATGATCGTGACCTCGGGGACGAAACGCATCCGGCGGCCCCGCCGCCGCAGCGCGAGGCAGAAGTCCACGTCCTCGAAGTAGAGGAAGAAGCGCTCGTCGAGCAGACCCACGGCGTGCGCGTCCGCGCGGCGCACGAGCAGGCAGGCGCCGCTCAGCCAGGCCGGGTGCCGCGCGCGGTGCGCGGCACCCGCGATCCAGGCCGACAGCCCGGGCACGCGGCGGGCCAGCAGCGCTCCCTGCAGCTTGCGCCACGCTTCGCTCCAGGGCGTGACGGGCGGTCCCCAGGAGAGCTCGACGTTGCCGTCCGCGTCCATCAGGCGCGGTCCCACGGCGGCCACGTCCGGGCGCACGCGAAGCTGCGTGACCAGCCGGTCCACGGCCCCGGGCGGCACGAGGGTATCGCTGTTGAGCAGCAGGAGGAGCTCGCTGTCGGTGGCCCGTATGGCAGCGTTGTTCGCCGCGGCGTAGCCGAGGTTGCGGCCCGCATCGATGACGCGCACGGCCGGCCAGGCAGCGCGGACGCGGGCGACGCTGCCGTCCCGCGAGCCGTTGTCGACCACCACGATCGTGTGGCTGCAGCCCGGGGCCGGCGCGTGGAGCGAGCGCAGGCACGCGTCCAGGCAGTCCCGCGTGTTGTAGCTGACGATGATGATGACCAGATCGGGCACGGACGGCCAGGCGAGGGGTGCACGCGCGGTTGCGGGGGCATGGTAGCACAGGGTGGCGCATGCTATCGTTGAGGGTTTCGTGCGGGGGCGGGGTCGATGAAGATCGCCGTGGTAGGTACCGGCTATGTCGGGCTGGTCGTCGGGGCATGCCTCGCGGAGAACGGCAACGAGGTCGTCTGCGTCGACAGCGACGAGGCCAGGATCCGGGCGCTCGAGGAGGGCCGGATCCCGATCTACGAGCCCGGGCTCGACGAGCTCGTGCTGCGCAACCGGCGCACGGGGCGGCTCGCGTTCACCCGGCTGCTGGCCCGCACGGTCGCGGGCTCGGAGATCGTGTTCATCGCGGTCGGGACCCCGGCGGAGGAGGACGGCTCGGCCGACCTGCGCCACGTGCTGGGCGTGGCCCGGGACATCGCCCGGGCCATGCGCGGCTACACGCTGATCGTGGCGAAGAGCACCGTGCCCCCCGGCACGGCTGCCCGCCTGCGCGAGGTCGTCGGCCGTGAGACCACGCACCCGTTCAGCGTCGTCAGCAATCCGGAGTTTCTCAAGCAGGGCGCGGCCATCGAGGACTTCATGCGGCCCGACCGCGTCGTGATCGGCGCCGACGACCCGCGTGCGGCGGAGATCATGCGGTCGCTGTATGCCCCGTTCACGCGCACCGGCGCCCCCATTCTCGTCATGGACTGCGCCAGCGCCGAGCTGAGCAAGTACGCCGCAAACGCGATGCTGGCCACGCGCGTGTCGTTCATGAACGAGATGGCCAACGTCTGCGAGCAGCTCGCGGGCGACATCGACCAGGTCCGCCGTGCGGTCGCGGCCGATCGCCGCATCGGGCCGGCGTTCCTCTTCGCCGGCGTAGGCTACGGCGGAAGCTGCTTCCCGAAGGATGTCCGGGCCCTCGCCACGCTCGCCCGCGAGAGGGGCTGTCAGTGCCGGATCCTCGAGGCGGTGCAGGCGGTCAACGCAGCCCAGAAGCTGCGGCTGGTCGACAAGATGGCGGCGCACTTCACATCGCTCGAGGGCCGCACGATCGCGCTCTGGGGGCTGGCGTTCAAGCCGAAGACCGACGACATGCGCGAGGCCCCGTCGATCGCCATCGCCGCGGCCGTGCTGGAGCGGGGCGGCCGCGTGGTGGCCTACGACCCCCAGGCCGGGCGCACGGCCCGCCGCGTGCTGGACGAGCGCGTCGCCTACGCGGCGACCGCCTACGACGCGCTCGAGGGCGCCGACGCGCTGGCCATCGTGACCGAGTGGAACGAGTTTCGGGAGCCCGACTTCGCACGCATGCGCGCCCTCATGCGGTCGCCGACCGTCTTCGACGGCCGCAATCTGTTCACGCCGGAGCGGATGCGCGCCGCGGGCTTCACCTACGTCTCGATAGGGAGGTAATGGGCGCCGTCCTGGTGACCGGCGGGGCGGGGTACATCGGGAGCCACGCGGCGCACGCGCTGCGCGCGGCGGGCCGCGACGTGGTCGTGCTGGACAGCCTGCAGGCCGGGCATCGCGAGGCGGTGCGCGGCCTGCCGCTGGTGACGGCCGACATCGCGGATACGGCCGCGGTCCGCGAGACGATCCGCCGCTATCGCGTGACTGCCGCGATGCACTTCGCGGCGCTGCTCTCGGTGGGCGACTCGGTGGCCGCGCCCGCCCGCTACTACGAGAACAACGTCTGCGGGACGCTGGCGCTGCTCGATGCGCTGGTCCGCGAGTCGGTCGGGCTGCTGGTGTTCTCGTCGACCGCGGCGGTCTACGGCGAGCCGCTCCGGACGCCGATTGCCGAGGACCACGCCACGCGGCCGATCAACCCATACGGCGAGACCAAGCTGGCCGTCGAGCAGGCGCTGCCGCACTACGAGCGGGCGTACGGCCTGCGCTCCGTGCGCCTGCGGTACTTCAACGCGGCCGGCGCCGACCCGCACGGTCGGATCGGCGAGGACCACCGCCCCGAGGAGCATCTGATTCCGCGCGCGCTGGCAGCGGCGGGCGACGGGCCGCCGCTGGTCGTCTTCGGCGACGACTACGCCACCGCGGACGGCACCTGCCGCCGCGACTACGTGCACGTCTCCGACCTGGCGGCAGCGCACGTCCTCGCGCTCGCGGCGCTCGAGGCGGGCAAGCCGTCCGGCGTCTACAACCTGGGGAACGGACGCGCCTTCTCGGTGCGCGACGTCGTCGCGGCCGTCGAGCGCATTGCGGGCAGACGCGTGCGCCACGAGCTGGGGCCCCGGCGGCCGGGTGACCCGGCGGTGCTGCTGGCCTCGAGCGAGCGCGCGCGGTCGGAGCTGGGCTGGGAGCCGATCTACGAGGAGCTCGACGTGATCGTCGAGACGGCCTGGCGCTGGCATCGCTCGCATCCGCGCGGGTACGCATCGTGAGCCAGCTCCGCCGGCTGTATCGCTACGGCTACCCGCATCGCGGCCGTTTCTGGGGCGCCGCAATGGCGATGCTGGCCTACGCGGCGGCCTCCGGCGGCTTGCTGTACCTGTTCAAGCCGATCATCGACGACGTGCTGCCCGCCCGCACCGGGCTCGCCTGGGTCACGTCGGCCATCATCGGTCTCAGCGTCTGCAAGGGGCTCGCGGCGTACTTCTCCGTCTACCTGATGACCGACGTCGGCGAGCGGCTGGTCCGCGACCTGCGGAGCCGTCTGTTCGGCCACATCCTGGCCCAGTCCGCGGGGTTCTTCGCGCGCACCAGCACGGGTGCGCTGATGTCGCGGATCACGCACGACGTCGGCCGCATCCAGCACGCGGTGGCGCAGACGCTGGGCGATCTGCTGCGCGAGTCGGTGACCCTGCTCGTGTACGCCGGCATCCTGCTGTATCTCGACACCGGACTGGCCCTCGTCTGCATGACGGGCGCGCCGCTCGTGGTCTACCCGCTGGCGCGCCTGGGACAGCGCGTCCGGCGCACGACGCGGCGCGGCCAGGAGGAGCTGGAGCATCTGTCCCACATCACCGCGGAGGCGTTCGCGGGCCACCGCATCGTCAAGGCGTTCGCCGGCGAGCCCTACGAGCGGCAACGGTTCGATCGGGCTTCCGGGCGGTTGTACCGGACGAACATGAAGGTCACCAGCTCGGTGTCGGCGCTCCCGCCGCTCATGGAGTGGCTGGGGGCCTTCGGCATCGTCGGGGTCCTGTGGTACGGCAGCCGGGAGATCGCCGCCGGCGATCTCACATCGGGAGACTTCGGGTTGTTCATCGGGGCCGTGCTGTCGATGTACGGGCCGATCCGGAAGCTCAGCCGCGTGAGCGCCGGCATCCAGCAGGCGATTGCGGCGGCCGAGCGGGTGTTCGAGACGCTCGACACGCGCAGCGAGGCGGCCGACCGGGCGACCGCGCGGCCGCTGCCGCCGCTGCAGCGGTCGATCGAGTTCCGGGAGGTCAGCTTCAGCTACGGCGACGGTGGGAAGGTGCTCGACCGGGTCTCGTTCGAGGTGCGGGCCGGCGAGGTCGTGGCCCTCGTGGGCCTGAGCGGCGCCGGCAAGACGACGCTGGTCAATCTCGTGCCGCGCTTCTACGAGGTCACCGGCGGGACGATCGCCATCGACGGCGTCGACATCCGGAACGCGACGCTCGAGTCGCTCCGGTCGCAGATCGGCATCGTCACGCAGGACACCGTGCTGTTCGACGATACGATCGGCAACAACATCGCGTACGCGTTGCCGACGGCGTCGCGCGAGATGGTGGAGGCAGCCGCGCGCGCGGCCCATGCGCACGAGTTCGTCGAGATGCTGCCGGAAGGCTACGACACGTTGATCGGCGACCGTGGCCAGCGGCTGTCGGGCGGGCAGCGCCAGCGCGTGGCCATCGCCCGCGCGTTGCTGCGGAACTCGCCCATCCTCATCCTGGACGAGGCCACCTCGGCGCTCGACGCCGAGTCGGAGCACCTCGTGCAGGACGCGCTGGCGCGGCTGATGCTGAACCGGACCGCCTTCGTGATTGCGCATCGCCTGTCGACCGTGCGCCGCGCCGACCGGATCGTCGTGCTCGACCGGGGACGGGTGCGCGAGACCGGCCGTCACGAGGAGCTGCTGGCCGCCCCCGACAGCCTGTACGCCAAGCTCTACTCGCTGCAGTTGCTGGGCGTCCGCGGTGAAACCCCGCGCCGCACCGCGACGCAGGAGGTGCCCGGCTGACCAAGCGCGCCTCGGCGGCAGCGGCGCGGGGCCATTGGGTTCCGCAAGCGAACGCCGGCGGTTCGGCGCGCCGCCCATCGGGAAGGAGCCGCGCACGGCGCAGCCGGCGCAAGCCGCGCACAGCGCGGCTCGGCGGGAGTGGCGCGGGGCTATGGGGTCCCCGCAAACGGACGCCGGGGGTTCGGGGCGCAGCCCCGTCAAAATAATGCTCAAATCGATGACCGGTTTCGCCTCGCTAACGCACGACGACGAGCAGGTCAACCTGACCGTCACGGTGCGCAGCGTCAACCATCGCTATCTGGATGCGCACGTGCGCGTGCCGGCGGCCTTCGCCGAGCTCGAGCAGGGTCTGCGCGGGCTCGTGCAGGAGCACGTGGCGCGCGGCCGGGTGGAGCTGACGGTGACCGCGCAGCTCAAGATCGACGCGCCCGTCGAGCTCGATCTGAACGAACGACTGGCGGAGGCGCTGGTCAACGCGGCGGAGCAGGCGCGCCTGCGCGGCTGGATCGAGTCGGGGCTGACCGCGGGGGAGCTCCTGCGGTTCCCCCAGGCGGTGACCGTTCGGGAGCTGCCGGCCGACCGGGAAGCGTGGCAGGCCGTCTGCACACGCGTCTCCGACACCGTCGGCGAGGCGCTCGGCGATCTCGACCGCATGCGCCGCCGCGAGGGGGAGTTCCTGCACACCGATCTGGCTGAGCGCGCAGCCGCGGTTGGAGCGCTGGTGGACCGGATCGTGGCGGACGCCGCGACCGGCGCCGACGCGCTGCGCGAACGGCTGGCGGCCAGGATCGAGGACCTGGGCGGCACGGTCCAGGCCGAGCCGGAGCTCGTGGCGCAGGAGATCGTCAAGTGGGCCGCCAGATCGGACATTCACGAGGAGGTGGCGCGGCTGCGGGGCCACCTCGAGCACCTGGCCGAGCTGGCGGAGGGGTCGGCGCCGTGCGGGCGGAAGCTCGATTTTCTCGTGCAGGAGATGAACCGCGAGATCAACACGATTGGATCGAAGGCGGAGGGCCGCGAGACCGGGGCGCTCGTGGTGGCCGCGAAGGCGGAGGTCGAGAGGCTCCGCGAGCAGATCCAGAACGTGGAGTAGTGAAGTACGGGCATGCGGCGGGGGCTGCTGTTCATCGTGTCGGCGCCGTCCGGGACGGGCAAGACGACGCTCGTTGCGCAGTTGGTGAAGACGGTGCCGGAGCTCGTGGTGTCGAGGTCGTACACGTCGCGCCCGCCCCGGTCGGGGGAGGCGGACGGCGTCGACTATAATTTCGTCGACGACGACCGGTTCATGGCGCTGGTCGACGCGGGCGGCCTCCTCGAGTGGGCGACGGTGTTCGGCTGCCGCTACGGCACGGGCCGGGAGGAAACCGAACGTCATCGCCGCGCGGGGCGCGACGTGGTGCTCGTCATCGACGTGGAGGGCGCCCGGCAGGTGCGCGAGCACTGCCCGGACGCCATCGCGATCTTCGTGCTGCCGCCGTCGTTTCACGTGCTCGAGCAGCGCCTCAGGCGGCGCAGCGGCGGCGACGTCGGCGAGCCGCAGATCAGGCGACGCCTCGACACGGCGCGCCGCGAGGTGGCCGCGGCGGAGGACTACGCCTACCTCGTCGTGAACGACCACGTCGACCGCTGCGTGGCTCAGCTTCGCAGCATCGTCATGGCCGAGCGCGCCCGGACGCCGGTCGTCGACGACGCCGTCACCGGAATCGTGGCGGCCTTCCGCGCGCAGGACGAGCAGGGTTAGCGGGCCATGGCAGCGGTCGCACTGGGCATCACCGGCGGCATCGGCGCCTACAAGTCGGTGGAGGTGGCCCGCCGCCTGCAGCAGGCCGGTCATCAGGTGACCGCGGTCATGACGGAGTCGGCCTGCCGCTTCGTCGGGCCGCTGACCTTCGAGGCCATCACGCGGCGGCCGGTCGTCACCGACCAGTTCGCGCCGGGCGCCAACGCCGACATCGAGCACGTCGCGCTGGCGTCCGGCACCGATCTGCTCGTCGTGGCGCCGGCGACGGCCAACATGATCGGCAAGCTCGCGAACGGCATCGCGGACGATTTCCTGTCGTCGCTGTATCTCGCGACCCGCGCCCCGGTGCTCGTCGCGCCGGCCATGAACAGCAACATGCTCGCGCACGAGGCGGTCCAGCGGAATCTGGCGACGCTGACCCGGCGGGGGGTGCACCTGGTCGAGCCGGGCGAAGGCTATCTGGCCTGCGGCTGGATCGGCAAGGGACGCCTGGCCGAGCCCGCCGAGATCGTGGCGGCCGCCGAGGAGCTGCTGCATCCCGCGGGCAGCCTGGCCGGGCGATCGCTGCTGGTGACGGCGGGTCCGACGTACGAGGATGTCGATCCGGTACGCTATCTGGGCAACCGCTCGACGGGGCGCATGGGCTTCGCGGTCGCTGCCGAGGCGCTCGCTCGGGGGGCGTCCGTGCGGCTCGTGGCCGGGCCGACCGAGCTGGAGCCGCCGGCGGGCGCCGAGGTGACCCGGGTCCGAAGCGCCCGCGAGATGCACGGAGCGGTCATGGCGCGGGTCGCCGGGGTCGATGCCGTGGTGATGGCGGCGGCCGTGGCTGACTACGCGCCGGCCGGAGGTGCGCATCCGGCGAAGATGCCCAAGGGTGCGGACCTGACGCTCAGCCTGAGCCGCACGCCCGACATCCTGGCCGAGCTCGGCGAGCGGCGTGCGGGGGCGGCCGTCCCGGTCCTGATAGGATTCGCGGCCGAGACATCGGACCTCGTCGCGCGCGCCCGGCGGAAGCTGGAGGCCAAGCGGCTCGACCTCGTCGTGGCCAATGACGTGTCGCGACCGGATCGCGGGTTCGCGGTCGAGACGAACGCGGCGACGCTGGTCAGCGCCGCCGGGACCCAGGACGTGCCGCTGGGCCCGAAGCGCGTGCTCGCGGCGGCGCTCCTGGACCGTGTCGAAGCCTTGATCGCGGCGGCGGCGGACACCCGCCAGAAGCAGGTGCGATGAAGCGCGCCGAAGAGCTGGCCGGGCACCTCGCGTACTTCTCGGAACTGGGCGTCGCCGGCGTGAGCCGGGACCGCGCCTGGCGCGTGCGGCCGGCCGACGCGTACGCCGAAGCCGCCGCCAAGCCGTCGCCCGCGGGCGATCCGGAGCCTGCACCGGCCCGCACGCCCGCGCCGGCTGTCGCCGGGCAACCCCTCGAGATTTCGATGTTCGATCAGGTGGCCGTGCCCGAGGCGGCGACGGCCGCGGATCGTCTGCGCCTGATTCGCGAGGAGCTGGGCGACTGCACGCGCTGCGGGCTGCATGCAGGCCGGAAGACGCTGGTCTACGGCGTGGGCAGCCCCGACGCGCAGCTCATGTTCGTGGGCGAGGCGCCGGGCCGCGACGAGGATCTGCAGGGCATCCCGTTCGTCGGCCGGGCGGGCCAGTTGCTGACCCGCATCATCGAATCGATCGATCTCCGCCGCGAGGACGTGTACATCGCCAACGTGATCAAGTGCCGGCCTCCCGGCAACCGGAACCCGACGCCGGAAGAGGTCCGCACGTGCGAGCCGTTCCTGTTCGCGCAGGTCGACGCGATTCGGCCGCGCGTCATCGTGGCCCTCGGCACGTTCGCGGCCCGCACCCTGCTGCGGACCGACGATCCCATCTCGAGGCTGCGCGGCCGCGTCTTCGATTACCGCGGGGCGCAGCTCGTCCCCACCTTTCACCCGGCCTTCCTGTTGCGGAGCCCCGATCGCAAGCGCGACGTGTGGGAGGACATGAAGAAGATTCGGGCGATGCTCCGAGCCGGGTAGGGGGGCATGCCCCGGCTCGTCTCGGTCGCGGTCCCCGTGCCCTTCCTGGCCGCCCTGACCTACGGCGTTCCGGACGCGGCCGCCGTCCCTGCGCCGGGCGTGCGCGTGCGCGTGCCGCTGGGGGGGCGGCAGGTCACCGGCTGCGTGCTCGGACCCGCCCTACCCGCGGAGCAGGAGGACGTCAGGAATCTGCTCGACTGTCTGGATGCAGAGCCCTTCCTGCCGCGACCGGTGCTGGATCTGGCCGTGTGGGTCGCCGAGTACTACGGGTGCGGTCCGGGCGACGCCGTGGGCGCCGCCATGCCCCCGTTCGCCTGGACGCAGTCCGCGGCCGGCCAGCGGACCGCGTCGTTCAAGACCCGCCGCGCGGCCCGTATCACGGACGCGGGACGCCGGGCGCATGCCGCGCCGGCCAGGCTGGGCGCGAAGCAGCGGGCTACGCTGGCGCTCCTCGCGGCGGCGCCCGCGGGTCTGCCCACGGCGGAGCTCGCCGGCCGGGGCATTGCCGCCGACGCGCTGCGCCGGCTGACGGCGCGGGGCCTGATCGCGATCGAGCGGCGGGTGGTCGACCGCGATCCGGCCCCGGATGCCTGCTGGTCGGCGGGGCAGGGCGCCGACGCGCGGATCGTGTTCACGAAGGAACAGCAGGCGGCGCTGGCCAGCCTGAGCGACTGGGCCGCCGCCAGGACGTTCCGCGTCGCGCTGCTGCAGGGGGTGACGGGCAGCGGCAAGACAGCGGTCTACCGGGAGCTGGCCGCCGGGGTGCTGCGGCAGGGCCGGCGCGTGCTGGTGCTGGTGCCCGAGATCGCGCTGACGCCCGCCGTGACGGCCGCGTTCCGGGCCGCGGCCGGCGGTCGTGTAGCCGTGCAGCACAGCGGCCTGTCCGACGGCGAGCGGCACGATCAGTGGCATCGCATCCGCCGCGGCGAGATCGACGTCGTGGTGGGGACGCGGTCGGCCGTTTTCGCCCCGCTCGACGACCTGGGGCTGATCGTGGTCGACGAGGAGCAGGACGCGTCGTACAAGCAGGAGGAGAGCCCGCGCTATCATGGCCGCGACGTTGCGATCGTTCGCGGCCGGCAGGCCGGCGCGCTCGTCGTGCTCGGCTCGGCCACCCCGTCGCTGGAGACCTACCACAACGCGGCGCGCGGACGCTACGAACGGCTCGTTCTCAGCAGGCGCGTGCTGGACCGCCCGCTGGCCGCCGTCACGATCGTCGACATGCGGCAGGAGGTGGCCGAGCAGGGGCCGGATGTCGTGTTCAGCACGGCGCTGCAGGAGGCGCTGGCGGACCGCCTGCGCCGTGGCGAGCAGGCGCTCGTGCTGCTGAACCGACGCGGGTACGCGGCCGCGATCCTCTGCCGGCAGTGCGGCAGCACGCTGGAGTGCCCGAACTGCAGCGTGTCGCTGACGCTGCATCGCGCCGCGGGCCGCGTGCGCTGTCACTACTGCAGCTACTCGGCCGCGCGGCCGGCGGTCTGCCGTCACTGCGCCGGTCCGTTCCTCGAGCGCGTCGGGCTCGGGACGGAACGGATCGAGGCAGAGCTGGCCGGTCTGTTGCCGCGGGCTCGGCTCGCGCGCCTCGATCGCGACACCGTACGGCGCCGCGGCGCCGCCCAGGAGCTACTGGGCCGCTTCGCCCGCCGTGAGATCGACGTGCTCGTCGGCACGCAGATGGTGGCCAAGGGGCACGACTTTCCGGCCGTGACGCTCGTGGGCGTGATCTCGGCCGACGTGGGGCTCGGCCTGGCCGACTTCCGGGCGGCGGAGCGGACCTTCCAGCTGCTGACCCAGGTGGCGGGGCGCGCCGGCCGCGGCGACCTCCCGGGCGAGGCCATCGTGCAGACCTTTCACCCCGACCACTACAGCATCGGTCATGCCTGCCGGCAGGAGTACGAGCCGTTCTTCCAGGCGGAGATGCGCTATCGGCGCGCGATGCGCTATCCGCCCGTCGTGGCGATGATCAACGTCGTCGTGCGGGCGCGCACGTTGCCGGCGGCGCGGCGGGCCGCGGCCGGGCTGGCGGCCGAGCTGCGGGCCGTCGGCGGCGGCTGCCGGGTGCTTGGTCCGGCTCCGGCTCCCCTCACGCGGCTGCGCGGCGAGCACCGCGCGCAGATCTTCCTGAAGGGGACCCGCCGCCGGGCCCTGCGCGAGGCGGTGCGCGCCGCGCTCGACCGCCACCCGGCGCTGCGGCGGCGCGTCACGGTCGACGTCGACCCCCTGACGGTCTTGTGACTTGATTGATCTCTAGCTGAAGACCATACTGGCCACGATGACGACCGCATCGATATCGGAGCTGAAGGCGAACCTGTCCCGTTATCTCCGCGAGGTGCGCCGGGGCAATGAGGTGGAGGTTCTCGACCGGGGTGCACCCGTGGCCAGGCTGGTGCCTCCCGCGGCCGGCGACGATGAGGGAGTGCGGACGCGGTTGATCGGCGCGGGGCTGCTCCGGCCGGGCAAGGGCGGCGCGGCGGCGCTGCTCGACGCGGAGCCGCTGGCGCTGCCGGTACGTCTCTCGGAGTCTCTGGCCGACGACCGGGCGGACAGGCTGTGAGGTACTGGGATGCCTCCGCGCTCGTTCCGTTGATCGTCGCGGAACCAGACAGCCAGCGCGTTCGCGGGTGGCTGTCGGAGGACGACCGGATCATTACCTGGGTGTGGACGCGGACCGAGATCACGAGTGCGATCGAGCGGCGCGCGCGCGACGGGCTGCTGTCGCGGCCTCAGCGCCGCAACGTGCTCGCGCGGTTCGACGCCCTGGCCGGTAGCTGGGACGAGGTGGCCGACGTGCTTGCCGTCCGGTCCCGGGCCAACGCCCTGCTCGCCCGGCATCCCCTGCGCGCCGCCGATGCGGGGCAGCTCGGCGCGGCGCTCGTGGTGCAGGAGCAGCTCGCCGGGCCGCTGACGTTCGTCTGCCTGGACTCGCGGCTGTCGCTGGCAGCCGAGCTCGAAGGCCTGCGGCTGCCCTGAGGTCGGCCCTTCAGGGTTCCGGCACCAGGTCGAGCACCTCGATCGGCGCGGGCGTGAAGCAGAGGACGAAGATGGCGGCCGTCGCGAGGGCGACCCACTGGCGGTTGCGGTCGAGCGGCACGTCCTCGTCGGCGGTGCGCGGATGGCGGGGACCCAGGAACACGATCATGGCGATGACGAGCGCCGCCCAGATCACCCAGCTCATCGAGAAGAAGGCGAGGCCGACGACGGCCGCGGCCGTGCCCAGGCTGACGGCCGTGGACCGGCGTCCGAGCGCGGCGTACGCGATGTGTCCACCGTCGAGCTGCCCGACCGGGAACAGGTTGAGCGCGGTGATGAGCAGCCCCAGCCAGGCGGCGAGGCCCATCGGATGCAGGTTGATCGAATGGCCGGTCGGCGCCTCGCCCCACACCATCCACGCGGCCAGCTGGAAGAGCAGCGGCTCGCCGAGCTCCATGCCGACGAAGTCCTCCGGCAGCGGCACCACCCGCGACAGCCGCAGTCCCAGGAAGAGCGCCGGCACGGCAACGACGAAGCCCGCAATCGGGCCGGCGGCGCCGACGTCGAACAGCATGCGCTTGGTCGGGATCGGCTGGCGGATGCGGATGACGGCCCCCACGGTACCGGTCAGGGGCAGCGGCGCCGGCAGGAAATAGGGCAGCGACGCGTCGATGCCGTAGTAGCGGCAGGCGAAGTAGTGCCCGAATTCGTGCGTGCCCAGAATGGCCAGGATGGTCAGGCTGTACCAGGCGCCGTAGGGGATCAGCGCGAGCGAGAGGTCCGGAATCTCGTTGAAGTCGCCGGCGAACCCGGCGTAGTGGCCGATGCCCGCCGCCATCGTGGTCACCAGCGTGCCCAGGAAGAGCAGCAGGTGGATCAGGGGGCGCGTGCGCCGGCGCGGCTGCGCGACAGGCTGCGGCGACTGTGCGGCGGACTCCGGAACCGGCCAGCCGGCGGGTGTGGGAAGCGGCCGGTCGGGGCTGTCGAAGGACAAATGGCGGGTCTCCGGGTCAGCCTCCGATGGCCTGGAGCTCCTTGCCCGGCTTGAAGCGGATCGTGCGGCCGGGCGGAATGCGGACTTCCTTGCCGGTGCGCGGATTGCGGCCGATGCCCCGCTTGCGCGGCTTCACCTGGAAGACGCCGAAGCCCCGGAGCTCGATCCGATCTCCTCGTTGCATCGACATCCGCATGGCATCGAACACGGCGTCCACCGCAACCTCGGCCTTGACCTTCGTGATGTCGGCGGCCGTCGATACCTCGTTGACGATGTCGACCTTGATCATGACGCATGTGCTCCTGACGCTACCTAAGCATCATAGGTACTATAATTTACAGGTGTCAAGCGACGCGCCAGCCGCGTCCAGCCGCCGCCATGCCGCCAGCCGCCAGAACGCGCCGTGACCGATCGGTCGTGCTCGTCGGACGTCCCAACGTCGGAAAATCGACGCTGTTCAACCGGATCTGCGGGGCCCGGCGCGCGATCGTGACGCCGGTTGCCGGCACGACGCGCGACGTCATCACGGCGCAGGCCGACTGGCTCGGCACGACGTTCGAGCTGATCGACACCGGCGGGCTGTTCGGGGCCAGCACCGACCCGCTGCAGCAGTCGGTGTCGGAGCAGGGGCTCCGCGCGCTCGAGGCCGCCGATCTCGTCGTGCTGCTGGTCGACGGCCGCGACGGCCTCGTGCCCGCCGATCGCGAGGTGGCCGAGCGCGCGCGGTGCGCCGGCGGACCGGTGGTGCTGGCGGTGAACAAGGTGGACGACCGGCAGGCGGCCGGACGCGTGGACGAGTTCCATGCCCTGGGCATCACGCCGCTCGTATCCATCGCCGCCGAGCATGGCCTGGGGGTCGGTGACCTGCTGGATGCAGCCGTGAGCCGGCTGCCCGGCGGGCAGCGCGCGGACGCGGCGGCGGTGCGGCCGGATCGGCCGGATCGGCCCGACGAGATCCGGGTCGCGATCATCGGCCGTCCGAACGTGGGCAAGTCGTCGCTCGTCAACCTGCTGGCGCGCGCGGAGCGCGTGCTCGTCAGCGACACGGCCGGCACCACGCGGGACGCCGTCGATACCCTGATCACGTGGCACGGCCAGCCGCTGCGTCTGGTCGACACGGCGGGCATCCGTCGTCCGGGCCGCGTGGCGAGCAGCGGGCAGGTCGAGCAGGTGAGCGTGACGGTCGCCCGGCGGGCCATCGCGAGGGCCGACGTCGTCGTGCTGGTGGTCGACGCATCCGGTCCGGTTGCGCGCCAGGATGCGGTCATTGCCGGGGAAGCCGAGCGCGCCGGCTGCGGCATCGTCATCGCCGCCAACAAGTGGGACCTCGTCAAGCAGCGCGACGACTTCGCCAAGCAGTTCGACGCGGAGCTGCGCGACGCGCTGAAGTTCGCGGAGTTCGCGCCCATCGTGCGCGTCTCGGCCCTCACGGGCGCCCGTGCGCCGAAGCTGGTCGAGATGGTACGGGAGGTCGCCCGGGCGCGGGCCGCGCACGTCTCGACGCCCGACGTCAACCGCGTGCTGGAACGCGCCACGCGGCGCAACCCGCCCCGCAGCCCCGGCAAGCACGACGTGAAGATCTACTACGGCACGCAGGTGGCCGCGGGCCCGCCGCGATTCCTCATCTTCACGAACACCACCTCGCGGCTGCACTTCTCGTACGAGCGCTTCCTGAAGAACCGCTTCCGCGAGGCGTTCGGCTTCCTCGGCACGCCCATCCGCCTGCAGGTGCGGGCCCGGCGGCCGCCGCGCAGACAGCCACCTGCGCGGTAGAACGGTGCGGACGGGTCCGGAGCGGGAGCAAGGGCAGTGGTATAATCGGCGGGTTTTCCTGGGACGATGGCCCCCGCGGAGATTCCGAAGCGCACGTCGTTCAGGCCCGCGGAGGTCTGTGCAATCGCCGGGGTGCCGCCGTACGTGCTGAGGTCGTGGGAAGCCGAGTTTCCGGCGCTCTGCGGCAAGAAGAACGCGAAGGGCGCCCGCGTCTACGGCCGGTCCGACGTCGAGCTCGTCGTACAGATCAAGGAGCTCGTCTTCGGCGAGGGCTTGACCCTCGGCGCCGCGCGGAAGAAGCTGGAAGGGGGGCGGGACGAGGACCTGCCCCGGCCCGAGCTGCCGCTCGAGGACACGCTGGGCGCCGACGTCCGGCAGAAGCTGGCGGCGGTCAAGCAAGGGTTGCAGGCGGTCCTGGAGATGCTGGCGGGCAACGGCGCGAGCGAGCCGGTCCCGGTCCCGGTTGCCGCAGCGGCGGAGCCGGCACGCCGGAGCAAGGCGCCCGCCGCCGGCAAGAAGCCGCGCGGCAAGTCGGCGCGGGGCAAGGCGGCCGCGGCGAAGACGACAGCCAAACGCAAGCGTCGGACGGCGTAGGACGGACGTCGGGATGTGGCGCAGTCTGGTAGCGCACCTGACTGGGGGTCAGGGGGTCGCTGGTTCAAATCCAGTCATCCCGACCAATAAAATCAATGATTTACGGGGATTAGAATCTCGGCCGTCCGTTGCGTGTCAGCACTATGTCAGCACCGATGCAACCGAAGAGGAGAACCATCAAGCGGATCGCGTGGGCACTTGCAGCAACCTTCGTCATCGGCCTGATGGGCACGCCCGACGTTCGCCTGGACGCACACCCCGGCAACGTGCGGAGGAGCGATTGCACGCACGTTGACCGGAGGACTGGCGAACGTCACAGGCACACTGGCCGTCCGTACTGCTCGCAGCACTTCCTGAGCCCCGCCTGGATGCATCACTAGGCCCGCCTGGCATCGATGCGGTTCCCGTTCACCATTGACCGCCTTGCATGTGTACGTGTCGCGATCATCCTCGTTCCCTCGTACACGGCGGCAGCTCTGATCGGCGAGATGGTCTGGACGGTTCCAACACTCGCGGCAGCCAGTGCCCTAGCGGCCAGCCTCAAGGCGTCCGACACCGTCACCCGCTTCGTTGATGAGACCGACGGTGGCGGTGACCACGCCGATGATGACCACGCCGATGATGACCACGACGACGGTGACCACGCCGATAGCCACGACAGTGGCGATGGTTGATGCTTAGCCCCGCCAGCAGCGCCGCGCACGTCGCCCGCCGCGCAGTCGCCAGGTGGCAGCCGCTTGCAACTCATTCACGATAGCCCCGCGAGCCGTCTCGCCTCAGTCGCGTCGATCTTGGCCTCGGGACCCACCAGCGAGCGCCAGGCCCGCGCCCTGCCCTGCAGGTCTGCCGCCTACAACCCATCGAAGCTCAGCGCCAGGTCCGGCACATCGAGCTTGTCCCGCAGCTCGGCCTCGACCAGCCGCGCCACGGGCGACACCGAGCCGTGCAGGAACCGCCGCCAGGCTTCGCGCTGGCCCGTGCCATCGGCCGGGAGCGTGAACAGCGAAGGCGGTACGCCGCACGCGCCGAACACGGTCAGCGCCGCCGCGGTCCGGATCTCATTCAGGGCCGCCGGCGGGTCAGCGCCGATCCGCCGCGGCTTCCAGTCCAAATCCGGCCGGCCGCCCTTGTCCGAGTAGCCGCCCGCCATCGTTTCAACGAGAGCCACGCCGCCGCGGAGCTTCGCGAGATCCGCCTTGAGCGCCGCGAACGGGTCAGCGTCGCCGGTGTCGCCGTCGGTCGGTTCGCGCTGGCCCTCGGGAGTCGGGATCTCAGCCGCGGGCAGGAAGATGTTCAGCGGTCGAGCTGATCTGCTGCTGGACGAGCCCGAGCTTGGGTTGCACCCGGCCGCCATCGCGCTGGTTGGCAGCATGATCAAGGCGCTCGCGGTCGACCGGCAGATCATCGTGGCCAAGCAGTCGCCACTGCTCGTCGACGTGCTCGATCTCGACGAGATCATCGAGGTTGCTGCCCAGGCTCCGCATGGGCCGCGATCTGAAGGTGGGTGTCACCTTCAATCTCACGGCCGACGGCACGGGAACCGACGGGCTCCTGGCGGACCTGCGCCAGATCCTCGACGAACTGCAGCTCGCGGAACGGGTCCGGATCGACGTCGAGTAGAAGGCTCGCTCGTCAGTACCCCACCACCTGGCCGTCCTTGCGCGGGTCGGTCCCGCCGTGCAGCATGCCGGTCTCGGGGTTGATCATGATCGCCTGGTAGCCGCCCATGCCGCCGCCGCCGGCCCGCACGACGTGGTGGCCGCGGCGCCGCAGCTCGGCGACGGCCGCGTCCGAGATGCCCGGCTCGACGGCCAGGGTGCCGCCCGGGCGGTAGCTCGGGAGGTGGCGCAGCCGCGCCGCGTCGCCGGCCTCCTGCAGGTTCATCCCGAAGTCGATGATGTTCGACAGCACCTGCCAGTGCCCCTGCGGCTGCATCGGGCCGCCCATGACGCCGAACGACAGGAACGGCTCGCCGTTGCGGGTCACGAAGCCGGGCATGTTGGTGTGCAGCGAGCGCTTGTGCGGCGCGAGCGCGTTGAGGTGGCCCTCCTCCAGCGAGAAGCCGCTGCCGCGGTTCTGCAGGGCGAAGCCGACGTCGCCGGGCACGACCTTGGAGCCGAAGCTGCCGAAGATGCTCTCTATCAACGAGACGGCGTTGCGGTCCTTGTCGACCACCGTGAGGTAGACGGTCTCGCTCTGCTCGAACGGCCGGCCGGGCGTGACCGTGGTCGCGGCCCGCTCGGGATCGATCAGCTTGCGCCGCGCCTCCGCGTACGGCTTCGAGATGAGCTGGCGCGTCGGCAGCGGGTTGGCGTCGGCGTCGGCCACGTAGGTGTCGCGGTCGGCCCAGACCAGCTTCTTCGCCTCGGCGAACAGGTGCAGGGCGTCGGCGCTGTTGTGGCCGAGCGCGGCGATGTCGTAGCCCTCCATCAGGTTCAGGATCATCAGCGCGAGGATGCCGGAGCTGTTGGGAGGAACCTCCCACACGTCGTAGCCGCGGTAGTTCGTGGTGACCGGCTCGACCCAGACGGACGTGTGGTCCTCGAAGTCGGCCAGCGTGAAGTAGCCGCCGTTGCCTTCGCTGAACGCCACGATGCGGCGGGCGATGTCGCCGCGGTAGAACGCGTCGCGGCCGCCCTCCGCCACGGCCTCGTAGGTGGCGGCGAGGCGCGGGTTGCGGAACACGTCGCCGGGGAGGGGCGCCCGCCCGCCGGGCAGGTAGGTGGCGGCCGAGTCGGGCCACTCGGCCAGCGCCGTCGCCGCGGCGTTCCACTGGCCGGCGATGATCTCGCTGACCGGGAAGCCGTTGCGGGCGTAGGCGATGGCCGGGGCCAGCACGTCGGCCAGCGGCAGCGTGCCGAAGCGGTCCAGGAGCTCCTGCCAGCCGTCGACCGCGCCGGGCACGGTCCAGGTGAGCGGACCGTCGCCCGGCATCCGCTCGTAGCCCTGGCGGACGAGCGTCTCACGGCTGATGGCGTGCGGCGCGCGGCCGGTCGCGTTCAGGGCGTAGAGCTGCTCGGTCTCGGCGTGCCACACCAAGGCGAACAGGTCGCCGCCGACGCCGTTCATGTGCGGCTCCACCAGGCCCAGCACGGCGTTGACGGCGACCGCCGCGTCGACCGCGTTCCCGCCGGCCTTGAGGATGTCGAGGCCGACCTGGGCGGCGAGCGGCTGGCTGGCCGCCACCATCCCGTGCGGCGCGATCACCTCGGACCGGCTGCCGTGCGGGCTGCGGGCCGGCCGGCTGTAGCCGTGGCCCTGCGCCTGCTGCTGCGCCTGGCCCGCGGGCCCGCCGGCGGCGAGCGCCAGCCCCGCCACGAAGAGTCCGGCCGCCGCGCCGACCTGCCGATTCGCCGAACGCCCGGATGCCAGCCTCATCGACGCTCCTCCTGATCATCGGGAATGGGAAATCGCACGGCTCCATTGTATGCGGCCGAACGTGCATGCGGCCGAAACGCGGCGGGCGCATCCCGGCGTGTGCCGGCACGAACGGCTCGCCGCCGCCCGCCGACCCGTCGACGGCATGCCTGTATCCTCTGGCAACCGATTGGGCCAGACGCCGCGGCGCGTGAGGCTGCGGCGCAGGGGAAGGGGTCGATGACATGCAGCAGACGACGATAGGCCGGCGGACCGTGCTCAAGCTCATCGGCGCCGCTGGCGCCTGGCCCGCGGCGGCCCCCGCGCCCGGCGCAGCACAGGACCCGTCCGGCGTGCGGCCATTCAGGATCAGCGTCAGCGATGAAGAGCTGGCCGATCTCCGCCGCCGCCTCGCCGCCACGCGCTGGCCGCCCGCCGCGACCGGAGAGCCGTGGTCGATGGGCACCGATCGCGCCTACCTCCAGGAGCTGATCGCCTACTGGCGGGACGAGTACGACTGGCGCACGCACGAGGCGGCGCTGAACCGTTTCGAGCACTACACGGCGGTGGTCGACGGGCACAGGATTCACTTCATCCATGCCCGATCGCGCAACGCCTCCGCGGTGCCGCTGATCATGACCCACGGCTATCCGGGGACGTTCTGGGAGATGCTGCCGTCGGTGCCGGCCCTCGTCGACCCCGAGGGGCACGGCGCCGACGCGTCCGAGGCGTTCCATGTCATCGTGCCGTCGCTGCCCGGGTACGGCTTCTCCGGCGAGCCGCTCGCGGACTTCACGCCGGACAGCATTCCCGAGCTGTGGATCGGGTTGATGGACAGGCTGGGCTACGACCGGTTCGGCACGTACGGCAGTGACTGGGGCAGCCAGGTGGGCAGCCGGATCGCCGCGCGCGCCCCCGAACGGGTCATCGGCGTCACGACCCCCGGTCAGCCGCCGCGCACGCGCGTGGAGCCGCGCACCGCCGAGGAGCGCGCGTACTGGGAGAGCATGGAACTCTGGCACGCAAACCATGTAACACACTGATAATAAATAGCTTACTCACTTCACAGGCGCATGTTCCCCTCGTTGCGTCCATCGTTGCCCATCGGATTCCAGCGGACAGCGAACACCGGCTGCGGACCTGCGGACGCGGACCTCCGACTGACCAAGCGGTAGCATCCATGCAAGAAGCCCTTCCAACTCGTCGCCGGTTGGCACCTACCACACGTGCGGCACACCGAGCAACTCGCGAGTCAGAGCGAGCGGGACACGAACCGCCAACCAAGTGTAGTGCCCCTGCATCATCGTCTGGTCAATCAGCCAGACGATGACGATCAGCCCCACAAGGTAGGCAGCAACGACCCGTCGCTCCTTGCGCTCGTCGCGCTTCAGCATATTGCCCTGCGAGCCCCTATCCGGCCCCAGATGAGCCAGTGAGCCTCGCCCCAGTGCGGACTGCGTGGACTGCGGACCGTGACGGCGGACCGGCGCGACCGGACCGCCGGCCTGTGCATCGTGCCGGACTGCGGCGGGCCCGTCATCGGCTGCGGACCTGCGGACGGATCGGGCCTCGGGGCTCCGCTTGGCTCCTCGTACAGTTGACGAATCGCGCGAGGCAGCCGTTCCGCCGCATGGGGATGGGGACGACCCGTTGTACCATGGGTCTGTGTTCGACACCCATGCCATCGCGTGCGCATTGACGGCCGCCAAGCTCACGTCCGAACAGGCCGACGCCCATCACGGGCGCCCGACGGACTCCATTCGGCAGGCCGCTGAGGAAGTCGTGTGAGGCAGTCTCCTGCCGATCGGGCCGCGGCGCATGTCTCTGCTCAGGTTGCCTCTGCCAGTGGGGCGCTGCCTGGAGCGCTCTGGGCGCCACGCAACGAGCCGGCCAACTCGCCACTGCACTGCGGGGTCGGGACCGCGCGTTTCTCGGCGCGATGCGGGAATTGCAGGTCGTCCGGGATTTCGCTGGATCGCCGGAGCACATATGGTGCTTATTTGGAAGAGGAACGGTGATGAGAAAAGTCAAGTCGGTCGTCGTGACTACCGCGTTGCTTACCTCCTTGACGGCTCCAGTCGATGCAGGACCACTCCGGGAGTCTGCCATCCGCATGGCGCGGAGTTGGACTCTCGAACGCCAACCGACCGATTGCCAATCTGCTACTGCCTTGGGTGAGACTGCGGGCATGGAGAGACAAGGCAGAGGCGGATGGTTCACAGGTGGATTCTTCACCAACGTGTTCTTTGTTCCGATAATGCCTATTATTGCGCATTCGTCCAACCCGCAGGCTCCGGCGAGTGCGATGACAGGGATTCCCGACGAGCAGATTGACTGCTTCCGGGCTGGCTACACGAGGACTGCGAAGGGCAGGCGGGTTAGCTCGTCTTGGTATGGGTACGCGGCAGCGGCAATCGTGAATGTTGTCTTGCTTGCTGCCCTATCTGAAGAGCGAGGGAATTGAAGTTTCCGGCGTCTATCCGGGTAGGTAGGAGAGTGGACGGCGAAGCCCCTTGACGTCCGAGCGCCGCAAAACAGCGACGTGGTGCCGTGTCGCCGGTGGACTGTACGTTGCGACGGCGTCTGAGATCGCGCACGTGGTTGGACTTCATCCGGCCGGGCGAGACCTCCTCGACCAGCACGCCTCCCACTTCGGCGTGGATCTCGACAACCTGCCGCGCAACGCATGGGGCTGCCGGCCGGCGCTGATCAGCGCATGACCAATCCCGGTTCAAGACGGACTGGACGAATCAGCGAGATCGTGCTGGTAGATGCGGTTTCGGCTCCGATGCTCCGCGACAACGGAGCGGGCCGCAGGCGTCGCGTCTGACGGGCAGTGGATCGCGGGTCAGCCTTCCGGCTGGCCCGCAACAGCCATTCCCGCACGGTCGGTCGCCGCTGTCACCCTGTAAGGGCCGAAGCGCACGCGGAGGACCCGCGGCAGCGGGTTGACAGCGGTGGGCGACCGTGCGCTGCCGGACGCCGCGGACCGCCCGGCGCTCACCCTTCCGCTGGTCGAACGGCCCGGCCACGGCCGCATGGAGAGCGGGCTCCGAACCGGCGCGGCGACGCGCCGCATCTTACTCGTCGGGGGTCGAGGGGGCGGCGCCCCCCGCCAGTCCCATGTAGCACATGGGGTATGCTGGCTCTCCACTACCAACGGTTGTGGAGAGCCAGCATGTTCGTGTTCCTCTGATCGTCGTGCGCCGGCCTCTCTCTCCACCTGGATCGCCTTCGTCGCTCTCCGGGATCTTGATCCTGTTCGCCGGTCCCGCTCGATGTCCTCGCCGCTCGATCCGTACTTCATCTGATGTCGGCCCGTGATCTCCACCGCGCTCGACTCGTTGGGCGGGCCGTGGTTCAAGCGAGGGGATCGGATCGGTTCATCGCGGGTCAGGGTGCCGCGGTCCGACTCCCTGTTGTGCTGGCTCTGGTTCGGCGTCGGTAGATTGCTCGGAGGTGGTGTTCGCGATGTACGCGGCCCAGTCGTTCATGAGCCGCCGCCGCCGCTCGAACAGATCCGATCTCGCGTAGGCCGCCTCGACCGGGTTCCGGACCAGGTGGGCCAGCGCCGCCTCGGCGACCTCGCGCGGGTGATCCGTCTCCTCGGCCACCCAGTCCCGGAACGACGATCTGAACCCGTGCGGGACCGCGGCGATCTCCAGGCGCTTGAGCAGACCCGACAGGGCCATGCCGGTGAACTGCTTGCCGCGGGGGGTCGGGAACACGAGGGGATTGCCGTCGCCGAGCGCCCGGGCAGCGTCGAGGATCTCGATGGCGCGCCCGCACAGCGGCACCCGGTGCTCGCGCTTCATCTTGATGCGCGTGGCCGGAATGGTCCACACGCGGTCCGCACTGTCGATCTCAGCCCACAGCGCCCCGCGCACGTCGCCGGACCGCACGGCGGTCAACGCGAGGAACTCCAGCGCCAGCTTGACGAGGGGAGCCGCGTCCGACGCTCTCACCGCCGCGAGCGCCGCCGCCACGTCGCGATGCGGAAGCGCCTGCCGGTGCGTCACGATGTCGTTCTGCGGGCCGAGCGCCGGGCCGATGCGGTCACAAGGGTTGTCGTTGCGAAGCTCCATCGCAACCGCCCACTCCAGCACAGCGCGGATCCGGTGGCGGACGCGCCGGGCCGTGGTGGGGTGCTCGTGCCAGATCCGCCGCAGGGTGTCGATGACGTCGGCGCTGGTCACGTCACAGACGGGCATCCTGCCGATGTGCGGGAACGCGAACCGGGTGAGGCTCGACTTCCAGTTGTGGGCGTGCCTCGGGTTGCGCCAGCCGGGGCGCAGGTCGTTCCAGACCCGCTCGGCGGCCTCGGCGAAGGTGGGCATGCCGCTGGCGCGGCGCTTCTCGGCGAGCGGATCGCCACCGGAGCGGGCGAGCTTGCGGTTGGCGAAGGCGATCTCGCGGGCCTCCTTGAGCGAGACGAGCGGGAAGCCGCCGAGTCCGAGTTCGCGGCGCCGGCCGCGGATGGCGAGCCGCTGTACCCAGCTGCGGCTGCCGGTGGGCCGTACGTCGAGGTACAAGCCGTGCCCGTCACAGTAGCGTCCGGCTCGGCCGACGTTTCGGACGAAGGCGTTGGTGAGGGCGTGTTCGGGCTGCCGGCCTCGGGGCTTGGTCTTCGGGGGTCGTGTCGGGAGCATGATACCTACCAGTCCGCCCACCGTTATGCGGCGGAGTCGGATGGATTCTACTGGCCGGTCCGGCTCGAGTCAAGACCCGGGTGAGAATCATAAATGACTACTACTGCGTTATTTACGGGCTAACTCGGACTGCTCTGGACGACGCTGGCCGACTGTGTAGCGTAGCATGGATCGCTACGCGGCCGAGGAGACGGCGTATCAGCTCATCCAGGGCACGAAGCCGCAATCGCTGGCGTACGGGCTGACCGACTCGCCGGCGGGCCTCGCGGCCTGGGTCGTCGAGAAGCTGCGCGCCTGGAGCGACTGCCAGGGGCATCCGGAGAACAAGTTCACCCGGGACGAGATTCTGACGCTGGTGTCGATCTACTGGCACACGGGCTCGATCGGCACGGCGGTGCGCATCTACTATTCGGCCGGCATGTTCAGAACGCCCCCGGCGCCGCGCAGCGTGGGGCTCACGCTGGACAACATGCGCGCCGCGCTGGCGGCGGCGCGCGGGCAGCAGGACCGGCCGGCGGGCGGCCGCCGCGTGCCGGAGGGGTACTTCGACTTCTACGGCATCACGTCGCGGGCCCGGCCGCCCCGGTCGCTGGTCGAAGCGGTGCCGGAGCACGTGACGCTCTGGTCGCACCACGAGACCGGCGGCCACTTTCCCGCGATAGAGGAGCCCGCGCTGCTGGTTCAGGACCTGAGAACGTTCTTCCGGCCCCTGCGTCCGGCCTGAGGCGTCGGGCAGGGATGCCGCGGCGGCTCCCGGGCCGGCCGCCGGCTACTCGCTGGCGCCCAATGCCCTGAGCAGGTCTGCCGTGCCGATGTCCGTGTCGGTGAGGGGATTCCTGGCCGGCACGCGGCCGGTGAGTCCCAGCGCCCGGTCGAGCGGCGTCTGCCCGCGCGCGTTCCGCATGTGCAGGTCGGCGCCCTGGCCGACCAGGTAGCGGACCACGCTGTTGAAGCCGTGATGCGCCGCGAGGTGCAGGGCGGTGTCGCCGTCGTCGTTCGCGGCGTCGACGTCGGCGCCCAGCGCCACGGCCGCCTGCACGGCGTCGATGCCGCTGTTCATGAGCCGGCGCCGATCCGGGTCCTGGCTGAGGGCGAGCTCCATCTCGGCGGTGTCGATGGCCCGCCCGCGACGATCGTTCCCGGCCTGCACGAACCCCGGCGTGAGCATGCCCGCGGCGGCCATCAGGGGGGTCACGCCGCCGGCGAGACGCGCGCGCGGGTCGGCGCCGGCCGCGGCCAGCCGGCGCATGATGTCGGCCCGGGCGTACTTGGCGGCCAGGAAGAGCGGCGTGGCGCCGGTCAAGCGCATCTCCAGCGCGAAGAACTTGCCGTAGCGGGCATGCGGGCTGCCGTTCTGCAGGCGGGCGTGCGGGTCGGCGCCGTGAGCCAGCAGGGCGCCGACGAGGTCGGCGTCGCCGCGCAGGACCGCCGCGTGCAGCGCCGCGTAGCCCGCCCCGGCGGCGTTCGGGTCGGCGCCCTGGTCGAGGAGCCGGGCGGCGAGCTCGCCGTGCCCGCTGTGGGCCGCCACGACGAGCGCGCTCGTGCCGGACGGGGCCGTATCGTTCGGGTCGGCCCCCGCCGCCAGCAGCAGGCGCGCCGACGCGAGGTCCCCCTGCCGGGCCGCGAACAGGAGCGGCGTGAACCCGCCCTCGTCGATGACGGTCACGCCTTCGGCCGCACCGGTGCGGGGCGAGCTCGCCGTCGCCACGGGACGTACGCGCGAGCGGGCGCGGACGTCCGCCCCGGCCTCGAGCAGCGCCCGCACGACTGCGGGATGCCGCTGCGACACGGCCCACATCAAGGCGGTCTGCCCCTCCTTCGTCTCCCGGGCATGCACGTCGGCGCCGTGGTCCAGGAGCGCGGTCACCGCGCCGACGCTCCCCGTGCGCGCGGCGGTCATCAGGGCCGTCTCGCCGCCGCGCAGCGTCGCGTTCGGCGCCGCGCCCGCGGCCAGCAGGCGCCGCACCAGGGCCGCGCTGCCGTTCTCGCAGGCCAGATAGAGGGGCGTGACCCCGAGCTCGTTCGCCGCGTCCGGGCGGGCGCCGGCTCCGAGCAGCAGGTCCGCGGTGTCGAGAGCGTCCCGGTAGGCTGCCCAGTGCAGCGCCGTGGCCCCGTCGGGCTGCCGCGCGTTCACGTCGATCCCGGCCCGCAGCAGCGTGCTCACCGCCTGCCGGTCGCCGTGCCGCACGGCGTCCACCAGCCGCAGGTCGGCGCGCTGCGCCCCGGCCGGCACGGACAGCAGCAGGACGAAGCCTGCCGCCACGCGGCGCAAGGCGCTCGCACGCATGCGGGCTTCCTGGTGGTGGTCGGTCAGAGGGCCAGCACCGCGTCGAGCGCGCCGGTGCTCGTGCCGAAGCGCTCGGCGGGCAGCCCGAGCGTGTCCATGAGCGTGAGATGCAGGTTGGACATGGGGGTCGCCTCGGGGCACCGCACGTGGCGTCCTCCCCGCAGGCGGCCGCCGGCCCGGCCGACGAGCAGGATCGGCAGGTTGTCCGAGGAATGGCGGTGTCCGTCGCTCAGGCCGCCGCCGTACAGCAGCGTCATCTGGTCCAGCAGCGAGCCGTCCCCGTCCGAAGTGCTCTGCAGCCGGTCCAGGTAGTACGCCAGCAGCGTGGTGTGGTAGGCGTTGATCTTCGCCAGCTTCGCGAGCTTGGCCGGGTCGTAGCGGTGGTGCGACGTCGGGTGGTGCGCCTCGGGCACCCCGATTTCCGGATAGGTCCGGCTGCTGAACTCGCGGCTCACCATGAACGTGACGACCCGCGTCAGGTCGGTGCGGTACGCCAGCACCTGCAGATCGAACATCAGCTTCGCGTGCTCCTCGAACGTGGCCGGGACGCCCAGCGGCGGCGCCATCTCGGGGAGCGGCCGGTCCACCTGCGCCTCGGCCCTCTGGATGCGGCGCTCGACGTCCCGGACGGCCTCGAGGTACTCGCCGAGCTTGCGGCGGTCGCCCACCCCGAGATCGCGGCGGAGCCGCGCGAGCTTGTCGTTCACGGCGTCGAGCAGGCTGCGGTTCTGCTCGATGCGGGCCAGCCGAGCGGCGGGGTCGGTGCCGCCGGCGTCGCCCAGCAGCCGCTCGAAGACCGCGCGCGGGTTGGTCTCCATCGGCAGCGGCGTCGTCGCGCTGCGCCAGCAGATGGTGTTCGTGTAGGCGCAGGTGTA
>JAAXGX010000092.1:34204-36409 GCA_012271165.1 Vicinamibacteraceae bacterium | reverse complement strand
TGCGCTACGTCGCGAAGGTCCTCCAGCTGCTCTTCGGGCGCGGGCTGTTGCTGGGCGTCGTGGTATTCGATGAGCGCCGGCGCGCGTTGCACGATTACGCGGCCGGCACGGTCGTCGTGGTCGATTCGGATCGTTTCAATTGGAAAAATCCACCTTCCTGATTTGCGTCGTCCGTTTCACGTTGTTCGGACGCTCCCGAAAAAAGTGATTACCGCTTGGGGTACAAAGCCTGTCCCTTCCATTTGATTGGCGGTATAAGCGGGATGTGTGCAGGGAGTGGACCGCTTCTTTGTATCCGCTTGTTGTGTCAATGAGAGTTGCCACCGGCGGTTCGGGCGTGCTCGGAGGAGAAGGTGAGCGGGTCTCCGCGCCTTACGGAACGAGCGGCCTGGCACCGTGCGTCGGTGGAATGGTTCTCGGAGCTGTTCGGTCCGGAGGATCACGCGACGGTCGTGCTGCGGGACCGTGGTGCTCAGGGCGGCGTGGTGCAGCGCACGCGGGCTGTCGGCTACTGGTGCCATCCGGCGGGTCAGCGGATGCTGCGGCAGGCGAACGACGCGGGGAGCGACGTGTTCTGTTCGGTGAACCCGATGGAGCCGGGCAGCAGTCGCTCCGTTGCGGAGGTCCGGCGTCTCCAGTTGGACTTCGACGCCGAGGGCGATCAGCGCATCGGGACGCTGATGCGCGACGTGCGGGCGGGCCAGGTCCCGATGCCGGCCGTCGTGGTGCGCTCGTCGGTCGGGCGCTGGCAGGTCCTCTGGCATGTGGACCCGGCGGCGTGGACGAGGGCCGGCGCCGAGGAGGTCAACCGGCGCCTGGCCGCCGCGTACGAGGCGGACCCCGCGGTGGTGGACGTGACGCGGGTCATGCGGGTGCCGGGGTTCGTGAACCGGAAGCCGGGGCGCGGCGGCGTGCGGGTCGCGCAGGTCGCGAGGCACGTGTACGACCGCTCGGGCGTGGGGAGTCAGTGGTGGGAGCCCAGGGCGTTTCGGTCGGTGATGCCCCCGCGGCGGGTGAGCGTGCCGGCGCGGGTGCAGCGTTCGCCTTCGGCCGGCGCTGCGCCTACCCGGCGGTATCTCTACGGGCGGATCGTGCCGGCGTCGCAGTCGGAGGCCGACTGGGCACAGGTGGTGGATGCGCTGCGCGCCGGCGAGTCGCCCGGCGTGCTGATTCAGGAGTTGGCGGAGTTCCGGGAGGACAAGTCCAATCCGCGCGACTACGCCGAGCGCACGGTGGTGCGCGCGTGCCGGTCGCTCGGGTTGGAGGAGCCTCGGACGGAGTACGGGCGGCGGCATCCGCCGCCGGCGATGGACGTCGCGCGCTAGTGCGCGTTTTTCGGAGGACAGCTCGATGAAGCAGAGGAGGTTGCGGCGGCGTGGCGTCGTGGAGACGGCGCTGGTGCCCGAGACGCGGGAGGAGTTCGAGGCGGCCATGCAGTCGCGCGCCCGCACGGTGGTTCTCACGATGGAGCAGATCCGGGAGTGGAACCTCCAGGTCGACGTGGTCGCGATGTCCGAGGCCGCGGCGGCGGATGCGATCTTCGGGACCGACAGCGAGTTCTACGAGACGGTGCTTGAGGAGGACGCCGGCGAGAGCCCGCCGGAGCACGAGCTCGAGATCGATCCCGGCGATCCGCCGTTGCCGCCGCCGGGGTCGGGCGGCGCTCCCGAGGCCGGGGTTGCCGGGGCGGCGGGGGCGGAGCCGGCTCGTGGCTAGACGCACGCGCGGCCGTACGTCGGTGCGCCCGGCCGGGATGCGCACTCAGCGGTACCCGGAGTCGCCCCGCGAGGACCGCGGCGAGCTGATGGACCGCGTCGACGCGCGCCGGGAGGCGGAGTCGGACTGGCTGGACTCGTGCGACCAGACGGACGCGGCGATTCACGAGGACGACGAGGCGCTGCCGCAACGGCGCCGTCTCCGGACGCACGGCGACCTCGTGTACGAGGTGGCGCTCTCGGTGGAGATCGGCCGGCGGCTGGAGGGGAAGGTGGCGTTGCCCCGGCGGTCGCATCCCTCGATCTGGGTCGCCGACAGCCGGCTGTTCGGCTTCCGGGATCCGTTGCCGGAGAGGCGCGCGAGGGCCTTGGAGGTGGACGGTGCGCTTCGCGCCCGTCGGCTGCAGGATGCGTTCCGGGAGCTGCCGCGGTCGGGTTCCGATGCGTTCGCCGCGACGGTGGTGGATGCCTGCGATCGGCGGGACCTTCG